>DOUU01000247.1 GCA_003520425.1 Deltaproteobacteria bacterium
GAGATCACGCCGGGAGATGGCTCCCCGATTGGAGAGAGTAATATCCTTCTCGGGACGGAGAGCATCGACATCGGAGCGCAGAGCATTACGCTCTCGTTGGAGGAAGGCGCGCCCGGCGGCTCGACCGGCTTTCCGAGCGGCACGCACTACACCTTCTCACACCTTGTATTCTTCGACGTGCCGACGGAGATCGTCGGAATCCACGTGACGACGACGAACCTCACGGACCTCGGCCCCGTGACCTTCACCGCAGACTCCGTGACAGTGCCCGTCGATACGGTGAAAATTGGCGACATCCCGCCCCCTGCTATCGACGTCGGCAGCCTCACGATCGCCCTCGATGTGGCGGTTGTCCCCGAGCCGTCGACAGGCGTGCTCCTCGCCGCAGCGATGCTCGCAATCGGTTGCGCGAGGCGTGCCCGTGGGAGGTGACCCCGCACAGCTCGCCCCCTCGGCCGACGAGGGCACGCGCCTCGCCGTCCTCACGATCGACGACTTCACTCCTTGTATGGGGCAGGCCTTCCGGCTCGCCCACGAAGGGCGCGCACTCGAGCTCGTGCTCGAGCGCGCCGACTCCACCGCTGTCCCTGCCACCCAAGGTGCGCGCGCAGGTTTCTCGCTCGAGTTCCGGGGTCCCCACGCACCGGTCCTTCCGCAGCGGATCTGCCGGCTCGAGCATCCCGCACTCGGCGTCCTCGAGATCTTCCTTGTGCCCTTGGGCCGCGAGGAAGGCGGCGTGCGCTACGAGGCGGTCTTCGGCTGAGCCTCGAGGGGCGTCTCGGCCCCCGGTCGCCACTCCATCGCGACGTAGATCGCCTCTTCTCGAACCACGCGAAAGCCGAGTCGCTCATACAGGCGGAGCGCAGGATTCGTCCGCACGACGTGGAGCACGATGGCACTCCCTTTGGGTGCGGCCTCCTCTTGGAGCTCGCGCAGGAGGGCGCTCCCGAGGCCCGCGCCGCGGTGCGCAGGCAGGAGAGCGATGTCGACGAGGCGGATTAGGCTCTCTCCGCGATCAACGATGAGGCGACCCACGGGCGCCCCGTCGTGCTCGATCACGTTGAAGTGTGCATGCGGGTAGCTCGTGCGGTAGTGACGCTCCTGCGCCTCGAGCTGGAGCGAGAGGAAGAGCTCCCTTTGGGCCTCGCTCCAAGCGAGGGCCGAGAGCTCGTCCTCGCGCGTCGTGGCATAGAGAGCACGGAGAAAGATCGCGTCGTCCGCTCGGGCGGGGCGCAGCGTCACAGCGGTGGGTCGCAAGCGTCGCCTCAACTGCGCGCGGGGAAAACTCCCTGGAGCGCGATGATGAAGTTCAGCGCGAGATACGGTTGGCGGTTCTCGTGCGGCTGGTCCCCCCCGGCCGCTCCGATCGCGTCGGCGGCGAGCTGCGTCGGCTCCGTGAAGGCTCCGTAGACCGGCACCGACGTTGCCGCGAGCATCACCGAGCCGGTCGACCCGGGAACGGGCGATGCGCTCGCAGCGGCATCTGCGCTCGCGAAGGGGGGGTGCGAGTGCACGGGCATCTCCGAAGCGATGAGCGTCACGGTCCNNCCCGCCGATCTCGCCGAGGTCTCGCAGCGTGAGGCCGGGCCCTTGGCCCGGGTGCATCGGGAAGGCGCCCTGGAGGTTCGGGAGGGCGAAGTTGCTCGTTCCGTTGCCGCCGTAGGTCGTTCCGAGGAGCGAGAAGAGCGCCGTGTTCTGGGAGATGGGAAGGATCTGGCCGTTGCAGAACGCCCAGCCCTTCGGCGCAAAGTTGCCGCAGAAGATCCGGATCTCGGCGACGAAGGAATCAGACATAGAAGCTCCTCAGCTCTGCGACGGGAAAATGCCAAAGAGAGAGATGATGAAGTTCACACAGAGAAAAGGCGCGAGGTTGGTGTGGGGCTGCGAGCCTCCTGCTACGCCAACCGCAGCCGGGTCCATCGCGAGCGTTCCCGACACAGGCGGGGAGTAGAGCGGTGTGGTCGCGACTGCAGGGAGACTCCCCCCAGGCTCCGCCGTCGCCTGGGCTGGAGCTCCAGCAGCAACGAGCGGATGGCTGTGGGCGGGGATCTGCTGGACGGTGAGCGTCACCTCCTCGACCCCGCCAGTCTGAGCCAGGCCGAAGCCCGGACCCTGATGGACGGGGACCCTGCCGCGCAGGTCGGGGATCCCGAAGGTTGCCTGCCCGTCGCCCCCGTAGGTCGTGCCGATCAACTGATAGAGCGCCGGGTTCTCAGAGATCGCGAGGAGCTGGCCGTCGCAAAAGGCCCAGCCCACCGGTGCAAAGTTCCCGCCGAACATCCGGATTTCCCCAACGTAAGGCTGGCTCACGTCCGACCCCCGTTCCCTCGTTTCCCCGCGCTCAGTTTTGCGTGGGGAAGATCCCCTGCAAGGCAATCGCGAAGTTCAGCACAAGAAAGGGCTGCATGTTCTCGTGCGGCTGGCTTCCCCCGATGCTCCCGATGGATTCAGGATGCAGCGAAGTCTCCGTCGCCGGGGCCGCGTACACGTCGGCCCCGAACCGAGGCTTTTTCGCGAGGGCAGCGGACGTTGGAAGCGTGGCCACTGCAGGATCGGTCGAGGCCGAGAGCGAGTGGATGTGAACGGGGATCTGGGAAGCCGAGAGTGTCACCGCTTCGATCCCGCCCTGTTGTCCAAGGACGATGCCCGCTCCGAAGTGGAGCGGCACCCGCGCCTGTAGGTTTGGAAGGGCGAAGGTCTGCACCCCGTTGCCCCCGTAGATCGTTCCGAGGATGGCAAAGAGGGCTTGGTTCTGGTTGATCGGGAGGAGCTGGCCATTGCAGAAAGCCCAGCCCTTCGGCGGGAAATTGAAGCTGAAGATCCGGATCTCGCCCAGGAACGGCTCGCTCATCAACGCTCCCTCAGCGCCACGAATTCGGCGTAGAATACTCTTCTCGTTGTGATGCCGTCTAGCTGGATCTCACGCAAGAATGGAGGAGGTGCGATGCTCCGGGAGCCGCTCAACGGTACGCAAATCGAGATCCCCTCACTTGACCGACGGGATTTCCTCAAGGGGAGTGCGACCGCGATCATCCTGGCTGGCGTCTCGCCTTGGCTCGTGGGCACGACGAGCTCGGCCGGCGGCACTCTTCTCTCGAAGGCGGTGTTTCAGGGGTTGGTGGGCCAGTGGTTCTCCGTCGCAGGCGCGAACCCCTCGCCGATCCAGCTTGTGGCGGTCGTCGACGGCCCCACGTCTGCAGATACCGATCAGTTCACGCTGGTCTTCAGCGCGCCAGGCGTCTCGCTCACCGAGGGCACCTTCACCGTGACGCCACCCACGGGCGACGCGTTCGAGCTCTTCCTCCAGCCTGAAACCGGCGACGGGGCGACAACCCCGACCGTGCGAGCGAGCTTCAACCTGCTCCAGCCCGCGCCCATCGCTCCATCCTGCGCCTGACACTGCGGGATCTGATAAACGTATGCAAGCGACGAACAACACAAGAGAATCACTCGCGCACGGCTCACTTCTGCGCGATCTGGGGATTGCTCCGTAGAACGTCGTCGCGCTGAGATTTCCCGAGAGGTGGGCGCCGTCGGAGCCCTTCGCCAGGGGAAGGCGCGCTGGAAGAAGAAAGGTCTAGTCCTCTACCTTCGAGAGATCGGAAATGAGGTCGTAGTTCCGACGGAAGAGCTTCGAAACCGCCGCTCGCCATCGCTGGGCGCTCTCCTCGGCGGCGGCCGCGCGCTGCGCACGAAGCTCCGCAGGGACGGGATTCAACCGGCCGACAAGACCCTGATAGGCTTGGTCAATCATGCATGCGAGGACGGAGAGTCCTTGCAGAAGCGAGTCGAGCTTGCGCGCCTGCAGGGCGTGCTCCTCGATCATCCGAACGATGGGGTGCTGGAGGGGAGAGTGCGGCTGCAGCCTCTTGGATGTGGAAGCGCTTTCTAGCACGGCGCTTCTCCCGATCACAGGAATGAGTTCATCTTTCAGCGCGAAATACTCGCGCATGGCCTCGCGGACCGTCTTCGACGCCGACCCTCCACGTGCGGCAGATTCGAGGATGATCCGCTCGTAGATTGTGGCGTCGAACCACACGCGGAGCTCGAAACGGGCGGCGCGGCGCGTGGTCGGCCTCGCGGCTTTCGCCCCTTCCCCTTTCACTTGAGAAGATCCTCAGTGTCGGGAAGATCCCTCGCAGAGGGGCTCTTCATTCCGTTCGTTCTCGCCGGACGGGCGGGGTCGCTTTCGGGCTCACGAGGAAGCGTCGGCGCGGGCTCTTTAGGCGGTGTTCGGTCGCTACCTAGGTGCTTTTTGCCCTCCGCTCCCATGAAGGGGTGGCTCCCCGCACACCCGGAGATCCGATCGGACACTCTCGGCGCCGGGATCCGCGCTCGTGCGAGGAGCCGGGGATCCTCGTAGTAGCGGACCTTCTGGGCATAGATCGGCCGGTGACCCGCGCGAAAGACGAGCGTCGCGTCGTCCGGCAGCCGCAGGGCCTCATCGGGGGTAAGGAGCGGCCGCTGGCTTTCTTCTTCCGACGCCATGACGTGGGAAAGCCAGGGCGAGAGTCTGTGACCGGAGTACATGCGGCGGCTCCGGTGAACGGTCATGGTGCCCGCCATCTCCGAAAGGAGCCGCGCCGTCTCGATCCGATTGGGAGAGAAGGCGACCCGGATCCCGCAGTTTGAGACGATGCTCTCGTTGCGGCCGTAGGCCGCATAGAGCTGGGAGAGGTCCTGGACGATGAGGAATGCCTGCACGCCGTAGCCGGCGAGGAATGCGAGCTGCGTCTCGAAGAATTCAAGGCGTCCCAGTGACGGAAACTCGTCCATGAGAAGGAGAAGGCGGTGGCGCGCCTTCGAAACCGCCCGCCCGGCCTCGAAGTGGAGCTGCTCCGTGAGCCTGCGCCCGATCTGCTGGATCAGGAGCCGGACGAGAGGCCGCGTTCGTGAGAGATCGGAGGGCGGGACGGTGAGATAGAAACTCACCGGCCGCTCTTGCTGAACAAGGTCCGCGATCCTGAAATCGCAAGCGGAGGTGTTCTCGGCCACGACCTCGTCGCGAAACAGGGAGAGGCACTTTACGGCCGAGGAGATGACGCTCGAGCGCTCGTTCTCGGATTTGTTCATCACCGCTCGTGCCGCGCCGGCAACAACGGGATGGGTCTTCGTCCGCTCTCCCGTCGAGCGGCCGATCCAGCCGCGCTCGCCCGTAGGGTCGTGCTCGGTGTCGACCATCTCGTTCAGGACACTCGCGATGGGTCTTGTGGGATGCGAGAGAAGGTCAAGGCAGCCGCGGAGGGATTTCTCCCTCCCCACGTAGAGGACGTGGAGGATGGTGCCCACAAGGAGCTCTTCGGCCGTGAGATCCCAGTGGTCCTTGGCCCCGTGGCCATCGGGATCGACCAGCATGTCGGCCACATTCTGGGCATCGCGGACCTCGCTAGGACCGAGCCGGATCTCAAGGAGAGGATTGAAGCAGGCTGCGCTCCCATCTCTGCAGGTAGGGTCGAAGCGCAGGCAAAGGCTCCCAAGCGCCTCCTTCCGCCAGCCTGAGGAGAGGGCCCAGTTCTCGCCCTTGATGTCGTGGACGAGAATGCTCCCGGGCCATGTAAGGAGCGTCGGGAGTACCCAGCCCACGCCTTTTCCCGATCGAGAGGGAGCGAAGCCCAGCACATGCTGAGGCCCTTCGTAGCGGAGATAGACAGGACGCTTCTTCTTTGGCAGGTGGTGCCACTGCGCGAGGAAAAGGCCCTGGGGATGCATGAGATCCGCACGGCGTACTTCACCCGCGTTCGCCCACCTTGCCGAGCCGTGGCTATCGGTTTGCCCACCTAGCCTCCTTGCCTCTCTGGACGAGAAGATCATGGCGATGAGGACGGTTGCGTGGGGGATCCCGATGAGCCAGTGGCCGGTCTGAAAGATCCGTGCCACACGCGGGTTCCTCCCGAAGCGAAAGTCCCAGACGAGAAAGGCCCACGGCGCATAGACGAACCCTGCAGAGAGAGCGAGGGCGAGAAGTGCCGACGCGAGGAAGAGAAACGAAGCCCAGCGCAGGCTCGGCCACCAAAGGACGACGAGAGCCAACCCGAAGGCTGCGGTCGCGATGAGCCAGGAGAGAACTCTCGACAGAGGGGAGAAGGCGAGCCAGGGTGCACCGAGTCCCGGTGCGAAATGGAGACGCCAGGCCGTCCACTGCGTCGTGGCCCAAAGGGCGATGAGGATCAGAAGGAGCGCGGCGATCGCCGAGCGCGTGTAGGCCCGAGTGGCTGATCCCGGCGCAGCTTGGGGCAGGCGGTAGAGGGCAGGCGAACTCGGCACGGTGTCTCCACAGGGCGTGGAACACCGGCCATCCCGGTGACGAGAAGCGTAGCGTCTGGCCCTTCTTGGCGGAAGGCCTCGCGACGCCTGACTCGCATTTGGTTTTACGCCGCGCCTCAGCGCCCTCGAACTAGGTCGCGTCTCTCCTCCCGCTCGAGATCATTGAGCTGCCATGCGAGTGTCCACCGCCGCTCGCTGGCTGCCTCTTGCGCCACTGCGCGCGCATGGATCTGCTGGCCCACGAGGAACCTTCTCCCGGCCGTGGGCACGGCCGTCAGGCCCGGATCCGTGTGGAGTACAACGTACGCTCTCCCCTCGGAATCAGACGCCATCGCGATGACCCGGCCTTGATAGACGCGCCCCAGCTCGAGCTTCGCGTGAGCCACGCGCTTTCCGTGGATGCGCTCGACCTCCGAAAGCGGCGTCAGCTCTCGGTCTCGCTCCTTCATGGCACGCTCGATCCTCTCTTCCGCACCCGCAGCCGCAAAAAGGCGACGGATGCGCTCACCGCCTCGCTCTTCCTCTACGACCTCCAGAAGTCTGTGCTCTTCCAGAAGGGGAAGTCGGCCCGCGATGGCCTCCCGCAGCTCGGCTCCGAAGCCGGAAGACGGTCCGTCCGTCGGAAGAGCGCCGCCGTGCTCACGGAGGGTTTGCAGCGCCACGAGGTCAAGCAGGGTTGAAGGATCGGGAGCGGCCCCGAGCTCGGGCAAACGACCATGACGTGTGACCTCGACGAGAACCGCTCCCTCGCCACCCGACGGCCCATGAGCAGCACGGAGCGTCACGATCTCCCCGCGCACGAGCTCGTCCCGATCCCGGTACTCCCTCGTCTCCGGCGTTTGTGAAACGAAGTGGACGGTCCCGTCCATGGCTTCAAGTGCAAGAAAGGTCTGGTCTCCCGCATCGTCCACCGCTTCGCCCACCACGCGCCCGCGGACCTCCACGCCCGGGACGAGCTCGGTGAACTCCTGTGGTGCCCGGGAATCCACCAGAAGCTCGCCGTACCGCAGGAGGCTCCGCCGGAGGGCGCGCGAGCGCCGCATCTCTTCAAGCGAAGGGCGATAGTTTTCGGAGAGCTCGAAGGCGCGCTTCCCGATGCGCCGGGCGAGGCCGAGGCTGGACAAAAAGCGGAGTCGCCGCAGAAGCTGGAGACGGAGCTCGCGGGCCGCCGCCGTGCTCGGCACCGCAGAGTCAAAATCGAGGCGCCGGGCAGCATCGGCCGACCGCGCGAGCGCTTCGTCCAGCTCGCCGTATTTCTGTGCCTCGACCGTGCGCTCACGCGCGGCCGAGAGGTCGCGCTCAAACCGAAAGCCAAGCGTCTGGGTCGCGAGCTCTTGGCTTCGCAGGCGAAGTCCGTGCCCCACATATTCCCGCGGCAATCGGAACTCGACTCCCTCCTCGCTTCGGCCCCGGATCACCATGTGCAGATGAGGATGGGCGGTATCGAAGTGGGCGATTCCCACCCACTCGAGGCGAATCCCGAGATCCCCCTCCATCGTCGCCTCGAGCTCGCGCGCGTGCTCGCGGAGGTCGAGTTTCTCGCCGGTTTCCGGCGAGATGATGAGCTTCCAAAGGCGAGAATCCCCTGCGCGTTGCCACCCGCCGAGGCGGTCCGCGATATCGATGGCTTCTTCGTGGGCGTCGAAGCCGCGGCCGGGCTGGCCTCCCGGCTGGGCTCCTTCTCGCGCGAGATAGCGACCGTGGGCGCGCCAGCGGGAGCCGCCGCGATTCGGGACCCAGCGGACGATGACGATGCTCCGCTGAAGCAGGGATGGCGAGAAGCCGATGAAGCCCGCGCGTGCGGGCGGAAGAGGCCGCATCCCTCGCCGGTTCCTCGCAAACGGAGCAGAAATCTCGTGCAGACGGCTCGCGCTCGCACGGCGGAGCCGCCCGGGAGGAGGTCGCATCTTCAAGCGCCCGCTCGCGAGATTCGTCATTGCTCCTACTGTCCCGAGTTCCGCTCGGGCGATGTCTTAACGTCTGCAGCCTCTGTTCCCGGCAACGGCGGATCGAATGTCAGCAGTGGGATCGCTGCGGCTCGGACGCGGTCAACGGGTACGGGACCGAAGTAGCGGCTGTCCCAGCTCATGCGGTGATCGACACCCAGAACCCAGAGTTCGCCTGGAGAAACGACCTTTTCCCCAAAGGGTGCGTGGGCAAGCATGCGACGGGCGCGATCCACCGTATGCAGCGCAGCGCCTGGGATGGCGGAGCCGTTCACAGTAAGCCCGCTGGGAGAAAGGGTCACGCGGTCCCCGGGCAGGGCGGCGATCTCTTTGATGAGTTCCTGCGAGCCCCCTGGGCATGGGCCCCTGCGCAAGTAGGCGCGCTCAAGGCCTACATGCGCTGCCTCTTCGGGCAGGCAGAAGACCACCCATGCACCACGCTTGAGGCGCAGCTGGACGACGCGATAGAGCCCGATGGGCATCGAGGCCGTCGTGTTGATTCGGAGCCCAAGCGTGTTGGCGAGAACCGCTACTCCTGCGCTTAGAGCAGTGAGAAGGAGCGGCCAGCGACGATGCGGCGAGAAGGAGAGTGTTGCTCGCTTGCGCATGACCAAAGTGTGCGTTTCCCGGAGGAAGCCGCCAGAATCCGGCTGCAAGCCAGCGAGCACGCTCGCTTTTTTCTCGAGCCCTCCGGATCAGAAGGAGATCGCGCGTGCAAGAGCATCCTGTTGCATGCTCGCCGAATGGGTACAAGACTACGCTACGGACGATGATCAGCGAGCTTGCCGTCGCTTGAGATAGGAGGATGGTCCTTGGAAACCACGCGACCCGTACTCAACCAGCTCAACCTGGTGGCGCGCGACTTCAGCGCCACCCTCGCGTTCTACCGTCGCCTCGGCTTGGACATGCCCGATGGAAGCTCCTCGCCCGAAGGCGTGCGCCATTCAGAGATCACACTTGCAAATGGCTTCGTGCTCGAGTTGGACAACGAAGCCTTGGCGGGGCTCTACAACGCGGCGTGGCGCAAGCCTCGAGGAAGCAGCCGCGCGCTGCTTGGATTCGCCGTTGCGACGCGTGAAGAGGTGGACCGGCTCTACAAGGAGCTCACCGCTGCAGGTTACGAGGGACGGCAGCCTCCCTACGACACGTTCTGGGGGGCTCGCTACGCCGTGGTAGCGGATCCAGATGGAAATGACGTCGGACTCATGAGTCCGCTGGACGAGAGCCGCCGGAGCTGGCCGCCGAAGAACTCACCCGCGCCCTAACCAGGCTCAAGCACCTCCGGGCTCGACCGATAGAGAGACGATGTCCGCACAGCCCTCTATCAAAGGCTCGCTCTTTATCCGCGCGGCTGAGGATGTCTTGAAGCTTGTTTCGGCCGGCACTCTCGCTCGAGGCGAGCTTGAGCGCTGGCTCCGCCCGATCGACGTAACCCTCCTTCACCAGCCGCTGATCCCGAGCAGCTGGTACGACGTGGGAGCTTATGGGCGGTTGCTCGAGCTCCTGAAGGAAGTCGAAGGAGAGGGAAAGAACGAATATCTTCGCGAGCGCGGCGCTCGCTCCGCGGAGCTCTTGCGCAAAGCCGGCCAATATCAGCAGATGGAGTATCTAAATCGAACCCAGGCCGCGCAGGAGAAAGATCCCCGAGCTCGCGTCCTCGCCTTCGGCCGAGACTTGCGCCTCATCACCACCATGTTCGGGAGTCTCCTGAACTTTGGCCGTCAGCAGGTGAAGGAAGACCCTGAACACGCCGACCGCTATGTGATGGAGTATGTGGACGTGGCCCCCTACCCCGAAGGCCTTTGTTGGACAACTGATGGCTTCGTGAATCGGATCTCAAAGCCGCGGGGTGAACCCGACCTTTGGACGTGGGAGCGGCCGGTGCCGGACGTCATCGTCTTTCGGATGACGCACTCCATTTAGGCCCAAACGAAGCGAGTCGTCCGCGGGATGAGGTCCTGGCGGGGGCTTTCCAAGCGAAGGGGAATCATCTCCGGCGAGTATAGAGCCCCTGCATGCTCCAACAAAGAACCTCGGGGACCGAGGACGTATCGGCGTACTCGTCTCTGTTTCGATTCCAGGCCAGTTCGAGGGGGTCGTGAGCGAGGAAACTCGAACCACGCAGTCGAGCCGATCGTCGGTTCGTGCTGTTGCGAGTTCCCGGTGAGCCCCAAAGCGCACGCGACGCTTGCTTTTCGTTGGTTTTCTTGAAGTCGTGGTTAAAAGACCACATCCAGCTGGGCGCAGGTACTGCAAGTCCTGGTTCACACGGAGTTGCATAGTCCTTGGTCCGCAGAATCCGGAAGGCGTCAAGCCGATTCCTCACCTGACCGATGACGGCGACGGGGGAGCGTGCTCGGATGGCGGTAGTCCCTCCAATTTTAGAGGCGCGCTGTATGCAAACCGTCGTCGAAGGGCCAAATCGGGCATCGGGAGCGGCCGCAGCTCAAGTCTTTGTCTCCCCATGGCCCGCTCCGTTCAGCGTCCGCTGACGCGCCTTTGACAAAGTTTTTGAACTGGATGGTCGCCTGAGGATTGTGGTGAGGGTACGTATGCCGACAGTGCCGTCGATCAAGGGTTCGGTCTTCGCCCTTGTCGTCGAGGATCTCCAGCGGCTTGTAGAGTCGAAGAAGATCTCTCGTGATGAGCTCGATCATCGACTCGAACCGGACGACCTGGAGTTCCTCGATCGCCCGGTATGGCCTACCGAATGGTGCGACATTCGCGCGTACGCGAGGTTTATGGAGTTGCTGGTCGAGATCGAGGGCGGAGGAAGCCACGAGTACCTGCGGCGGTCCGGCGCGGCGAGGGCTGCACGGTTGTTGCAGGCGGGGCTCTATAGCCAGTTCGAGTATCTGGCTCACACGCAGCTTTCGAAGGCGATGGATGCGGACCAGCGCTTTCAGGCGTTCGGCCGAGACCTGAAACGCCTCACGACACTTAGCGCCAGCATCTACAACTTCTCGCGCTGGGAGCCGAAGCCCGCTCCGGAATCGAAGGATCGTTACATCATCGAGATTACGGATGCGAGTGCATTTCCAGAGGTGTTCTGCTGGAGCACCGAGGGATTTATCAATTGGATGGCGGTCCAGCACGGGACCCCGGATCTGTGGCGGTGGGAGCGCCCGCACCCGGAGCTGATCGTCTTCCAGATGACTCGCTCGCTCTAGCAGCGCTGTCCAAAAAAAAATATAAGCGCTGCTGGGGAAGCCGCCAATCTCTTCTTGGGCTTCGGGACGAGTCGATCCAACCTGTGAGCCTTGCGGCCGGTCAATCTCGCGGTTCGCTTTTCACGGCCGCCCAAAGGCGTTCCCGGACGCGTAGATACTTGCCTTGATCATGGCCTGGCGGAACAGTGAGGCATACACTTGCCCCTCATCGCCACTCGGTCTCCTATCCGCCCGCCATCGCCCCGAGAATCACGAGGGGCTCGGCGCCTGTCGCAACGGCTTCGGGCAAAGGGGTATCCGGCAGCTCCTGAGACAGATCCTGCTGGCAGGCAAAGAATCGCACGAACGGTCGGCGGCGCTGCATCCCGTGATCGCGGATCGTCCCGCAAAGCACCGGATAGCGAGCTTCGAGCGCATCGAGGACCGAGCGTTGCGTGATGGGGCCCAAGACTTCGAGCTGCACCTCGCTGGCAACTCGCGCCAGCCTCCGCAGATGCGCCGGCAGCACGACCCGGATCATGGAAGGGTCTGGACTTCGACGGAGAGCACCGGAGGAAGATCACGAACGATCGGTTTCCAGTTGTCTCCGGCATCTGCCGACGCGTACACCTGCCCGCCGGTGGTGCCNNCAGCACGTTGACGTAGCAGTCGCGTTGTGGAAGGCCCTTCGTGAGCGCCTCCCACTCGTCTCCGCCGCTCCGGCTGCGATATACCCGCAACCTTCCATCCGGGGGAAAATGTTCCGAGTCACTCTTGATCGGAACCACGTAGATCGTGTCTGGTTCGTGCGCGTGGACCTCAATCGGAAACCCGAAGTCGCTGGGCAGGTTGCCACTCACCTCGCGCCACGAATCGCCGCCATCGTCGCTGCGCATGACGTCCCAATGCTTCTGCATAAAGACGACGTGCGGACGCGAGGGGTGCATCGCGATGCGATGAACGCAGTGGCCAACCTCAGCCGTTGGATTCGGAATCTGTTCCGAGCGCAAGCCGCGGTTTATCGGTTGCCAGGCCTTACCGGCGTCGTCCGTACGGAATACGCCCGCCGACGAGATCGCGACGAAGATGCGCTGGGGATTGGTCGGATGCAAGAGAATCGTGTGCAGGCACATACCGCCAGCTCCGGGCTGCCAAGCGGACCCCGAGCCGTGACCACGCAGACCCGGGAACTCCTGCCATGTCCATCCGCCGTCCGTCGAACGGAACAACGCGGCGTCTTCGACTCCTGCGTAGACGGTGTCCGGGTCCGTGAGCGACGGCTCGAGATGCCAGACGCGCGCGAACTCCCAGGG
>DOUU01000084.1:0-774 GCA_003520425.1 Deltaproteobacteria bacterium
CCAACATGGGTCGATCTGCCTCGCGGATTCCCGCGAGAGCGAAGGCTGAGCGACCAGGCGCCTTCGATTCGCGCCGGCTTTCGGGCTTTACAGCCGACCCGCGTAGGGTGTTGACTGCGGTCCGCGCGCCTCGAAGTCAGGGGTTGAGCGGCTCGCTTCCGGGGGGGCTCGGGTGGCGAGACGTTCGCTCCTTTTGGACGCGCGGCCCTTTCCTTCTCTCGCAGGTGGCACGCCGTGCGGGCCCTTAGGCGCAATGCCCGGTGGCGCGTGCCGACGGCACGCCTCGTGCTTCTCTTCCGCATTGACGCTCCCTTGCGTTGAACGATGGGTAGCTGCCCTTGGCTGCACGAACTTCTCGCGTCCTCGCGGCTAGGGGGAATAAAGTGATCCCGGTTGGCGCGGGAGATCCCTATGAGCGCATAGGGCGTTTCGCCGTCCACCAGCACATGAAGAAGATCTACTCACACCTCATCAAGGAGTCAGACGAGCTCGCGTTGGCGCGGCGTCGTTCCGTGCTCTGGCAGACGATGCACGACACAGGGCAGATGACCATGAAACTCGAGGGTCCCGGCCAAGCACGGCTCGATCTGATTAACTACGCAATCCCAAACCGCGAGACGTGCGCCCTAACGACCGGCTACATCAGCCAGGTGTTCACAATCGCAGGCTTGGAGGACCCGATCGTCGTGATGACCGATTGCCGCGTCATCGGCGGCCACATCTGTAGCTGGCGCGCGACATGGCGTCCCAAAGAGCAGGGCTGAACGCAATCGC
>DOUU01000084.1:890-3009 GCA_003520425.1 Deltaproteobacteria bacterium
TTGCGCCGCGAGTGCTTGGATCACGTGATCGCACTCAACGAGGCATGTCTGCCGGATCGTCTCGCGCTAATGCCCGCTACAAACGTGGGCGGTCTCCACCATCGCTACGTCTGGCGGGAAGCGGCGTAGGTAGTGGGACTGAGCGTGACCGAAGGCGAGGCTTGTGGCGCGGACGAGTACTGGGAACAGACGGCCGCCTGAGCCGGGCCGCTCTGGTTAAAAATCGGCCCCTTAGGCTCGTTCCTTCCCTCAAGAGGAAGCCCCGCGGCACCGATCAAACCGGGGGAAGGCGGAAGATGGCAGCAGCAGCGTCCATAAAGGGCACCATCTTCGCGGTCGCCGTCGAGGCGATCTCGAAGCTCCTCGCGGACGGGCAGATCTCGCAGGAAGACCTGGAGCGCCGGCTCTTGCCGGGCGATCTTCCCTGGCTCGAGCAGCAGATCTTCGCCAGCGGCTGGTACGACATCGCCCTCTACTGCCGGTTTCAGAAGGCCCTCTGCGACCTGACTACAGATGGCGGCGAGCGCGGCCTGCTGGAGATGGGGGCGCGCTCCGCCGAGAAGCTGATCCAGGCGTCGCGCTACCAGCAGCTCGACCACCTGCGCCACACGGAGTTGGCGAAGGAGCGCGATCCGCAAAAGCGCTTCCAGGCCTTCGGCCGCGACCTGCGGCGCCTCCTCACTCTGAGCAGCAGCGTCTACAATTTCTCGCGCTGGCAGATCCAGGTCGATCCGCAACACGTCGACCGCTACGTGCTCGAGATCTCGGACGCCGCCGCGTTCCCGGACGTCTGGCTCTGGACCAACCAGGGCTTCATCAACCGGATGGCCGCCGAGCATGGCACTCCGGAGCTCTGGCGATGGGAGCGACCGCAGCGCGACGTGATCGTCTACCGGATGACCCGTGCGGTCTAGCCTCCGCGCGCAGTACGATCCGAGAGCGGCCGCCTACACGCGTTCTAGGTGCGTGGAAGTCTCGACCGCGTCAATCGCTCTTATCGGATGCGACCGTGATTTAGCGCGCCGATGAACAAAACGACACCTGAGAGTACAGTCAGGCGCGCAGTCAACGTCTCATTGGTCTGGCTTCGTCTCCAATACCTCGACCGTCGCGCGAAGGTCCCGGCCCTGCTCCTCCACGGGAGAACCTGGCAGCCAGGAGGAAAGACCCGACCGGATCGTATGCCCGCCGATGGCATAGATTCGACCGTCAGACGTTGCTAGGGCTGCGAGGATACTTGCACGTCTTGCACAGGTTCGAGTCCCGTCCGCCCGCCATCTCGCACAAGCCTAGGACTTACCGCTGTTTTCGGATTGATGCGAACCAGCCGAGGATTTGGATCCAGGAGCCGCGCTTCGACCGCACAGAACTTGGAATGACCTATTTTTTAGGTAATATAACCTATCAAGTAGGTCAATAAGGAGACCCTATGCTCGAGGGCATCCTGGGAAACGCCACCGCAGAGAAGGTCCTCTTGTATCTAGAGGTGTACGGGGAGGGTTACGCGCGCGCCATCGCGGCCACCTTCGACGATCTCCCAGTCAACATGGTCCAGAAGCAGCTTGAGCGGCTGGAAGCAGGAGGTGTCCTGGTCAGTCAGCTCAAGGGTCGGACGCGTCTTTTCGTCTGGAATCCACGCTTCGCTTTTCTCGACCAGCTGCGCGCCTTGCTCCAGAAGGCCCTGAGTACTCTCTCCGAGAGTGATCGGCGGCGCTACTTCACCCGGCGCACGCGGCCGCGGCGTACCGGTAAACCGCTGTGAGCCAGATCCACCCGCAACTCCCGTTGGAGGAGCTTGCAGCCTTGGTGTGCTCCACCTTGGAGCGCCATGGCAACAGCGCCGTCCTGTCGGGCGGAAGCGTCGTGTCGCTCTATTCCAACAATGCCTACCAGTCTTACGACCTGGAGATTTGCGAAAGCGAAAATCTTCGAGCCCCGTCCGCCCCGCCACTTTTTGGTTTGGAATCCGCTATTGCCGCCTGTAGTTTCTTCTTCGAAGAAGCAAATCATGACTGCGCTAATTCCAGTCAGTATCAATCTTTTCTGTCCGCATCCTTAATGGCTCGGTCGAGTTTTCCGCTCCCTCACAGGCAAAGCAAAAGCTCGGGACTCAAGCTTA
>DOUU01000084.1:3038-22997 GCA_003520425.1 Deltaproteobacteria bacterium
GGCGGCGTCGCGGTAGACGGTCATTGTCCTAGGCGCGGTCAGACCTGCGCGAAGTCTACCGTTTGCCGGTGAATCCGAACAAGACGACCATCGCGGTCATGAGCGAGCCCGCGAGCATCAGGAACTCAAGCAGGTGATCCATCGGCATCTCAACACCACCGATTCATCGCGTCTCTGGCTTCTTTAGTCGCTGACATGCTGGTCGGCCTGCACCCTCCGGAACACCTCGTAAAAGCCGAGAGTTCGGATGGGCATTTTCATCAGGTCGCCCTCAAACACGATTCTGCGTTGCAGCGTTTCGCCGGTGGCCGAATCCATCCACTCGATCTCTACGAAGTCTTTCCCCGAATTCACCACGCGGTACGGCATCCAGCTCACATTTCCATCCATCTCGGAGCGTAGCTTTCCGATATCGTAGTGGATCGTTCGCTCGCCGAAGAACCCCGGGCCAGACAAGATCTCGCGTTCCTTCTCCGTGAGATTTGTCTTGTCAACCTCCAGAAGTGTTAGCGGTTTGTCTGAGCGCCAGGTGCCAAGAAGCGGAAGAGGGGCCGGAGCCGGAGTCCGACACCCGATTAGAACGAGAACTCCAGCCAAGGCCATTCGTCGGAAGTCGGTAAGTCGCACGGGAATCGGGATCGGGAAGCGAAGGGGAGCGGCAGTGGGCGTCTTGCGCATCTTCGCGGTCTCCTCTGACGATGTCCCTCCTTAGCCGAGTGTAAGTGCCACATTTGAGCCCCCGAGTGACGGATCGCGCGGCAGGCGTGGAATGGCGCTCGAGTCGGCTCGAAGCTGCGCATTACTGTGGTGGCCGCCACCTGCGCGCGCTTGGCGATGGTCCCGTTGGCGACCCTGGCACCGCGGCTGCCTGGGCTCGCACCGGTCTCCCGGTTGTGCGGCCGGCCGAGACGTGAGATCCGCCAGGGTGAAACGTCGCCCTCGCGTCGCTGCTACCGGAGCTGCCGGCTCGGTCTCTCATGAGCGCGCTCGCGAGGAGATGCCCGGAGGGGGCACGCGCGCTGTTCGGCCTGATCGTGCCAACCCCTGATGAGGCGTTTTGACCCATTCCCTGCTAGGAAGTGGCAGCACGACACGCTCCGGGTGGCCTTCGCGCGGTGCGGGACACTGGTGTTCGGTCTCGGTGCCCGCGAGTTTGGCACGGAGCCTGCTCTCGGTCTCGATAGGGGAAGAAGAGCCATGCCGCGAGAGCGATCCAAGACCCATCCTGCTGCGTCCCAGCCCCGCGCCGACCGCGTGAAGCGCGAGCACGACGAGACGTTCTATCGGTCAGGCCACAAGCTGCAAGAGCCCAGCGTTTGCTCGCGCTGCGAAGCGACGTACCACGAGGGTCGCTGGACATGGGCCTTGGCTCCCGCCGACGCTCACCGCGTAACCTGTCCGGCGTGTGAGCGGATTGAGAAGGAGTATGCGGCCGGGATCGTGACCATCCGCGGCGAGTTCGCGCAGAGCCATCGGGACGAGATCGCCCGGCTGGTCGGTCATATCGAGGAGCGCGAGAAGGCCGAGCATCCGCTGAAGCGCATCCTCAAGATCGAAGACCGGGGAGAGGAGCTCGTTGTTTCGACGACCGACTCGCACCTTGCGCGCGGGATCGGCGAAGCCCTGCACCAGGCTTACAAGGGCGAACTCGACTACCACTACCCCGACGAGGGCGAACTTCTGAGCGTGATCTGGACGCGCTAAGTACGCAACGCGGGAAGCCGCGCGCGGGGATTCGTCCGGTCTGAGTGCGTGAAATCGAAAGCTCAATCGAGAACCGGTCACTTGCGGGCGGTCGCCCCCGGGTCGGTGCCCATGCGCACTCGATCGCCCGCTGCCAGCGGCGGATGGCTACTGCAGCGTTCGCCGCACCCGGTCACGCAGCTCCTCGAACTCGCGGCCGAGTCTCTCCGTAGGTGTGCGGGCATCTCAGGCTGAGGAGGTTGTGGAACCGGAGTGATCCCCGCCGACGTCGGGTCGCTGCGGGCAGTGTTTTTCTTGCGAAAGAAGCCAGAGGACCATCGCGTTGCGTGTTCGGAGGACAGCCTCCGAGGTCCGGAGCGGCGGGAATGGTTCCGGGTTCTTGACAATACCGACGTGCAAGGCCAAGACTGCAAGAGGCAGGATTCATTCCTGAGGAGGAGATCAGCTGCGGGCAGGTCAGCGCCATTGGGTGAAAGGTCTGCTTGACCTGCGCAGTCGGGAGGGCGTATGAAGCTTGAAGAGGCCGTCAAGGCGCTGAGCCGTGCATTGCGATGCGAGTATGCGGGCGTGATCCAGTATCTGCAGAACGCTCAACTCATCCAGGGCTCAGAGCGGAACCTTCACGCGAAATTTTTCAAGGACTTGAGCAAGGAGTGTTGGAAGCACGCCGCCAAGGTCGGGAAGTGGCTCGTCGTCCTCAACAGCGTTCCGGGCGTCGAACCAGCTCCCGTGAAACAGAGTATGAAGCTCACCGAAATGTTCCGCCACGGTCTTGAGCTCGAGCGCGAAGCCTACGGGGCGTATCTGGAGGCTCACAGTGCCGCAAGAGAGGAAGCAGCGCTGCGCTTCTTCATCGAAGAGATGATTCACGACGAACGCCTTCACATCGATCAGTTCGAAAAACTTCTCGAGATGAAGAAACTGGCTGTGGCTGCGAAGGAGGCAAGGGCTAAGGCGTAGTCCCGTCGCGCTTTCGGGGGTCCGTGGGAAAGGCGAGAACCTTGCCTTGGAGTGGATGAGGCGGGGCGCTGCGCGAGATCAGGCCGCGCGCCCGACGCACGAGCCCCTCAAGTGCCCTGAGCTCGCCGGGTAGCGCAATGGTTTGTTGGCGATACCAGCCGATTCCGTCGGCCCACGCGACCAAGCGGAGCTCGAAGTAGGCGTCGCCCGGTTCTTTTTCGCACAAGATCAGCTCCACCTTTTGATCGGCGCTACATCCGTCCACCGCTCCAAGACAAAGCTCACCGCATTCTGTGAGCCGCTTGGGAACGGTATGATCTGTTTTCAACACAGCTTTGGCGGTTCCCTTAACGCTCGGAGAGTTCTGTGTGGGTCAAGCCTCGCTGAGCGGAGGCAGTGACAGGATTGAGACGAGCAATCGCCGTTGCGGCGTTGCTGTAGCCCTTGCTGCCCTCTCGCGCGCGAGGGAATGGCCGGCCGCCCACACACCATGCCGACGAGGGAGGTGCGCCGCTTGCACGGAACCACCCGAAGAGTGAACCGAGAGCAATGCGGAAGCGTTCAAGCGCGGCGGCGGCGGAAGACGGCTCCACGCGAATGATCGCCATCATCCCATTGTCCTCGTGCCCGAGAATGTGACAGTGGTACACAAAGTCCCCGATGTCCGGTCCGCGAAAATCCATACGAACCGTGACGCTGGGGTAGGGATGGTCTGGGTTTCCATCCCAATAGGGAACCTGGATCATGTCCAGGTACTGGTCCTGGACGCTGGGATCCGGTTGGCTGCCGTTGATCTCGAAATTGTTCTGGGAGCGCACAAGGAAGTGAATCTGATGGATGTGGAACTCATGAACTTCAAGTGAGCGGTTTTCAATGGTCCAGTCCTCGACGCTTCCCTGGGTCGTGACGATCGCCGGCGGATTGTTGGCGTTGAAAACCTCAGGTGTCGCGCCGTCGACGGTGATAAAGAAGTTGGTGGGGCTCAGCGGATTGCTGGGGTCTGAGAGTACTTCCGAGAAATAGAGCCTGCGCTCTGCGGTCGGCGTGGCGGCTCTAAGCCCTTCAAAGCGTTGCGGCCAAGGTGCTTCGGCAACCTCGGCCGTGCGGGGCTCCTCGTTCCTCGACCGACCCGCGATCCGAATCGTGGCCAAAGGTCGTTTCGGGTCATTGTCACCATCCGGTCCGGTATCTACTGCCAAGGTCACGAGGGCGGCATTTCTTACCGAGCGGGACGGCCCGGTCACGATGAATTCCGCGCGAGCCGCAGGCGCGAGCAGGATATCCGTCGTTTGGGTGATCCTCCCGCGTCGGGTGCCATCCTGTGAGCCCGTGGGTACTCCGTCGAGCGCTACGACCTCGAGATCCTGCGGCTCGCCGTCGTACTGCAGCTGCAGATGCAAGATTGTGTCGGCACAGGTATTTGCGATCCGCCAAAGCTGCTTTTCGTCAGGAAGCATCTCAATCACGGCAGGCGAGTAGTGCGGATACGAAATGGGGATAAAGTTCAGGGAAAGATCCCATGAGGGCACGTTGTCGGGTCCGCCCGGAGTCGGGTTGCCCGCGACGTTCTGGTCCCGCACCACCAAGACTCGCTGCGGGAGGCCCCGAACCGCGGGTTGCAGAGCCTCAAGCCCGTCCACGACGATCGCTCCCGTGGCGCCGCCTTGCACGGCCGCTTCGGCCATCCCATGAATGTGCGGATGGTACCAGTAGAGCCCCGGAGGCTCATTCCAGGGAAACTGAACGTCGTATCCAAAGGTCTGGCCGGAATTGATGGTGGTATGGATCACGTCGTCCTGATGGCAGGTCGGGGAAGTATTCGTTCCGTGGAAATGCAAGTTCATCGACGAGCCGGTCATCTCGGTGGCCCCGCAGTTCGGAGGGTTGATCTCCATCTCCACCGGAGCCGACGGCGTGTTGTTCGTGACGTTGATGACCAGATGATCGCCAGGACGGACATGGAGGGTCGGATTCTCGAGCCCGTCGGGTGTCATGAAGCAGAAAAGCGTCCTACCCGCTTCATCCCTGATCGTTTCATAGGAGAAGTTCGCGGTGAGCACTCCGCCGCGGCTGAACAGAGCCGGCGGATCTTCGACGACGCTGCTCGCCGCCAGGCGGGGACAGGGATTGGCGACAGGCGGTACGGGTTGCGGCGGAGAACCGATTCGGTCCGAATTCCCCGCGTGGGCGGTCGTCATCGCCACGGTCGCACCGAGCAGAACAGCGGATAGAGTCACTTTGTTGCTCTTCATTGATTTCTGCCAGCGCCGCTCGGCCGGTTCATCCGACGCTGCTCGGCACCCCGCGCGCGAGCGCGCGATCGACGAGCAGGGTCGGGGCGGACGTTGTGGCTCGGCGACAAGGCTCATTGGACGGCCCGCGTCGAGGAAGCTCGTGAAGCGGTGGCCGGAGGCGGCGTGAAGAGCGCTCCCACGAAGTGCTCGAGCTCAAGATTGAATTTCACAAGGACGTGGTCGGATCCGCGCGTAAGACCAAATCCAGGACCCACGTTGTACTCGACTCCACCGGGCAACTCTCCGCGCAGGACTGGAAAGATATAGTGTTGCTGTTCATTCAGCGGCTCGTTGTTGGTGATCGGCCCGATGCCGCCGTAGAACTCGACACCGGGCGAGAGCCATCGCAGAGCGCGGTAGTAGATGCCTCCCACGTAACCAAACTCCCAGCTCCTCTTGAGATCTGGGCCGATCAGCACCTTCTCGAACTTTGGATTGAGGGCCAAGGAAAAGCGGCCCAGATCCTTCGAGAGGATGGGGCGCAGCTCGAGCTCCAAGTCCTGGTCGTCAAACTGCGGCGTCTTGTGCCACTCGAGCTCGGCGTACCAGCCAAGGTCGACGGGCAACTCCCCCTGCTCGAAGAGACTCCCGCGCAAGCGAAACTTGGAGCCGGCGTATTGAAGGGTTCCGCCGTTCGGGTGCGCAAGGTCGAGGTAGGCTGCGGCCTCGACCCGATCGGTGAGGCCATAGGTGAGCTCGAGGGCCGTGCGGTACATCCGGGCGCTGGGAATGTCACCGGCCGACGTCCCCTCACCGCCGTCCTGGTGGCCGTCGGCGACGACGCTGTTCAGTGTCTCAAGCTCCACCATCCCGCGTCCCAAGGTCTGCGCGGGATAGACCTCGAACTCCCAGGGATCGACCTGCGCGAAGGCCGGGCCCGCGGTGAGAAAAAGGAGGAGGGCGAAGGGAAGCGGTGCAGACTTCCGCACCGCTCCTTTCCGCGTGACCGCGCGAAGTCGTGGGCCGTGCCGCAGCCTGCCTAGCCGAGTGCTCTGCGACGCCTCCTGGAGCGAAGCGAGAGCGCCAAGGAGGGGGGGCAGAATCTGCGGGTTCGGAGGGCAGCCGTTCACCTTGGGCACCTCTAAAACGGAAAGGATTTTCATTTTCATTTTCGTTCGGGTCTCACTCGCTGTCAACCGGTCCTCTTTCACCGGCCTGAAGAGCGTTGCAGGCCCTTGTCCTGGTTGATCTTTTCTAGGTCCTAGAGTTTTCGTTCGGCCGCGCCTTGAGTGACCGAGGCGGCAGCCATTGCTCCGCGCCGGCTGGCGACCGGTGTTGTGGGGCGGGGCGGCCGAGCCTGGGCCTCAGGGGATCTCAAGCCCTGCCTCGGGCTTGGGTTTTTCGTCCGCTTGGGCTGCCTACTAACGCGGGAAAACGGGGCAAGGGCGCTCGCGGGGCTACGCCGTGCTTCCCGGGTCCTGCGCCGCGGGCTACCGGCGCCGGCCGCGAGGTCGGGCGATGGTGCTCAGCCCGGCACGCGCTCGAACGCAGGAACGCCCTCTGGCACGTGGTGGAAGCTCTGCTTGTCGATGGTGAAGATCACCATCTGGGGCCCGCCATAGACGCTGGGATCGTCCAGCGTGCCCACCTTGAGGATGACGGCGCCGGGAACAGCGGGAGACCTCGCCAAGATGTGCGTTCCGCATTCGGCGCAGAATTCGCGCGTCACCGGACTTTTGAGATCACTACGCCGGAAGAGCTTGGGCGAGCTCTTCGTGTACGCGAAAGTCGCTGCCGGCATAGCGATGACGGCGTTCGGATGTCCGCCCGAGATGTACTGGCACTCCCGGCAATGGCACTGCCCTTTGAAGAGCGGATCTCCCTCCGCCGAGTAGCGCAAGGCGCCGCAGTAGCATCCACCCTCAAGCTTCACGGCTTTCCTCCGCACCAATGGCCGGTTGCCGGTGATCTGTCCCAGTATCGTTCAGTCGCAGACGCCGAGACAAGGTAGAAACCCGTTCCCCTGCCGCCGCCCCCCGGACCGCATCCCGGCTGCAGGTCGCAAGGAAGACCCCGCTCCGCTGGCTCGATACGAGAGCTCTCCTTGCCGGGTGTACGCACAAAACCCCCAAGCTGGGTTGTAGGCGGCGCATTCCGCAGAGGCTCCCTGCACTCGAACCCTATTTTGATGAATCCACGCGCAAGCCCAGGGCGGAGGGCGTCCTGAGATTCTCGGGCCAGACCGCGCGCGCAACAAAAAACCGCGAGCGCCTCAAGGCCCGACGGCCGCCACTGCCGCTCCGGAGCTCCTTGCAGGGGGATCGCGGAGGCTCGTATCACGGGCATCGACCGGGCTCCTCTCCGGGCGATGCTTTGGCGGCTGATCCCAGAGCTCTCATCGTCCTCGATGAGACGGATCCGAAGGGATTCCCTCCGCAAAGGGCCGTGATTTGTTGGGGCTTCTGCCCGAGGATTCTCTTGCCCCGTCAACTCCGTGGCCTTGCGCACCGCAGTGGGGGCAAAGCATCTCGGCGGTGCTGGGCCTCCCGGATCGGCTTGCGGTCCCCCGCGGGATTTCAGCAGAAACCCCTTAGAACGGCGGCCGAAAACGCCGATAAGGGAGCGTCGGGCCCTGGGGGATTTCACGCGATGACCACGATCCTTGTGATCGACGACTCGGATCTGCAGCGCGCCGAGACCCGCCGCGCCCTCGAGCCAACGGGCCTGTTCGATCGGATCCTCGAGGCGGCGGACGGGCTCGCAGGCCTGCGACTTCTGCTCGCGGAGGCGGTGGACGTCGTGCTCTGCGACCTCGAGATGCCGGGGCTCGACGGCGAGAAACTTCTGCGCGTGCGGGACGCCCGCTCCGGCGCGGGAGAGATCCCGTTCCTCTTTCTCACGGCTTCGGCGGACACCGAGCGAAAGGTGCGGCTCCTCGAGGACGGGGCCTGCGATACCGTCACCAAGCCCTGCCACCCGGCCGAACTCATCGCGCGCCTTCGACTTCACCTCAAAATCAAACGCTTGCAGAGCGAACTCCGCGAAAAAAACCAGATGCTCGCCAAGGAGTCGATGACGGACGCCGTGACGGGCCTGCGCTCACGCCGGTACGTGACCGAGGTCCTCGCCATAGAGGTGCTGCGGGCTCGTCGCTATCGGCTACCGCTCACCGTCATGATGGCCGACCTCGATCACTTCAAACGGGTGAATGATCGCTTCGGCCATCCCGTGGGAGACACCGTGCTACGTCGGGTCTCCGATCTCCTTCGTGGTTTGCTGCGTGCGACCGATGTCGCGGGTCGTTTCGGTGGCGAAGAGTTTTTGGTGATTCTCCCGCAGACGGATCGTGAGGGTGCCGTCACCCTGGCCGAGCGCTGGCGTCAATCGCTCGAACTCACGGCGCTCGAGGCCCCGGGCACCAAGCGCATCCGGACCACGGTGAGCATCGGTGTGGCGGAGTTCATGGCCCAAATGGCGCGTGCCGATGAGCTCGTCCGCGCGGCGGACGAGGCGCTCTACACCGCGAAGGCAAACGGCAGAAACCGGGTCGAGGTGGCCTCGGGCGTGTAGCCGAAAGACGCTAGCCGCGCGGCTTTCTCTCCTTTCGCGCCGCCTCCCGGAGGGCTCTCCACTTCTCAAGGCGCTCGGCCAGCACAGATTCCGACCCCTCCGACGTCGGCTCGTAGAAGCGCGCTCCCGCAAGAGCGTCGGGCAGGTTCGGGTCCGCCACAAAGCGCCCCTCCACGTCGTGCGGGTACCGATAGTCGCGCCCGTAGCCGAGGCCCTTCATGAGCGGGGTGGGCGCGTTGCGCAGGTGCAGGGGCACGGGGAGGGAGCCGTGGGAAAGCGCGGCCTGCGCCGCGCGCTCGCCCGCCAGGTAGGCGGCGTTGCTCTTGGGCGCGCATGCGAGGTATGTGACGGCTTGGGCCAGCGGAATGCGTCCTTCGGGCAGTCCGATGCGCTCGACTGCCTGGAAAGCTGCGAGGGCGACGCCGAGGGCCGCTGGGTCCGCATTGCCGATGTCCTCCGATGCGAAAATCACAAGGCGCCGTGCCACGAAGAGCGGATCTTCTCCTGCGGCCAGCATGCGCGCCATGTAGTAGAGCGCCGCATCCGGATCGCTCGCGCGCAGGCATTTGATCAGCGCCGACACCACGTTGTAATGGTCCTCGCGGTCGCGATCATGGGTGAGGACACGGGCGCCGGCGGCCTGGGCTACAGTCTCGACCGAGAGCGCAGGCTCTTGGGCCGAGCTCGTTTTGTGGAGCGCGGCGGCTGCCTCGAGCAGATTGAGCGCGCGCCTTGCATCGCCGTCTGCAGCCTCGGCGATTGCTGCGACCGCGTCTTCTGAGAGCTGGATCCCATCTTGGCCAAGGCCCCGTTCGCTGTCTGCGGCCGCGCGCTGCACCAAGGTGGCAAGCGCATTTGGCTCGAGCCTGCGCAGCGTGAACACGCGACAGCGGGAGAGCAGTGCCGCATTGACCTCGAAGGACGGGTTCTCCGTCGTGGCGCCAATGAGGGTGATCGTTCCGGTCTCCACGTGCGGAAGGAGAACGTCCTGTTGGGCGCGATTGAAGCGGTGGATCTCGTCGAGGAAGAGCACCGTGCGCCTGCCGGTCCTGACCTCCCGCGCGGCGAGGTCGACGAGCTCGCGGATCTCCTTGACGCCGATGGTGACCGCGGAATGCGGGACGAATCGGGCGCCCGAGGCCTCGGCCAAAAGCCTGGCAAGCGTCGTCTTCCCGGTGCCCGGCGGGCCCCAAAGGACAAGGGAGGGGAGGGCTCCGCTCGCCGCCAGCGCACGCAGGGGCCCGGCCGCGCCCACGAGATGCTCCTGGCCCACGACCTCGTCGAGATGCCGCGGGCGCATCCGATCGGCCAGGGGAGGAACAGCTTTTTGCGCCCGCCCTGGGGTGGGCGGGAAAAGACTCAAGGAATCCGAAGGGCTCATGCCCCAAGGGTACCGCCTTGAGCCAGCCAAGGCCGTCTGTTATCCACGCGTAGCCCCCCGACGAGGCGTCCATGCCGAGCGAGAACCGGACTCTGAAACCGGACGAGGCGTTCCATCCCATCCGTGCAGTGGGCGTGTGCCTCAAGCCCGCCCAGCCCCAGGCGGCGGGCGCGGTCCGGGGACTCGTCAAGTGGCTTGAGCAGCGCGGGCTGCGCGTCATCGCCGACGAGGAAGCCGGGGAGGTTACCGGCCATCCCTCACAGCCGCGCTCCCTTCTTGCCGGGCAGGTCGATCTTGTGATCGTGCTCGGCGGCGATGGGACGCTCCTCTCCGTGGCACGCGCGGTGAGCGACCGCCCGGTTCCCATTCTGGGAGTCAACCTGGGCACGCTCGGCTTCCTCACCGAGGTCACGCTGGACGAGCTCTTCGCCGCGCTCGAGCTGGTTTTGGCCGGAAAGGCCCGAGTGGAAGCCCGCATGCGGCTCGACGTGCGGGCCCTGCGCGACCAGGGAGAGCTCGGGCGATTTCTCGCGCTCAACGACGCCGTTTTGACCAAGGCCGACCTGGCACGGATGATTGACCTTGAGACGAGGGCAGACGGGGGCGAGGTCACGACCTACCACGCCGACGGGCTCATCGTCGCAACTCCGACCGGCTCGACCGCGTATTCCCTGTCCGCGGGCGGGCCCATCGTGCTCCCGGAGCTCGAAGCGTTTCTGCTGACCCCGATCTGTCCCCATACCCTGACCCAGCGACCGCTGGTGCTGCCTCACAGCTCGCAGATTGAGATCTGTGTGCGCTCGCGTAACGAGGTCCAGCTCACCGTCGACGGTCAGGAGGGCATCGCGCTGCGCGAAGGGGACGTGGTTGCAGTGCGCCGCAGCGACCATCCGGTGCGGCTGATCGCCTCTCCCTTCCGCAGCCGCTTCGAGATCTTGCGCGAGAAGTTCCACTGGGGAACGCGGTGATCGAGACCCTGCGAATCCAAGGCCTCGCCCTCGTGGAGAGTGTCGACCTTGAGTTCGCACCGGGTCTCAACGTGATCACGGGCGAGACTGGAGCTGGCAAGTCCGTCGTGCTCGGCGCCCTGGCTTTGGTGGCCGGCGGGCGCGGTTCGGTCGAGTCCTTGCGGGAGGGCGCGCAGGAGGCGGTCGTGGAAGCGGTTTTCGGGACGCAGGGGCTCCCTGAGCTTGAGGCCGAGCTCCGGCTGCGCGGAATCGAGACCGACGACCATTGCCTTGTGGTGCGCCGCACGCTCTCGGACGCAGGCCGCAGCCGCGCACAGCTCGCGGGCCAGCTCGTGCCGGTCGCGACCCTGGGCGAGCTCTTCGCCGGGCGCATCGAGATTTCGAGCCAGCACGAGTCCCAGGAGTTGCTGCGACCCGAAAGCCACGGCCGCCTGCTTGATGCGTATGGGGGACTTCTGCCGCTGCGCGCGGAGGTGGCGGCCGAGTTCGCCCGGGTCCGTGAGCTCGATGAGGAGATGGCAAGGCTCGCAAGTGCCGGTGCGGAACGCGAGCGCAAGCACGACTTCCTGAGCTTCCAGGTACGTGAGATTGACGAGGCCAAGCTCGTGCCTGGCGAGACTGCGAGTGTCATCGCGGAGCGGGCGCGCCTTGCCCACGCCGAGCGCCTCCGCACCGAGGCCGGAGCGGCAGCCGCTTGCCTGGCGGGCGACCCGACGCAGCCCGAAGCGAGAGGTTCTGCAGACTATCTCGCCGAGGCCGCCCGGCGGATCGAGTCTGCGGCACGTCTCGACGCAACGCTTGGGCCGCTCGGCGTGCGGCTCCGCACGCTCCAGAGCGAAACGGCCGACGCGGCGGCGGAGCTCGAGCGCTATGCGGTTTCGATTGAGGACGATGCCGGGCGACTCGCGCAGCTCGAGGCCCGCCTTTCGCTGCTCGAGGGCTTGCGGCGCAAGTACGGCCAGACGGAGGAGGAGGTGCTTGCGTTCCGTGACCGCGCTGCGGAAGAGCTTGCAGCCATCGCGGGCGCAGACGAACGATTGGCAGAGCTCGCCCGTGAGCGTGCGCGCCGTGCCGAGACCCTCGCGGCGTGCTCCACCAAGCTCTCGGCCGGCCGGGTCCGCGCGGCGGAGCGCCTCTCGGATGCCCTCGAGGCTGGGCTCGCTGAGCTCGGCATGCCAAGCGCGCGCATCGAGATCGCTCTTCAGCCTGCGCAGGCGCCGCCTGCGCTGCCCTGCACTGCGGGCGGGGCCGAGGTGCCCGAGTTTCAGTTCTCCGCAAGCCCTGGCGAGGCTCCCCGGCCGCTGCGCCGCGTTGCGTCGGGCGGCGAGCTCTCGCGGGTCTTCTTGGCGCTCAAGAACGTCCTCCGTCGCGCCGGCCCGGGCATGGTGCTTGTCTTCGACGAGGTGGATGCGGGCATCGGTGGCCGTGCCGCAGATCGCGTGGGCCGCGTGCTGTCGGAGCTCGCCAGTGAGCACCAAGTGCTGTGCATCACCCATCTGCCGCAGATCGCCGCCCGAGGCCGCACGCACTTCCGCGTTGCCAAGCGCGAGCGGTCCGGTCGCTCGTGCGTTCAGGTGGAGCGGCTCTCCCCGGCAGAGCGGGTGGAGGAGATCGCCCGCATGGCCGGAGGCGAGAAGGTCAGCCAGGCGACTCGCCTTCACGCAAGAGAGCTCCTCTCGGCCGCGGACAAGCGCCGCGGGTAAAGCCCCCGGGGCGGCCCTCCGATCTAACCCGCGATGGACGCTCCGCCGAAGAGCCCCGAGTGCCGCGGCCCCGTTCCTCCCGGAGGGGTGGTGCACGTCTTGCGCGGCTTCTACGAGGGGCTTGAGTGGCCCATCGATCGAGAGTGGGTGGTGGTCGGCCGCGGACGCGGCGCGGACCTTGTGATCGCTGAGCCCACGATCTCACGCGCGCACGCGGCCATCGGCTTTGACGGGGAGCACTTCTTCGTGCAGGACCTCGGGAGCACGAATGGAACGCTTGTGAATGGCGCGCGCGGGCATCACATTCGCGTCAAGGATGGGGACGAGATCCAGATCGGCAAGCTCGTTCTGCGCCTCACGCTTCCTGCGAACTCGTAACCGCAGCGTGCAGCGTTTGCCTGCCCCGAGGGGCTCGGGTACGCTGCGCTACTCATAGCGCCCCGTTCGGGAGAAAACGCGCCTTCGATGCCCTCTATTCTGCGCAAGCTCATCGGCACCAAGAACGATCGCGAGCTAAGACGCATCGTTCCTTTGATCGAGCGCATCAATGGGCTCGAGCCCTCGCTCGTGAAGCTCTCCGACGATGCGCTGCGCGTGCGCACGGCAGCGTTCAAGGAGCGCATTGCCCAGGGCGAGTCGGTCGACGCGCTCTTGCCCGAAGCCTTCGCCACCGTCCGCGAGGCCGCCAAGCGCACGCTCGGGCAGCGACATTTCGATGTCCAGCTGATCGGTGGTGTCGTCCTCCACGAAGGCAAGATCGCAGAGATGAAGACCNNGTGCACATCGTCACGGTGAACGACTACCTGGCGCGACGCGACTCCCAGTGGATGGGGGAGGTGCATCGCTTCCTGGGTCTTCGCGTGGGGGTCATCGTCCACGACCTGAGCGACGCCGAACGGCGGGAGGCGTACGGCTCCGACATCACGTACGCCACCAACAACGAGCTTGGCTTCGACTACCTGCGCGACAACATGAAGGTCTCGCTCCAGCACTGCGTGCAGCGCGATCTCTATTACGCCATCGTGGACGAGGTCGACTCGATCCTGATCNNTCGACGAAGCCCGCACGCCGCTCATCATCAGTGGTCCGTCGGAAGACAACACTTCGCTCTACGGCATCGCGAACCGCGTGATCCCGCGCCTTGGGGCCGGTACCAAGGGGGACCACAACAAGGGGATCGAAGAGACGGGCGACTACTGGGTCGACGAGAAGGCGCACACGGCGACGCTCACCGAGGAGGGCGTGCACAAGGTCGAAAAGATGCTCGGAGTCGAGAATCTCTACGACCCCTCGATGCTGCCCGTGCTCCATGCGGTCCACCAGGCGCTGATCGCACATACCCTCAAAAAACTCGACGTGGACTATGTCGTTCGTGCCGGTGAAGGCGGGAAGAAGGAGGTCGTCATCGTCGACGAGTTCACCGGCCGGCTGATGCCCGGGCGACGCTGGTCGGACGGCCTGCATCAGGCCGTCGAGGCGAAGGAAGGCATCACGGTCCAGAACGAGAACCAGACGCTCGCCACCGTCACCTTCCAGAACTTTTTCCGCATGTACCAGAAGGTGGGCGGGATGACGGGCACCGCCGACACGGAGGCGCCGGAGTTCGCGAAAATTTACGACCTCGACGTGGTCGTGATCCCGACGAACCGTCCCATGATCCGCAAGGATCTTGCCGACGTCGTGTACAAGAGCAAGCCCGAGAAATTCGATGCCGTGGTCGAGGAGATCAAGGAGCGACACGCCACCGGGCAGCCGATTTTGGTCGGCACCATCTCCATCGAGACATCGGAGATGCTCTCCCGCAAGCTCTCGAAGTTCGGGATCAAGCACAACGTGCTGAACGCCAAACACCACGAACGCGAGGCGGAGATCGTGGCCCAGGCGGGTCGCAAGGGCGCGCTCACCATCTCGACCAACATGGCCGGCCGCGGGACCGACATCGTGCTGGGCGGCAACCCCGAATTCCTCGCCCTCGCAAAATGCGGACACGACAAGCTCCACCCCGACTATCCCGCGACGCTGGCCCGCTTCGAGGGCGAGTGCGGGGGCGAGCGGGGAGAGGTGGTCGCCCTGGGGGGGCTCCACATCGTCGGCACCGAACGCCACGAAAGCCGGCGCATCGACAACCAGCTNNGGCCGGCAGGGCGACCCGGGATCCTCCCGCTTCTTCCTCTCCCTGGAGGATGATCTCATGCGCATCTTCGGGGGGGACCGGCTCACGACTTGGATGGAGCGCTTCGGGCTCCAGGAGGGCGAGGCGATCGAGCATCGCTTCGTGACGCGCGCCATCGAGAACGCCCAGAAGAAGGTGGAGGCTCGCAACTTCGACGCGCGGAAGCATCTGCTCGACTACGACGACGTCATGAACAAGCAGCGCCAAGCCTTCTACGGCCGGCGTCGCGAAGTGCTCGGCCGCGACGATGTGCACGACGAGGTGCTGGACATGACCGAGGGCGCCATCGTGTCGCTCCTCGCCAGCCACCTGCCGGAAAAGGGCGACGTGGAGCCCGAGCAGATCGAGAGGCTTGCCCAGTCCCTCGAGACGCTCTTCGGTGTCAAGTTTGACCCGCGGGAGCCGGTCTTCTCGGAGGCGCTCGCGAGCGGCGATCGCGACCGCGTGGGTCACCTCATCCTCGACCGGCTGAAGGCGTTCCTTGCGGAAAAGGAACGCCACTGGGACGAGGTGGCAGAGAAGTACGCCTCGCTCGGCTACCCGCGCTTCCGTGAGCTTGAAAAGGGCATTCTGCTCGACACCCTCGACAAGCAGTGGAAGGACCACCTGCTCAGCATGGACGGCCTGCGCGAGGGCATTGGCCTGCGCGGCTATGCGCAGCGCGATCCCAAGGTCGAATACCAGCGCGAGGGCTACGAGCTCTTCGCGGAACTCGACGACCGGGTGGATTCGCTCGTTCTCGAAAGGGTCTTCAAGGTGGTGATCCGGGAACCCCAGCTCGCGACCGCGCCTGCGGTGGCTGCCCCGCGGACCGACGCGTCCGGGCCCCCCGCCCCGTCCGGCAGTGTCCTGGAGCGCCGCCCGGCCGCGGCTCCCTCCCCCAGGCCGGCGCTGGCTCAAGGCGCACACAGCGGCCCCATTCCCAAAGTGGGCCGAAATGAGCCTTGTCCCTGCGGCAGCGGTCGGAAATACAAGAAGTGTCACGGAGCGGCGTAGCCGTCCCTGGGTTCCGTGCGAGTGGAGTTCGCTGCGGCATCAAAGAACGCGGCCTTGACGTCGCCCTTCTCGTGAGTGATGTGCCTGCGGCGGCCGCGGGCGTCTTCACGCGCTCGACGGTGGTCGGTGCACCGGTCACGATCAACCGCACCCGCATTCGCTCGGGCCGCGGCCGTGCCATCATCGCCAACAGCGGCTGCTCCAATGTGGCCATGGGAGCGCGCGGCCTGCGCGACGCCCGCGAGATGGGTGCGCTCGCAGCGCGCGTCCTCGGCTGCGCCGAGGAGGAGGTATTCCTCGCTTCGACCGGCGTGATCGGCGAGCCCCTGCCCATGGCCAAACTGAAAGAGGGCATCGTGCGGGCGGGCGAGGCCCTCGCCCCCGACGGACTCGGCGATGCCGCAGCCGCCATCATGACCACCGACACGGTTCCAAAGCTCGCGGCCACCCGCACACGGGTCGGCGGCCGGACGGTGAGCGTGGCCGGCATCGCCAAGGGATCGGGCATGATCGAGCCGCACATGGCCACCATGCTTGCCTTCGTGCTGACCGATGCGGCGGTTGCGCCGCCCTACCTGCGCCAGGCCTTGCGCAGCGCGGCCGACGGGAGCTTCAATCGCGTGACGGTCGACGGAGAAGCGTCGACGAGCGATACCGCGCTCCTGCTCGCGAACGGCATGGCCGAAAACCCGCGATTGCGCTCCGCCTCGAGCCCCGGCGCGCAAGCCTTCAGCGGCGCGCTGCGCGAGGTCTGCCAGGAGCTGGCCAGGGCCATCGCCCGGGACGGAGAGGGCGCGACAAAGCTCGTGACCGTGCGGATTCGGGGTGCCCGCAACGGGGAGGAGGCAATGCGCGCCGCCAGGCGCGTCGCGAACTCGGTCCTGGTGAAGACGGCCCTGTTCGGAGGCGACGCCAACTGGGGGCGCATTCTCCAGACCGTCGGTGCGGCCGAGGTGCGGATCAACCTGGCCCGGGCCGAGGTCTCCCTTGCGGGCGTGCGCGTCTTTCACAAAGGTGCCTCGGCGGGGGCCGCGGCCCGGCAACGCGCACAGGAGAGGCTCCGCTCCAAGGAAGTTGAGCTGGAGGTCGATCTCGCCGCGGGCCGGGGGGAAGCCCTCGTGTGGACCTGCGACCTCTCGTACGACTACGTACGGATCAACGCGGAGTACCGCACCTGACCGGCTAGTGCTCGGGCCCGCTCTCTGCTATCCCCTCGCCACTTCACACGTTCCGGACCGCCCGTGCGGTGTCGGCCCGCGGAGCTCGGATTTGGATCCGCTCCGCGCGGGTCGACTTCGGGAATTTCGGCCGGGGCGGAGGCCAAACCGCGAAGGAGCCCTTCCATGTCCGAAACCACCCCCGGCCCCCAGGCCGGAGCGGCCGCTCTTATCGACGACCGCAGCCTGACCTTGCGATCCCTGCTCGAGGCCGGAGTCCACTTCGGTCACCAGACCCGGCGCTGGAACCCGCGGATGAAGGAATACATCTACGGGGAGCGCCAGGGCATCCATATTCTGGACCTCGACCAAACCCTCGCCCAGTTCGAGGAAAGCCTTGAATTCCTTCGCGATACGGCGGCCGCGGGAGGCAAGGTGCTGTTCGTCGGCACAAAGCGACAGGCCGCGCCCTCGATCCAGCTCGAAGCCCAGCGCTCCGGCCAGTACTACGTGAACAACCGCTGGCTCGGCGGGATGCTGACGAACTTCCGGACGGTCAAAAAGTCCGTCGAGCGCTTCAAGGAGCTGAAGGCCATCGTGGAGGACGAGGCCAAGGCCGCCGAGATCTCAAAGCGGGATCGTGCCCACATGCAGCGCGAGGTCGAGAAGTACCGCCGTTCCCTTGAAGGGATCCAAGAGATGTCCCGGCTCCCGGATGCGCTCTTTGTGATCGACGTCTCGGTCGAGCACATCGCCATCTCAGAGTCGCGGCGCCTTGGGATTCCGATCGTTGCGGTGGTCGATACCAACTGCAGCCCCGAGGGCATCGACTTCGTCATCCCCGGCAACGATGACGCGATCCGCGCCATCCAGCTCTACTGCGCGCGTGTTGCGGACGCGTGCCTCGAAGGGGCTCGGATCCATCAGGAGCGCCTCCAAGCGGAGGGCAGCCAGGAGGTTGGCCGGGGTCCCGAACGGGAGGTCGCGGCACCTTCGACCGGTCGCGTGGTGGTGGAGATCAAGCACCCGCCGCGCCGGGGACGGGGTGGCACCCATTCAGCGGGTGGCCCTCGGGGCGGGCGCGGCCGCGCCGGAGGCGGAGAGCCGGCGGGCTCGCCCGAGGACGCCGGCGACGGGGCGGGAACCGCCTAGCGGAAGGCGCGTTCCGGCGCCTTGCAACCAAACCAAAAAAAGCTTGGGCAACGCAGTAAAAAGAGCGTAGAGCGAGGAGGCGGGGGTGGCCGAGATTTCGGCAGCGGACGTGAAGGCCCTGCGAGACCAGACGGGCGCGGGCATGATGGATTGCAAGCGTGCTCTCGCCGATTCGAGCGGCGACGTGGCGAAGGCTGGGGAGCTCTTGCGGGAGCGCGGCCTTGCGAAGGCCGTGAAGCGGGAAGGACGCGCCACCAGCGAGGGTTCGGTGGCCCTCGCGGTCAAGGGAGCCGCCGGGGCGCTTGTCGAGCTTGCCTGTGAGACCGACTTCGTCGCGAAGACCGACGACTTCCAGAAGCTCGTGACGGAGCTCGCGCAAGTCGCGGCCGCCGATCCGAAGCTCGACCGCGCGGAGCTCCTGCTCGAGGCGCAGGTGGGGGGCGAGAAGGTCCGTGATCGGATCTCTGCGGCGGTGGCGAAGCTCGGCGAAAACGTGGTGCTTCGCCGCGTCCAGCGCATCGTGCTCGAGGGCCAAGGCACAATCGGCGCCTATGTGCACGCAGGCGGGAAGCTCGGCGTTCTCGTGGGCCTGCGCACCACGGCGAAGGGTCCAGGTCTTGAAGCGCTCGCCAAGGATCTCGCCATGCACGTCGCGGCAGCCGATCCTTCCCCTTTGGCCGTGGAACGGGGGGGCCTCGCCCCTGATGTGCTCGAGCGAGAGCACCGAATCTTCCGGTCGCAGGTCGAACAGAGCGGCAAGCCCGAGAAGCTCTGGGACAAGATCGTGGAAGGTCGGATCGGAAAGTTCTACGCGGAGGTGTGCCTTGTGCAGCAGCCCTTCGTGAAGAATCCGGATCAGACCGTGGGCCAGCTGCTGCGCGAAGCGAGCCAGAAGCTCGGGGCGCCCGTCGAGGTCACCGGCTTTGTCCGCTTCAAGCTAGGAGAGGCGAGTCCCTCGTGAAGGCGGCCTTCGGGCGGATCGTTCTCAAACTCTCCGGCGAGCGCCTTGCCGGCGACAATGGCTTCGGCATCAGCACGAGCGTCCTGCGACAGATCGCAGCGGAGATCCGCGAGGTCCACGAGCTCGGGCCGCAGATCGGAATCGTGATCGGCGGGGGCAACGTGATCCGCGGAATGAATGCAGCCGCGCAGGGCCTTGACCGCGCGAGCGCAGACTACATGGGAATGATGGCCAGCGCGATCAACGCCCTCGCGCTCCAAGACGCCCTTGAGAAGGAAGGACTGCAGACCCGGGTGCTGACCGCCCTTGAGATCAAGGAGGTCGCCGAGCCGTACATTCGCCGCCGCGCAGTTCGCCACCTGGAGAAGGGCCGGGTCGTCATCTTTGCGGCGGGAACGGGCAATCCCTACTTCAGCACCGACACCGCCGCAGCGCTTCGCGCCGCCGAGATTCACGCCGACGTGATCCTGATGGCCAAGCACGGAGTCGATGGGGTCTACGACGCCGACCCGCGCACGCATCCGGAAGCCAAGCGCTATGAGCGGGTCAGCTACGACGAAGCCATCCGAAAGAATCTTCGGGTGATGGACCAGACGGCCATTGCGCTCTGCCGCGAGAACCGGCTGCCCATCATCGTGTTCGATACCGCGGTTCCCGGCAATCTTCGCAAGGTCGTGCTGGGCGAGACCGTGGGGACACGCGTCGGAGAGTGACGGGAGGAGAGGGGCCATGGCTGCCGACGACAGCGCGACGGTCATCGAGGATGCGAAGGAGTCGATGGAGAAATCNNTACTACGGCACGCCGACCCCCCTGAACCAGCTCGCGAACCTCACCACCCCGGACCCGCGGCTCATCGTGATCGCTCCCTACGACAAGAGCGCCCTTCAAGCGATCGAGAAGGCGATTCAGACCTCCAATCTCGGCTTTACACCGAACAATGACGGCAAGGTCGTGCGCATCCCCATCCCACCTCTGACCGAAGAGCGCCGCAAGGAGCTG
>DOUU01000474.1:0-6207 GCA_003520425.1 Deltaproteobacteria bacterium
TGATCGCTGGCTGATCGATCACGCGACCACGCTCCGTACGGGTCTCGAGCGCCTGGCGAAGCGCGCCGTCGATGTCGTATTGCTCGATCTGCATCTGCCTGACGCGGACGGCATCGAGGCGATCGAAGAGATGGTGGCCTGGACGCGCGAGCACGAGTTTCCCGTGCCGATCGTCGTCCTCACCGGCTCGAACGAGCGAGAGATGGCTTTGGCCGCTCTCCGCAGCGGAGCCCAGGACTACATCAACAAGGAGGAGCTGCGCTCCGGCTCGCTCCTCCAGCGCGCCCTGCGCTACGCCATGGAGAGACACAAGGCAGCTCAGCTGAACCTCGTCCTCGAGGAGCGCCTCCATCGGAGCGAGCAGCTGGAGGGTGCCGGCGTCCTTGCCGCAGGCGTCGCCTTCTCCTTCCATGTCCTGCTGGGTCGCATGCTCGAAGAGCTGGACGAGGCGACGGACGAGATGGGTGAAGCGGCCCACTCGAGCGGCATCGGTCATCGGCTTTCCGAGATTCGGCGACACCTGTCGGCAGCGTCGGAGCTCTCGGATCAGCTGCGCAGCTGGATGGCACGCTCGCCTCTCCTGGCGTCCAACATCGACCCTTCCGCTTTCGTCGGCGAGATGACGAAGCTCGTCGAAGGGATCGTTCAGCCTCCCCTCCAGATCCACTACCACCTTCCGGTGGGGTTGCCACGGATCTCCTTCTGCCCGATCGAGCTCCGCCAAGTGCTTCTCGCCCTTGTTCTGAACGCGGTGCAGGGAATCGGCCCGCGGCCGGGACGGATCGCGCTCGAGACGGGGGTGATGCACGTCGGCGAAGAGCTCCTCGCGACCAGCTACGGCGCGCCCGATCTCGGGCCTGGAGACTTCATCCTCTTCTCCGTCGCCGACGACGGACCCGGGCTGGCTCCCGAGGTTCGCAAGCGGATGTTTGATCCGTTCTTCACGACCCGGGGTGCGGGTCGCGGCCTTGGGCTCTTCATGGCACTCGGCGCGGTCCGTCGTCATGGGGGGGCAATCCTCTGTTCGAGCGAGGCTGGCCTTGGAAGCCGCTTTACCGTCCTGCTGCCGCCGACTGCGCCATCCCCACGCTCGACTGTTTAGGAGGAGATCGGGTGCAACAGGGATTGGTGGATGGGCGGCGCGGGCTGGACCTCCGCCGGCGCGAGAGCTGCACGTGAAGCGCCGGAAGAGAGCGCACAGGTTGATCCGCGCGCTGTGGTGAAAGGATTGATCCCCCGGCGTATCTACCGGATGGTTCTTCTGAACCTTGCGCTCGGCGCCGTGTACTTCGCAACGGGACGCGTCGGGCTCGAGATCGCAGGGTACGCACGCAGCGTGACCTTGGTATGGCCACCCGCAGGAATCGCATTGGCGGCCCTTGTGCTCGGCGGTCGGCGGCTGTGGCCCGGCATCGCGCTCGGTGCCTTCGTCGTGAACATTACGATGGGGGTGACGACGGCCGTCGCTCTGGGAATCGCGACGGGGAATACCCTCGGGGCCCTCACAGGTCTCGTGCTGGTGGAGCGAGTGGGCCTGCACGCGTCCCTCGGCCGCCGACGCGACGTCCTCGGCCTCCTCGCGGCTGCGGCCTGCTTTCCGCTCGTGAGCGCAAGTATCGGCGTNNGCCGAGCAAGCCCTCGGCGCGTGGTTGTGGTGGTGGGTCGGCGACGGCGTCGGGATCCTGCTCATTGCCCCCGTGCTTCTCAGCTGGTTCTCGCCGAGGTCAGAAGAGCCGTCCGCGCGCCCCCTCGAAGCCATCCTGCTGAGCGGACTCGTCCTGGCGACGAGTGCGATCATCTTCCTGAGCCGTGCGGGTGCCCACCACGACCCACTGACTTTCGTCGTGGTTCCACCGCTCGCGTGGGCGGCTTCGCGTTTCGGCCCCCGCGGCGCCTCCCTCGCGGCACTGGTCACAGCCACGATTGCGATCGCTGGGACGCTCGCGATCCGAGGACCCTTTGGCGGCTACCCGCTGCAGCAGGGCCTCCTCTTCCTGGAGGTCTGCATCAGCGTTCTGAGTGTGATGGCGTTCCTTCTCGCTGCCGAAGTCCGCGAGCGGGAGCAGATCGCCTGGTCTCTGTCCGTGGCGCTGAAGGGGCACGCGCGCACCGAACAAGAACTTCGTCACAGTGAGCAACGCTTCCGATTGCTCGCCGACCACGCCTCCGACATCATTGCCGAGTTCGACGCGGAGGGAAAAATCCTCTATGTGAGCCGGGGCCTCACCGCCATCTTGGGCCATCCCATCGACGCGATCGTCGGCCAAAGGTTGCCGGATGTCTTCGACAACCTGATCCATCCCGACGATCGAGAGAAACTCGTCCTAGGCTTCGAGAGCGTCACGAAGACCCGGAATTCCACATTTCGGGCTCTCTCTCGCGTGCGCGATGTGAACGGTGAATGGCGCTGGCTCGAGACCCGCGCGCAATCCTTCGGCGCCGCGGACGGCACCCTCCATGCAGTGAGCGTGCACCGCGATGTCACCGAGCACGAGCGCGCGGATGCCCGCTTTCGCCTCGCCGTGGAGGCCTCTCCCGCAGGCGCACTCATGATCGATGCCAGCGGCCGCATCGTGTTGGTGAACCGGGCGGCGGCCTCGCTCTTCGGTTATGAGCGCGAGGAGCTGATCGGGCAGTCCGTCGAGATCCTGGTGGCGCCCGCGGTGCGGGAGAAGCACCCACTCTTCCGCACTGAGTTCCTGTGGTCGCCCACCACGCGCGCGATGGGTGCCGGTCGCGATCTGTACGGGGTCCGCAAGGACGGCTCCGAGATCCCCGTCGAGATCGGGCTCAATCCGATTGAAACCGACGAAGGTGTGTTCGTGCTGAGCTCGATCGTTGACATCACCGAGCGCAAGCGCGCGGAGGACGAGATCCGTGAGAAGTCCATGCGCCTCGAGCGCTCGAACCGAGAGCTCGATGAGTTCGCCCACGTGGTGTCGCATGATCTCAAGGCGCCGCTGCACGGGATCGCATCGCTCGCGGCGTGGATCCAAGAGGATAGTGGGAGCGCGCTGCCGGAAGCCTCGCGCGGGCACTTCGGCATGCTGATCGAACGCGTGATGCGGATGAGCGCGCTGATCGATGGGATCTTGGACTATTCGCGGGTCGGGTGGGTCGCGCACTCGCTGGAGTGGGTGGACGTGACGGCCATCGTCCGCGAGGTGGCTGACTCGCTCGCGCTCCCCAGTGGCGTGCGGATCGACATCGAGAGCCAGCTTCCGGAGGTCGTGCATGACCGGGCCCAGCTCACGCAGATCTTCCAAAACCTGATCGGGAACGCGATCGAGCACATGGGTCGACCCAGCGGCGTGATCGTGGTCTCCGGTACCGATCGCGGCGACCACGTCGAGTACGCCGTGAGCGATGACGGCATCGGGATTGCCCCGCGGCACCACGAGCGGATCTTCAAGATGTTCCAATCCTTGCGATCCGATCGCAAAGGCACCGGCATTGGCCTCGCCGTCGTGAAGAAGATCGCCGAGCGCCGAGGGGGGCGTGTGTGGGTGGAATCAAAGCTCGGCGAGGGAACGACCTTTCGGTTCACGGTTCCAAAGCGCAAACTGCTCGTGTAGAGTCACCGAAATGTTGGGAAAGCTTCCGGTTCTGCTCGTCGAGGATGACCCTGTGGACACCATGAACCTGCAGCGTGTCTTCGAGCGCTGCAAGATTCCCAACCGTCTCATTTGTGCGGCGAACGGCGAGGAGGCTCTCGCCTGGTTGCGCTCCGCCCCCGCGCGCGCACAACGACCGGGCCTGATCTTCCTGGATCTCAACATGCCGGTGATGAGTGGGCTCGAGTTTCTGGAAATCCAGAAAGGGGACCCGGATCTCCGAAGGATCCCGGTGATCGTGATGACGTCGTCGCGGCAGGAGTCAGACCGGCGGAGGAGCTATGAGCTCGGCGCCGCAGGCTTCATTACGAAGCCGCTGCAATTCGATGAATTCGTGCAGATGGTCGATACGATCGACCGCTACTGGTCCCTCTGCGAGGAGCCGTGACGGGAACCCCCTGAGGCCGTGTCCGGCACCGATCCACTGAGCTTAGCGGTCGAGTTCTTCTCTCCCGAAATCTCCGGACGTCAAGGTCGATCTCTTCGTCCCTTCTGCTTGTGACGTGTTCGCAGATCCCGCGCAAGCGTCTCGGATCTACCGGACGGATGACCGATCTGCTCACGAGGAGAGGCGCGAACCTCGAGACCGAGAACTCCCGCGTGGGGCCCGCAAGCCGCGGGTTTGGAAGCAAAGCATCCACGATGCGAGCTCGACCCGAGCCTCGACACTTCCGGGAGCCGAGGGAGTCCTTCGATTGCGGCAGATTTCCACTTGCACACACCTCATGGCCAAACCTTCAAAATCTGTGGGTACGCAGATTGCAAAACGATCCTATGGCCGTGCCAGGTCTTGAGGCCAGGCGGCGCGGCTGCGCTGCCAAGACCCCGCTTTGGGGCCTGGCACGTGCCAGATCCGTGGGCGGAAGCTGGCGAAACCGTCCCACGCGCAGCCGTCCTAAGGACGCTTTGGCGGTAGCCCTGCCTCGCGCGGTCGTCTCGAGACTCACAGCATCGACGCTCGACCACGACAGGTGAGCGGTTTGCGCGGTCTTGAGCGCGGGGGATGTGGTCCGCGCGAGGTCGGCCTAAGACGAGGCAGCGAAGGCGCCGCATCTTGGAGTCGCATCTTGGAGGTTGGTGCACCGGACGCTCTGAACTTTCTTCTCCCGGAAGGAAGATCTTACAAGGGTCTTGTTCCAAAGAGGTACGTGCGCTCCTTGGCCAGAGACCTTCCACTGAACACCTCTGCGAGGCGCTCGGCTTGCACTGGATCGGTGTCGACCTCGAGCGGGGACGGCCTGCAATTCGCCGCGGCGTCTCCCGCTGGCGCTCTCTCATGCAGACGACGACAGGCACATCGCTTGGGGGCCGCGGCGGCTCGATCCGCGAAGGGCCAGACCTCTTCGGTCACACTTGCATCTCGCAGGCAGCCTCGTTCTCGGGCGTGGGCGCGCTCTTGTTTGGCGGGTTCGGACACTCCTCCCGACCGCAGGCGCAGGCCGGCGCCGATCCATGGCGTCTTGCTGTTCTCTTGCCCCAGGGAGAATTCGAAAGTCGCGCGGGCCATGNNGGGCTTGCGCGCCTCCCGGGGTCGGAGTGGCGCCCGCGCGCGTCCATTGACAGGCGCCAGCGCAGGCTGGCATCCTGGACAGGCTTGACTTGCGAGTCAACCCGATTCTCAACCCCCTCCAATCCACGGTGAGGAACCTGAAACATGGCAGAGCAAGGTGCGGCGAAAGGGCCGCTCCCCGTCGTCGACTTTCTCAAGATCCCGGATCGCGGTGACCCCTATCTCGAGGGGCATCGCTGTCAGAAGTGCAAGGCCGTCTTCCTCGGGACGCGTGAGGCGTGCTCGAAGTGCGGCACAAGAGGTGCACTTGAGGCGGTGCGTCTGTCGAACAAGGGCGAGCTCTACGTCTACAGCATCGTCCACCGCTCCTTCCCAGGCATCACGGTGCCCTACGTCTCTGCGGTCGTAGACCTCGAGGGCGGCGGTACGGTCAAGGGCAACCTCATCGGGATCGACCCGGATCCGGCAAAGATCAAGATGGGAATGCCCATCGAGGTGGTCTACCAGAAGGCCCCCCGCAAGGACGCCGAGGGCAACGAGTATCTGACCTATTACTTCCAGCCCCGCAGCTAGGCGCCGGGCTGGCGCAGAGGAGCGACCCGTGACGGACGTCTTCGTACTCGGAGTGGACATGATCAAGTTCGGGCGGTTTCCGGAGCAGACCGTTCCCGAGATCGGTGCCAAAGCAGCGCTCATGGCGCTCGACGATGCGGGTCTCAAGATCCAAGACATGGAGGCCCTGTACTGCGGCAACCTCTACCAGGCCAACGCCATGGTGGGTCAGCGCATTTTGCAGGAGATCGGCCAGACCGGGGTCCCCGTGGTGAATTGCGCGAACGCCTGTGCCACGGGCGCGACTGCGTTCCGGGAGGCCTGGATGGCGATCAAGGCGGGAGTCTACGACCTCGTGATTGCCGTCGGTGTCGAGCAAATGGGAAAGGGGCTCCTCGGCGGAGGGGGAGGCGGCAAGGGAATTCCGAAGGAGGGACTTCTCGGCTCCGGCACGATGCCCACGGTCTTCGCCGAGGCGGGGATGGAGCACTCCCGGAAATACGGCACGACCTTCGAGCAGTTCGCCAAGGT
>DOUU01000474.1:6233-14988 GCA_003520425.1 Deltaproteobacteria bacterium
AAGCTGATGTGCTCGGTGAACGTCGACGGCTCCGCGGCAGCGGTGCTTGCCTCCGAGCGCAAGGCGAAGCAGCTCGGCCTAAAGCGCGCGGTGCGCGTCAAGGCCTCGGTGCTGACCAGCGACCCGTGGACGGATCGGGACCTTGTCATGCCCGACGTCAACACCTGCACCCGTCTTGCCGCGAAGAAGGCCTACGAGATGGCGGGCATCGGCCCCGAGGACCTGTCTCTCGTGGAGCTGCACGACTGCTTCGCGACGGCGGAGATTCTGCACTACGAGAATCTTGGCCTTTGCAAAGACGGCGAGGCCGGACGGATGATCGATCAGGGGCAGACCGCGCTCGGAGGCAAGATCCCGGTGAACGTCTCCGGGGGCCTCTTGTCGAAGGGCCACCCCCTCGGCGCAACCGGCATCGCGAATATCTATGAAGTGTCGACGCACCTGCGCGGCGAGGCCGGCAAGCGCCAGGTTCCGAATGCGCGCCTGGGCCTCACCCACGTGATCGGCCTTGGAAGTGCCTGCGCGGTGCACGTGCTGGAAAAGGTGGCGTAGCTTCCGCCCGCAGGCGCAGCGCACGAAACGCCGCCGGGCAGCCGGCGGCGTTTCCCTTTGCTGCGCCAGGTGCAAGGAGATTCATGGCGACGGCGCAGATCGACCTGTTCGACCCGACCACCTTCGAACGGGGCGTGCCGCACGAGTTCTTCGCATGGCTGCAGGAGCACTCTCCAGTCCACTGGCACCCCGGACGCAAGGGGCGCGGCCAGCTCGCGCCAGGGCGCATCGAGATCGACCAGCGCGGCTTCTGGGTCCTGACCCGCCACCAGCACGTGCTCGAAGTTTCAAAGGATCCCGAGCTCTTCTCTTCCGAGCGCGGGACCTGCCTCAACGCCGACTTGGTCGAGGCGGATCTTCGGCTCATGCAGCAGCAGCTGATCCACATGGACCCGCCACGACACACCCAGCTCCGGAAGCTCGTGAGCCGCGGCTTCACCCCCCGCACCATCGGGCGCCTCGAAGTTCACGTGCGCGAGCTCGCGCGCGAGATCGTCGACAAGGTTGCACCCAAGGGCGAGTGCGACTTCGTGACCGAGGTCGCGGCGGAGCTCCCGCTGCTCGTGATCGCGGAGCTCCTCGGGGTTCCCCGGGAGGACCGCTGGAAGCTCTTCCGCTGGAGCAACTGTCTCATCGGCGCGGAAGACCCGGACTACGGAAACCCGATGGACGCGCAGATCGCTGTGATGGAGCTCTTCCAGTACGCGATGGCCCTTGCGGAAAAGCGCCGCCGGGAACCGCGCGACGACATCACGAGCACCCTCGTCCACGGGGAGGTGGACGGGGAGCGGCTTTCGACGCTCGAGTACAACATGTTCTTCTTCCTGCTGGTGATCGCCGGCAACGAAACCACACGCAACGCCATCTCCGGCGGGATGAGAGCCCTGTGCGAGTTCCCCGAGGAGCGTGCGCGTCTGCTTGCGCGGCGGGAGCTCCTTGAAACGGCCGTCGACGAGATGGTGCGCTGGGTCTCCCCTGTCATGCAGTTCCGGCGCACGGCGACACGGGACACGGAGCTCGAGGGCCAGCGCATCGCCGAGGGCGACAAGGTCGTGATGTTCTACGGCGCCGCCAACCGCGACCGCCGCGCCTTCCCCGACCCCCATCGCTTCGATGTCGCGCGGGAGCCCAACCCGCACCTGGGCTTCGGCTTCGGTGTTCATTTCTGCCTCGGCGCCTCGCTCGCACGCATGGAGATGCGCTGCATGATTGAGGAGCTCCTGCGGCGGCTCCCCGACCTCGAGCTGGCCGGACCTGTCGCGCGGCTACGCTCGAACTTCATCAACGGCATCAAGTCGATGCCTGTGCGCTTTACGCCGGAGAAGGGACGGTCCTGAGGACCGCGATCCAGATCGGAGGCCCCGGCAGCGGCGATCCCGCGGTCTGGCGGGAGGCCGTGGCCTTCGCGTGCGAAGCCGAGAAGCTCGGCGTCGACTCCGCCTGGTCGGCGGAGGCGTGGGGCCAGGATGCGGTCGCCCCTCTCGCCTTCCTTGCCGCGCGCACCTCCCGCCTTAGGCTCGGAACCGGCATCATGCAGATCAGCGCACGCGTGCCATTGATGACCGCGATGACGGCGCTGACGATGGCNNATCATGCAGATCAGCGCACGCGCGCCGTCGATGACGGCGATGACCGCGCTCACGCTCGCGACCTTAAGCGAGAACCGCTTCGCGCTCGGCCTCGGCGCCTCGGGCCCCCAGGTGGTGGAAGGACTGCACGGTGTCGCGTTCGCGCAACCGCTCACGAGGCTCCGGGAAACGGTCGAGATCGTTCGGATGGCATTTCGAGGCGAGAAGCTCGTCTACCAAGGCCGCCACTTTGTGCTGCCGCGTCCCGGCGGAGAAGGGAAGGCCTTGCGTCTTGCGCACCCCCCGAACCCGGGAATCCCGATCTATCTTGCGACCCTCGGACCGAGAGGCCTCGAGCTCGCGGGCGAGCTCGCCGACGGATGGCTTGGGACCTCCTTCATGCCCGAGCACGCGGACGCATTCCTCTCCCACATCGCACGCGGAGCGGCGCTTCGGGGGCGCACGCTCAAGGATCTCGACCTTCAGGTCGGCGGCGGAGTCGAGTTCGGATCCGATGTCGAGCGCATGGTCCGCCAGCGCAAGCCGCAGCTCGCCTTCACGCTCGGCGCGATGGGGTCCCGTCGACACAACTTCTACAATGCGGCCTACCGGCGCGCGGGCTTCGAAGACGCCGCGGCCGAAGTGCAGGCGCTATGGCTCGAAGGCCAACGCGAGGAAGCCGCGGCGCGTGTGCCGGACGAGCTCGTGATGAAGAGCCACCTTCTTGGGACCGAAGAGATGGTGCGCGAGCGCATCCGTCTCTACCGCGCGGTGGGCGTCACGACGCTTCGTCTGGCACCAGCGGGGACCACGCTCGAAAAGCGGCTCGACGTTCTCGGCCGGGCGATCGAGCTCGTGCGCGAGGAATGCGGCGGGAAAAAAAGCGATTCGCAGGCGAGAGGTCCGGCCGCCTCCTCTCGGAAGGAATAAGTCCCCGAGAGCGCGTCCGGGCGCCTCGTCCTCCTTCTCTTGCACACCTGTGCGAGGGGCTAGCTCGCGAGCCAAGTTCCGGGCTCTACTTCGCGAACCCGTCCCTCCCTCGCGAGGCGCTCAAGATGCTGCCCCATGCTGCGGCGCTCCACGGCCTCGGCAAACGACACTTGATCCTGCGGCCGGTAGACGAATCGGTGCTGCGCGATCTCCTCCAGGGTCTGCGGCTCTCGCAGGAAATCGAGCAGGCGCGCTTCGCGTGCGTCGATCACTGCGGAGAAGCGTGCAATGCGCTCCTGGAATGCGCTTCGCTCCTCGAGAACGCCGACGTGGTGGAAGGTCGCGTAGAAACGGGCATGCATCCCAGCGGCCTTTCGCAACGTGTCCTCGAAGTCCTCAAGGCTCGACCAGGCGTCCCCGTAGTAGGGGCCGAAGCTTGAGAGCTCGACATCGCCCAGGAATAGGATGTCGTCAGGCTCGATGTGGAAAAAGCAGTGGCCGCGCGTGTGTCCCGGGGCATGGATCACCCGGACCTGTGTGCGGCCGAGTTGGAAGACGTCCCCGCCGCGGAGGGCCAGCGGATCTGGCCGCGGCGTAAAGTGGAATCGCTCGCACACGACGTTGCGGAAGGAGCGGTCCACGGGTTCCGGGAAGCCGTAGATCGCCATGAGGCCATCGAGCGAGCGGATGCCCGGGAGGTCGAGCTCGTGAAGGTGCCAGGGTGCCTCCGGGAAGAGATGGTTCCCCGCAATATGGTCCTCGTGGCAGTGGCTGTTCAGCACCCGGTCCACGCGCGGCAGCCGATGAAAGCGCGGAATCACGCCGAGAGAGGGGTCGATGATCAGCGTCTCCTCGCTTCCCACGACGAGAAGGGAGTTGCCGTGGGGGTAGCGGCCCCCGCGCTCTCCGAAGAGGACGGTCGTGCGGCCGAGCGAGCGATCCTCGAAGCCATCGGCAGTTGCCACGGCAGGTGGGTAGTGCAGGCGCACCCCTGTCCACAAGCTCATGCGCGAGAAGGAAAGAGCTCCGAGGAGCGAGGATCGTCGGGATGCGGCGACGCGGACCTTGGCCGCGCTAGACCCGGAGGAAGATCTGCTTGCGCTCCATGAATCCCGCGATGGCCGTCCAGATCCCGAGGAAGGTCGCCGCGTGGAGGAGCGATGCCGTCTCCGGGCAGCCGGCGAACGGCAGGTACAGGTGCTCAAAGGTCCAGACGTGAAGAGTCGCGGGCGCAGGTCCACCCATGCCGATCACGATCGCAAGAAAGGTGGTGGTGAGAAGCGAGGAGAGCACGTAGACCGCGATCGGGTTCTTGCCGAGCCAGCGCAAGGGGACGGCCCAGCGCTGGATCCCTGCCACGTCGATCACTCCATGGAGCCCCGCCACGAGCAGGCTGCAGAGCCCGCCCGTCACAAGCACGAAAGACGCGCTCCACAGGCTCTTGTTGATCGGGATCATGGGATGGAGGGCCAAGCCGCCTCCCAGAAGAAGAAGGCCTGCAGCCGTGAGGCCGACAATGCGACGGGCGGGGCTCTTGGCGGTGCGCAGCCACCGGCCTGCCAGCACGCCGAGGATTGCGGTCGCCGCGGTGGGGAGCACAGCGAGGAGTCCCTCCGGATCGAAGGCGGGGGTGAGCATGTGTCCGCGCAAGAAGAGTCGATCCACCACTCCGGCGAAGTTCCCGTCAGGTGTGAGCCAGGCCCCGGGTCCGGCTCCGAGGCGCAGGAGCACCTCATATACGACGACGAGCGCCGCCCCGACTCCAAGCTGAGTCAGCGCGCGGGGGAAGGCCAGAAACACCGAAGCGGTGACGAGGTAGGCGAGAGCCGTCCGCTGCAGCACGCCTGGGATCCGGAGCGTCGCCAGATCGAAGGACGGATAGCCGTTCACCAGGAAACCGAGCAACAACAAGAGCACGGTGCGCCGGAAGACGCGCACCCAAACCGCGCGCGCAGACTGCGCCTCGCCTCGTGCCCGGCCAAGCGCAAAGGCGATCGAGGCGCCCATCAGAAAGATGAAGGACGGGAAGACGAAATCCGCGAATGTGAAGCCGTCCCAGGCCGCATGGGCGAGCTGCTTGTAGACGTGGTCGAAGTCGCCTGCGGCATTCACAAGCAGCATGCCCGCGATCGTGAATCCGCGGCTCACGTCGATCGAGCCAAGCCGCACGCTCAGGTGCGCGATGCTTGCAGCCCTCTCGCTCACGAAGGTCGTCTGCGGTGTCACGGTGATCGCGCTCATCGAGTCCTCGCGTCGAGATGACGGCGTGTTCTGCAAGCCCCGTGCCGCAGTTTCCCGCGTAAGTTGCGAGAAAAGCGTGCAGACTCGGGCACGCTGCTTGCGCGATGCGCAGCCCTCGCCCTTTGAGACGGCAGCGGGGGTGCGCGGAGCACTCGCCCGAGCGCGCTGCGAAGAGCCCTGGGGCTTCAATGCGCGGGAGCGCGCTTGCACAAGAGCACCCGAAGGCGGGGCGCTTCGGGTGAGGCGAGGATGCCCCTCCCCGCCGCATCCTTGGCTGGAGGGAGTGCAAGTTGATGGGGCGGCCGTGCATTTCGAAACGGCGGGCGCCTCTTTCGCGCAGGCGTCTCGCTCTTTCACCGCATCATCGCAGAGCCGATCTGGCACCCGCCTCCCAAGCTTCTGGCCGGGGTCGCACTCTGCCGCTTCGCGGGGGCAGGCTTCACCCTTCCGAGCGTTGCAGATTGAACGGCTGAGAGGGCGATCCGCGGAACGGTCCGAGCTTTGGCGAGGCAGCTACCCGCCTGGGGCTCGCTACCGGGACTGGGAGGCTGTGCGCGGACAGGACGGCGGAGGGCCGGAGCGCAGCATGTGAGAGATGGAGGGGTGCTCCAGTTGGGGGGAGCTGCCGCCTCCGGCCGCACTCCGCCGATAAGCCAGTGTCTCCTTGCGCTGAGGCGAATCTGCGTCGATCTGCGCACATTTCGGCTTCGCGTGCGCACATAGGCTGATGGGATCCCTCTCGCAGAGTTTGGCGCGCTACCTTGCCTCGCTGTGTCCTTCGTTCGACGCACGTATACGCGCCGGACGATCCTCCAGCGCGCGGCCCGGCTGGGCGCCGGCTTGGCGCTCACCTCCTGCCCGGGAGCGCGTTGGCTTGGTGCCGCTCCAACCCTTCTGCCCGCGTCCGGGAGCCGGCCGCAGCTCCCCTCTGGCGTGCAGAGCGGCGACATACGGGATGGGCGCGCGATCGTCTGGAGCCGCACGGACCGGCCGGCGGAGATGCTGGTCGAGTGGTCCACCTCTCCGGACCTGCGGCGAGCGACACGCGCAGGCGGCCCCCGCGCGCTTCAGGAAAGTGGCTTCACGGCGCGCCTCGACCTCGAGGACCTTCCAGCGGGCGAGGAGATCTCCTATCGGGTCCAGTTTCGGAGCCTGCTCGACGCCGGAACGCTGAGCGAGCCCGTCGAGGGACGCTTCCGCACGCCCCCCGCCCGTCGCCGCAACGTTCGCTTCGCGTTCTCGGGGGACGAGGTCGGCCAGGGCTGGGGCATCAACCCGGAATGGGGCGGCCTTCGTCTTTACGAGACCATGCGAAGCGCCACGCCGGATTTCTTTATCCACTCCGGTGATCAGATCTACGCGGACGTTCCGCTGCAAGAGGAAGTCAGGCTCGATACGGGCGCGCGCTGGCGCAATCTCGTGACTCCCGCCAAGGCGAAGGTGGCAGAGACGCTCGACGAGTTCCGCGGAAACTTTGCCTACAACCTGATGGACGAACACAAGCGCCGGTTCCTCTCGCAGGTGCCGGTTCTCGTGCAGTGGGACGACCATGAGGTCAAGAACAACTGGTTCCCCGGACAGCGCATCGGCGGGGATCCGCGCTACCGGGTGGCGGACGCATCGCTCCTCGCCGAGCGCGCTCGCCAGGCGATGTTTGAGTTCAACCCCTTCCGTCTCGACGGGAAGAGCGCGACCCGCATCTACCGCTCGTTTGCCTACGGCCCCTCCCTCGAGGTCTTTCTCCTCGATGAGCGCTCATACCGCGGACCGAACGGGCCGAACCGCGAGCGGAAGGCGGGGGACGCGAGCGCGTTTCTCGGTCGGCCGCAGCTTGAGTGGCTCAAGCAGGCCCTCCTCCGCTCTCGAGCCACGTGGAAGGTGATCGCGAGCGACATGCCGCTCAGCCTTGTCGTCCCCGATCTCAATCCGTACGTGCCGACGGGATGGTACGAGGCGTGGGCAAACGGCGACTCGGGCGAGCCCCTCGGGCGGGAGCTCGAGATCGCCGAGCTTCTCGGTTTTGTGCAGCGCCACGAAATTCACAATCTTGTGTGGGTGACAGCGGATGTACACTACGCGTGCGCGATCCACTACCACCCCGACCGCGCACGCTTTGCTCCCTTTCCGCCGTTCTGGGAGTTCGTCGCAGGACCGATCCACGCAGGGACCTTCGGACCGAACAAGCTGGATGCGACATTCGGGCCCAAGGTCCACTTCCAGAGTGTCCCGCCTGGCATGCCTCCCAACCGCCCGCCGAGCGAGGGCCTGCAGTTCTTTGGGCTCGGCGAGATCGACGGGGCGACCGAGGTCCTGACCGTCTCGCTGCGCGATCTCTCCGGCCGGGTGCTCTTTTCGGTGGACCTCGATCCCGCGTAGGCGGCGGAATCCCCACACCTGGCGAGAGTGCCTCCCTCAAGACGCTTTGGTGAAGAGCCGGCTTCCCAGCCGGTGTCCCGTGCGCGTATGATCGTGAAAACCCCTCGAAGCCCCCGCAGGAGGAACGTCATGCGATCTCGCCCCAGCGTCGCCGGAGCAGGCTTTGTGCAATCCGTCGTCGTGGCGGTGCGGTGAAGGGAGGCGAAGATGGTGGACGCAAGAGTCTCGACCTCTCTTCTGCCCGACGTCCTTCGACACAACTGGGGCTGGCTCCTGGCCCTGGGGTTGGTGCAAATCGTCCTGGGTTCAACATCGATTTGTGTACCGATCATCGGCACGGTGGCGAGCGCGCTTTTCGTGGGCTGGCTCTTTCTCGCCGCGGGAGTTGCTCAGGTCGTGCACGCCGTCCAGGGTCGCGCGGGGAAGGGTTTCTGGCTGCATCTCCTGAGCGCGCTCCTCTATCTCGCGGCCGGCGGCATGATTGCGCTCTACCCGATGAGTGGCGTTCTCACCCTCACCGTCTTTCTCGCCGCCTTCCTGCTGGTCGAGGGGGGAGTTCGCATCTGGCTCGGTCTGCAGATTCGGCCGGCCGAGGGTTGGGGCTGGGTGTCCGTCTCGGGAGTCCTTGGCGTATTCGCCGGAGCGATGATCTGGAGCCAGCTTCCGAGCTCTGCGGTCTGGGCGCTCGGGACGCTCGTCGGGATCAACTTCCTGTTCAGCGGGGTCTCGCTCCTGTCGCTCGCCCTGCGAGCCCGGAGCGTCTAGCTGTTCGGAGGATTCTCGTAAAAGCTGAATCGCCGCGTGTGTCAGGCGTGCGCGAGCAAGCAATCGCGGCCCAAAGGGGCTCTCGTGCCCGAGTCCCTCCGCATTCCCAGCGCCGACACAAGAGGAAGTAACTGAAGTTCAAATCGGGGCGCTACGTCCGAGAGGTAGCCGGTTCCCCCGGACAAGTACGCAGAGCTTCCATGGGCGGCATGATTCACGGACGGGCACGAGGTTTCAGCGGAAGCACATGCCCTCGAAGCGAACACTCGCTCACGGACTTCCTATTAGCGGCGATGCGCGGGTCAGCCTGTCGCTTTGAGCTC
>DOUU01000158.1 GCA_003520425.1 Deltaproteobacteria bacterium
GAGAGGCCGGCCAGCGCATGGCGGCCGCGCGCGCGCGCCTGCGGGCGCACGGCGGCCTTCCCCTCGGCCGAGCGCCGGGGCGAGCGTGGCGGCGCGAACGCTTTCGCACGCCGTACCTGCGCGACTGGCTCCTCGATTTCGGCGTCGCCGTCGACACGCTGGAAACATCGGTGCCGTGGAGCAGTGTCGAGNNGCCATCTCTCCCACAGCTATCGCGACGGCGCGTGCCTGTACTTCACGATTCTCTACCCGATCGATCCGGCGCGAGATCTCATGCAGTGGTCGGCCATCAAGCGCGAGGCCACCGACGCCGTGCTCGGGGCCGGGGGTACGCTTTCCCACCACCACGGTGTGGGCACGGATCATCTCACCTGGATGCCGGCTGAAAAGGGCGCGCTCGGGATGCGAGCGCTGCGCGCCATGAAGAGCGCGGTGGACCCGTCGGGCATCATGAACCCGGGCAAGCTGCTTTGAGCTGGTCCCTCGCAGAGCGTGAGATCGCCCTCGCGCGAGCCGAGCGCGAGGGGCTCGACGTGCTCGTGATCGGAGGGGGGATCGCCGGCGCGGGCGTGCTTCGGGACGCGGCGTCGAGGGGACTGCGGACCCTGCTGGTCGAGCGGGAGGATTTCGCGGCGGGAACCTCAGGCCGCTCTTCCAAGCTCATTCACGGCGGGCTGCGCTACATCCGGGAAGGTCACCTCTCCGTGACACGCGAGGCCTGTCGCGAACGCGACTTGCTGGTCCGGCAAAACCCATACCTCGTGCGCACGCTGCCCTTCCTGTTTCCGGCCTTCGAAGGCGGCAGGTATCCCCTCTGGCAGGTGCGGGCCGCGCTCTGGATCTACGAGGCGCTGGCGAATTTCCGGCCGAGCGCGCGCTTCCGCATGCTGCGTCCAGAAGAGGTCGCGGCGTACTCCCGCGACCTGCGCCACGAGGGTCTAAGGGGTGCGGGCCTGTATCAAGATGCGCAGGTCGATGACGTTCGCCTCGTTCTCGAGACGATCCGAAGCGCCCGTGCCCTCGGCGGCGATGCCGCAAACCACGCCGAGGTGGTGGAGTTCGAACGCGACGGCCACGGCGCGCTCGTAGGCGCGCGCGTGTACGACGGCCTCGCGCACCGAAGCTACCGGTTGCGTGCGTGGGCGATCGTGAACGCGGCGGGAGCGGCGGTGGAACGCGTTCGCGGACTCGACCGCCCGGTTCCACAGCCCGAGCTGCGACCGGCCAAGGGGGTGCACCTTGTGATCCCGCGCAGCCGGATCCACGCCCAGGGGGCGGTGACGTTTCCTGCGCCCGATGGGCGGGCCCTGTTCCTCGTGCCGTGGAACGAAGTCGCGCTGATCGGGACCACGGACACCTTTAGCGAGGAGATCGACGAGCCTGCGGTGCTCATCGAAGAGGTGCACTACCTGCTCGCGGCGGCGAATGAAGCCTTTCCCAAGGCGAGCCTCACCACGAATGACCTGCGCAGCGTGTTCGCGGGCGTGCGGCCGCTGGTTGCGTCGCCGGAGAGCGAGACCCCGCCTTCGTCGGTCTCGCGAGAGCACCGGGTCTATCAAGATCCTTCCGGCCTCATCTCCGCCGCAGGCGGCAAGCTCACCACGTACCGGGCCACGGGCGAAGCCATCGTCAAGCTTGCGATCCGCAGGCTGCCGCGCGAGCGACAGGTCTCGGTCGGCCCAAGCCGCACGGCAATGCTCGCCTTGCGCAACGATTCCTTCGCTCGGACGGAGCTCGAGGCGCACCTGCGGACCCGCTTCGCTCTGGCACCGGGCCGCAGCGCCCACCTCGTCCGGACCTACGGTGCCGCCGCGGAAGAGCTGCTCGCGGCCTCGCCCCCGGCCCTGCATGGCCCGATCGGAAGTTCACGCTTTACCTGGGCAGAGATACCGTGGGTGTTCCGCACGGAGTGTCCCGCGACGCTTTGCGATCTGCTCGAGCGACGGATGCGGCTTGTGCTCTTCGCAGAAGGACAAGGGTTGCGCAACCTCGACCAGATCGCGCGCCTTTGCGCAGAAACGGCGGGCTGGGACGNNGGAGCGCACCCGAGCCGAGGCGGTGGCGTACGCGGACTCGGTTCGTCGCCGCTACCAGATCGTCCCGCCGCGTGCATCGCGCCCTTCCGCCGCCGCCTGACGGATCCCTCAAAGAGCGCAGCGCGTGTACCATCTGGGTGTGCCGACCCGAACCCTTGTCGTGCTCAACCCCGCAAGCCTCGGCGGTGCCACAGAGGGTCGCTTCCCGGTGATCGAGAAAAAACTGCGCGCGGCCCTTGGCCCGATTGAAATCGAGCGGACGCGCGGTCCACGCGACGCCGAGCGGATTGCACGCGAGGCGGTGCGCGCCGGAGTCGAGCGGATCCTCGTGGCGGGCGGGGACGGCACCATGAGTGAGGTCGTGACGGGGCTTCTCGCTGCCGGCCTCGGCTCCTACGCGCAGATCGCGCCCCTTGCCCTCGGAACGGGGGGAGACCTCCTGCGCAGCTTTGGAGCCGCGCGCCAGGTTGACGCGGCGATCGAACGCATCGCCTTGGGGAAGACGCGCTGTGTGGACGCAGGGCGTGTGTGCTTCCGGGATGCCCAGGGGCGCGAGCAGACCTCGTACTTCTTGAATGTCGCAAGCCTCGGCGTGAGCGGGCTCGTGACCAAGCTCGTCAACGAGACCCCGAAGGTGCTGGGCGGACGCCTGTCGTTTCTGCTCGCGACGCTGCGAGCCCTGGCGCGCTACCAGCCGCTCGGCGTGGTCCTCGAGGTCGATGGCAAGCCGTTCTTCGAGGGCCCGCTGACCCTTGCCACCGCTGCAAACGGCCGGTTTTTCGGTGGGGGCATGGAGGTCGCCCCGCGCGCCCGGCCCGACGACGGGCTTCTGGACGTGGTCGTCGTATCGGGACTGACCACGCTCGAGCTTGTGCGCAGACTTCCGCGGCTCTACCGCGGGACCCATCTTGAGATTCCCGGCGTGTCCTTCGCAACCTGCCGCCGATTGGATGCGGCGCCGCTGCCTTTAGCCGCAGGGCAAGGGAATGTGTTCACGGAGGTCGATGGCGAGCCCCTCGGCGTCCTCCCCGCCCGCTACGAGGTGCTGCCCGGGGCGGTAACTCTGCTCGGTGTGGACCCGTGAGCCCGCGCGACCCCGCAGCGTCGGAAAAGAGGGACGTCTTCGACGAGGTGCGCGAAGCATGCGCGTCGGTGATGGCCGTGGCTCGACATGTCGCGATCGACCGCGAGCGTTTGCGCGCCGCTGCGGCCGCACTCGCCGACACCGGCACGCCACCCGTGGCCTACGACACCCGCTACCACCACCGCGGGACGCAGGAGTCGACGCTGGCGTTCGTGGTGACGCTCGACGCCGTGAACTTCGGCTCCGGTTGGTTTCCCCACCTGTGCAAGCGAGGCTCGATCTCCGGCTACCTCACGGTCGCAGCCGCCTTGAAGCGGCGCTTCGATGCCGCAGGTCCGCTCAGTGCCCGCGAGCTTCTGGAAATCGACGCCCGCGCGCTCGCGGATCTCCTCGGGCAGGATCTCACCGTGCCGCCCGTGGGCGAACTCTTGCAGCTCTATGTCCAGGCGCTGAACGATCTCGGGAGCTTCTTGCTCGCTCGTTTTGGCGGATCGTTCCAGGCGCTCGTCGAGGAGGCTTCGGGCTCGGCGGCTCGGCTCGTGNNCGTGGCTCTGCTCGCTGCCATGCCGTTCTATCGCGATGTGGCCCACTACGGCGGCAAGGAGGTGCCGTTCTACAAGCGCGCACAGATCACGGCCTCCGACCTCGCTGCGGCTTTCGAAGGACGCGGACCCGGCCGCTTCGAGGATGTGGACAAGCTCACCGCGTTTGCCGACAACCTTGTGCCACACGTTCTCCGCCACGACGGCATCCTCGTCGTCGAGCCCGCGCTCGCAGAGCACATCGCGCGAGAGACACTCCTGCCTGCCGGATCCCCCGAGGAAGTCGAGCTGCGCGCTGCGGCGGTGCACGCCGTGGAATGCCTAGTGGCCGAGGTGCGGGCGCGCGGCGGAAGCACATCGGCACGCGCCTTGGACTCGGCGCTCTGGACCCGGGGGCAAAATCCCGAGGTGAAGGCCCGCCCGCGCCACCGAACGCGCACCGTCTACTACTGAAACGGGGGGCAGGACACGCATCCAGCCGGCACGATCTCCTTGGGCTCCGAGCCGCCGTCCTGCGACGCCTGGGGCAGGGCCTGGGCTCGGCGGGGCGCGAGGGGCAAGGCGGGGCTCGCACCGGCTTCTAGGTACGCGGAAANNCGGAAAGCGCGGCCGCCAGCCGCTCCACATCCTCGTCCGCGACCCGTGGCGTCCGCAGCTGCTCCCGCACCGTCTGGCGCAGCGCCTCGCCGGGGGAAAGAGAGTCGAGCCGGACGAGCGCCTCGGCGATCTTGGGCGTAATGCGGGAAATCGCCGGCCGCAGGACGCCGTCGAGGCTCGGTGGATTTGGCGCTGGTTCGCCTGCGGGGCTCCCCAAGCCCCTGCTCTCGAGATGGCGAGCCGCAGCGATGAGCGCCTGAAAGACGCCGCGCACCAGCGGCTCCGGCCGCGGCGTCCGGCCGGTCCGGGCCGCTTCTTCGTCCACAGCGCGCACGGCGGCGTCGAGGACTCGCGCCTCTTGCGCTTCGTCGCGGATCGGTAGCCCAGCGCGACGCTTGGCCTCGGCCACGAGGGGCATGAGCGAAAGACGCTCGTCCGCTGCCGCGAGCAGCGCTGCGAGGGGGGCCGCGGTAGCAGCGGGGTTTGGGTCCGCGAACCAGGCCTTGCGCAACTCGGACAGAGTGCCGTCCGCCTCTCGGGCAAAGAGCCACAGATCCAGGTGCTGCGCGAGTTCGGGCAGATCCGCGCGAACGAGCGGCGCCTTTCGGTCGCGCGTGAGCGGGCCCAGCACGCGGAGCTGCTCCGCTCCCCGCCGCCACTCGCGCGATTCGAGCGTGTCCGAGACCGCAGCGTCCGCTCGCCCTTCGAGCAGCGCCGAGCGCACCTGTGCGTTGTCCGAAAGCGCTTCCACGTGGGCGCTCGGAAACCGTTCGCGCGCGACACGCTCGAGGTACCCGCCGGCGTTCACGACGATGTGCGCCCGGGCCTGCGCAAGCGCCGCGAGATCGGGGAAGCGCCCGCCGTCGCGAACCAACGCCACGGCTCCGCTCTCTGCAACGGGCAGGCTGAAGCGGCCGACCAGGCTGCGGTCGGCACGCACCGTCACTCCGCTCATTGCAACGTCAAAGCGTCCTTCCCGCAGCGCATCGTCCAGCTCCGGCCAGCGGAAGCGCACGAGTTCGAGCGGCCGGCCCTCCGCCTGCGCGAAGCCACGTGCCAGGGCGACGTCGAACCCGTCGAAGCCCCCCGGTGCCGTTTCGGAGGCGAAGCTAAACGGTGCATAGTCGCCGCTCGTGCCGATCCGCAGGGGCGGAGCGGTCGAGGACCCGCCTGGCGACGAGAGTGCTACGAGGGCGCCCGCGAGCAGCCCGCACGTGGCCGGCCGGCGTCGCCTCCTCACCCTGCGCAAGCCCGCGGCTCACGCGCCGCGGGGTACACGCGGACATCGAGAATGGGCAGCGCCCCGCAGCGAGCGAAGGCCTCGCCGCCCGTAGCGTGCCGATGCCGGGATGGCCCGGGTCGATCGCCTTCGGCGCCGCGAGGCCGTCCTGAACGAGCTCCGAACGGAGCCCCCTCCCGGACGAGGTCGAAGGTCGCACGCACAATCCTCACACTACCAGAGGCCCCCGCCTTGGTTTGACCCGACCCGCGCAATTCCCTACCATCTTTTCTCCCCGGATCTCACGGCGCCTGCCAGAGACGTCCCCCATCGATCGCTTGAGGTTCGACACATGCTGTCTGTCGATGAAATTGCCCCTGGCACCCGGGTCACCCACAAGAACACGGGCCTTCGCTATTCCGTCGTGGACCTCGGCGACGAAGAAGTACTCCTGTCACCGGAGAGCGCCGACCTCCAGGATCTTGTGGTTCCCGTCGAGCTGTTTCGCGCCGAATTCGTGGCCAGCGAGCGCTACAGCGCACCGCGCGGTCGCGGCCGCAAGCCGACCGGCGCCGCTCCCGCGGGCGGGGGCCCCCCGCGTGTGCCCGTCGGCCCGAAGTGCAAGGGTCGGATCAAGAAGATGGTGCGCGAGCGCGGCTTTGGATTCATTCGCGGTGATGACGGCAAGGAGGTCTTCTTTCATCGCTCCGGCCTTGGCGGAGGGGAGTACGACGTCCTCTCCGAAGGCGACGCCGTCGAATACGTGGTCCAAGAGGGTCCCCGTGGCCCGCGGGCGGAAAACGTGAAGGCCATCCCGGAGAAGGCCGCTGGCGCCACGCCCTAAGTCTGTATCTCCGCCGTGTCTGCGCGCGATAACGTCGAGCTGATTGGTCCCACCTCGAGCTTCTACGTCTCCCAGCGCCTGCGTTTGCACTGGGTCGACTGGGGCAACGAAAGCGCCCCGCCGCTCCTTCTCATCCATGGCGGGCGCGACCACGCGCGCAGCTGGGACTGGGTCGCGCGGGATTTGCGCCGGGACCACCATGTGATCGCCCCTGACCTTCGAGGCCATGGGGACAGCGCCTGGGCGTTTGGCGGCATGTACGCGATGGTCGACTTCGTCCTCGACGTCGCGCAGCTGCTGGAGGGGCTCCAGCTTTTTCCCATGACGATCGTAGGGCACTCCCTCGGAGGAGCGATCGCGCTGCAGTACGCGTCGGTGTATCCGGAGCGGGTGCGCAAGGTCGTGGCGATTGAGGGCCTGGGCCCGCCGCCCGCCATCCTCGAGCGAATGCGCGATGTGCAACCCTGGCAGCGCATGCAGACCTGGATCGACGAGATGCGCAAGCTCGCCACCCGTCAGCCGCGCCGCTATCCGTCGATCGAGGCGGCGGCGGCACGCATGCGGGAGGAGAACTCCTTTCTCTCGGAAGAACAGGCGCGACACCTTACGGTTCACGGCGTGGCACGCAACGAGGATGGCACCTACAGCTGGAAGTTCGACAATTACGTGCGCGCCGAGCCGCCCTACGACATGACCGCCGCCGAGGTCGAGGAATTATGGGGCGCGATTACCTCTCCGACGCTTCTCGTCTACGGCCGCGAGAGCTGGGCCTCNNCACCTACAGCTGGAAGTTCGACAACTACGTCCGTGCCCTTTCACCCTACCGCTTCGACGTAGAGGAAATGCGCACGCTGTGGGGCCGCATCTCCTGCCCCACGCTGCTGGTTCGCGGCACCGAAAGCTGGGCCAGTGATCCGAGCAAGGACGGGCGCCTGGCAGCGTTTCGGAGCGCCCGCGTGGTGAATGTCGAGGGCGCAGGACACTGGGTGCACCACGACCGCCTTCCGGAGTTCCTGCGTCTCGTGCGCGAGTTCCTGGCTGAGTAGGGGCGAGGGGCGAGCCGCGGCGCCGAAGCTTAAAAAGACGTCTCGTTGCCCTAGGGATAATAGACGTAGATGGCGTCGGCGACGCAGGCCGGCTTGGCTCCGCCCTCGACCTCGAAGACGAGCCCGAAGGTCGCGCGCGCACCGCCGCCGGGCATGTCGCGCACGTCCTTCAACTCGGCCAGCACTCTCACGCGCGCGCCGGCGGGGACGGGAGCCGGCAGACGCATTTTCTCGATGCCGTAGTTCACTCCCAGCCGAGCACCCTCGACTCGGAAGATCTCCGGCAAAAGGCTTGGTGCGAGCGAGAGCGTGAGATAGCCGTGGGCGATCGTGCCCTTGAACGGAGATTCGCGCCGGGCGCGCTCGACGTCGACGTGGATCCACTGGTGATCCCCCGTCGCATCCGCAAAGGCGTTGATCTGTTCCTGACTCACCGTGACCCAGCTCGAGGCGCCGAGGGACTTTCCGACAAATTGCTTGAGCGCACGCACGCTCGGGATGATCGTGGGCGCGGACATGGGGGCTCCTTGTCTCGAGAATTGCGTTCTAACACAGTGTTCTCGCTTGACTCAATCAGCCGTTTCAGGCGCCCGAGCCCTCGGTGAAGACCGGCCCGCACAAGGTGCTCGATGAGAGGGCCCGTGCCGGGGACCAGCGGTCGGAACTGCACGCACCAGCGCACGAGCGTGCCGTCCTCTGTCGGCTCCACGACCATCTCGCCGATGTGATCGCGGAGCGGCGCGCCCTCCTTGAGCACGTACTCGAAGCGTTCGCCCGACTTCCAGCCGGTGATGTGCTCTTCCATCACAAGGCCCATCCCACGGATCGTGCGAATGGCGCCTACGCCGTTGGGTTCCGGGGATCCGGGTCGGCGGCGCACCACCTCGCGCACCGGCATCCAGCGCGGCATGCCCTCATGGTCGCAAAGCACGGGCCACACTCGCGACGGAGGGGCCGCAATGTATTGCTCGAGCTCGATCCGGCGCATCGACGCGCACTCCTCCCGCTCGCGCTGCGCGGGATCGACTACCTCGGAAACGCCTCGACGATACCTCCATCCACGGGGAGCGTCGCCCCCGTGGTCGGAGTCTGGTTGCTGGCGAAGAAGACCACCGCATTGCCCACGTGCCGCGCGCTCACGCGAGTGCGGAGCAAGCTGCGGTCCCGGTAGAAATCGGGCAGGGCCTCGACCGGGAGTCCCCGACTGCGGGCTCGGTCGGGCCCGACGGTCTGCCACAGACCCGAGGGGGTTTCCCCCTCCGCAAATACGGCGTCCGCGTTGATCAGGTTCACCCGCACCCCGAGCGGAGCGAGTTCGATCGCCGCGACCTTTCCGATCTGGTGGGCGGCCGCCTTGCTCGCGCTGTACGCGCCAAAGTCCTTGCCGGGAGCGAACACATTCTTTGAAGCGTTGACCACCACGTTCCCCCCTGTGCCCTGCATGCGGAAGATACGGGCGGCCTCGCGCAGCGTAAGCAGGACCCCGAGGTAGTTCACGTCTGCGACGCGTCGCACATCGGAGACGGAGAGGTCGGCAATCGGTGCCACGACGGCGACGCCGGCATTCGCGACCACCACGTCGACCCCGCCGTACGCGAGGCACGCTGCATCAAAGGCGCGTCGCACGGAAGCCTCGTCGGTCACATCCATCGCGAAACCCACCGCCCGCCCCGGGCCGTGGCTCCGAATCAGCTTTTCGGCTGCGGCCTTGACCCGGATCTCGTCGAGGTCGGCGAGCACCACGTGAGCGCCGGCACCCGCACACACGTCGCCCACTCCGATCCCGATCGCACCCGCGCCGCCCGTGACGAGCACGACCTGCCGCTCAAGGGGCAGCTCCGCCGCCCGGCCGAGCTTGGCTTGCTCGAGGCTCCAGTACTCCATGTCGAACAAATCCGAGAGCGACAGTGCCTCGTAGCGGCCGATGGCCTCGGCAAGCGCTTTCACGCGGAGCGTATGCTCGGTGATGTCGGCGGCGACGGCGGCATCGCGTTTTGTCTTGCCGAAGCACAGCGCTCCCGCGCCGGGCATGAGGACGACACGCGGTGCAGAGTCCAGCTTCTGGCGGGAGACGCCTTTGCTGTGGACCTGCTCTTCGAAGTACGCGTCGTACGCCGCGCGGTAGCTTGTGACGGCTCGCTCGAGCTGCTTGCGAAGGCAAATTGCGTCGTCCCAGGCAGGGTCCTCCACAAACAAAGGAAACGCCTTGGTGCGGATCACGTGGTCGGGCGTGAGCGGACCCCGCTCGGCCAAGGCCGCGGCGGCGGCGCTCGCGCAGAAGGCGAGCGCTTCGGGGCTGGCACGCCAGTCGAGAATCATGCGCCGGGGCGGAGCCTCCGGATCGAGGCCGGGTTCGGCGAGCAGGCCGCGCAGGACAGGCGCGGCCCGGGCCGCGAGCTCGGCCGCGGGGACTGCCTGCGCGGGCGCGATCGAGATCGCGCCGCGGCTTCGGGAGCGAGCCTCGGCGAACCGTTCGCACGCGTCGACCAGCTCGACATGGCGCTCGTAGCTTTCGCGTGCGTCCGCGCCGAAGGTGAATAGGCCATGCTTGAGCAGCACGATGGACCTCGCGCTCGGCCGCTCGCGCGCTGCCTCGGCGACCGCCTTCGCCAGCGGGAAGCCGGGCATGATGTAGGGCAAGACGATGACCTGCTCCCCCAAGGCCTCGCGTACGAGCTTCTCGCCGTCGGGCTGGTTGGTGAGGGCCAAGACCGCGTCCGCGTGGGAATGGTCGACGAAGCGGTGGGGAAGGAAGGCATGGAGCAAAGCCTCGACCGACGGGTTTGGAGCCGTCGCGTCGAAGAGATGGGTGCGGAGCTGGTTCACCATCTCCTCGTCGGTGAGGGAGGGCAGGGTTTCGAGGCGACGCAGATAGGCGAGATCGAGGGCGGGAAAGTCTCGGGGACCGACGCGATCGAGGCTTGACCCGGAACCCTTCACGTAGAGGCATTCGAGGTGGTCCCCGAGCAGAGTCCGGTAGGGCGCCTTGAGCGAGGTATTCCCGCCGCCGTGCAGCACGAGGTCCGGCTCCGCACCGATCAGGCGCGAGCTGTAGATGCGCAGAGCAAGGAGCTCGCCGTGATCCGGCCCCCATTCCTGAACGGCGCGCCGGGCATCGGCGTCATTCCAGCGGCTTTGCATGGGCGCCGAGCCTAGCGACCCCTGCCGCTCTTCTACCCCGGCCTCGTGAGGCTGGCTCGGGGCCTAGGGCCCCATGCGTCTGCGCGAGAAGCAGAGAGGCCGCCCTCGCTATCCGCCCGGCTCGCTTGCCAGGAAGGAGTGGCGCCGTGCCTTCTGGTGGATCTCGGCGACGGCCTCCACCCCCAGCTCTGCCGCAACCAAGGCGCTCTCGCGAAGCTGCGTCGTCCCCGAGACGGTCACGTTGTCCGTGCAGATCGCGACCGGCACCCCCGCCTCGAGGAAGGTGTACAGAGGATGCCTCTCTTCTCGACGGGCCGCGCCCGTTTGCCAGTTCGAGGTGAGGCAGCATTCGACGAGGATGTTGTCGCGGGCGAGGCGCCGTATGAGCTCGCGGTCGTGAACCGCGGAGCACGCGTGCCCGATGCGATTGACGCCCAGCACGTCGACCGCCTCCCAGATACAGGCCGCACCTTCGTCTTCGCCGGCGTGTGCGGTTCTGCCAAGGCCTCCCTTCGAGGCGATCTCAAACGCGTCGCGGAACAGGCGGGGCGGGGTCCCGCGCTCCGCGCCTGCGATGTCGAACCCGACCACGCCACATACGCGGTGCAGGTGGTGTGCCTCGCTGATGGCCTGTCGAGCCAAGATCTTCGCGATGTGCGGACCTTGCTGACGCATGGCGATCACGACCAGACCGCAGCGCAGCCGATCGGGGCCGTGGGTGCGGATGCGCTCGCGCATCGCTGAGAGCACGGCGACGATCGACTGACGGAGCGTCAGCCCCGCATAGGTATGAATGACGGGTGAGTAGCGAAGCTCGAGCGTGCGAACGCCCTGGGCGACGGCATCGTCCACGATGTCGCGCACCACCCGCTCGATGTTCTCAAAAAACTGCGTCACCCAAAGCGGGTAGTGGAACTTGTCGAGGTATGAAAGAAGCGTGCCCTCCTCCTCGGGCTGAAGGACCAGCAGCTTCTCGAGCTCGGCCTCGGTCGAGGCCGGTGCGAGCCCGTGGCGACGCATCAACTCCCACACCGTCCGGACAGGAATCGAGCCATCGACGTGCTGGTGCAGCTCTGTCTTCTCGATCGCAGCGAGCTGCTCGGAGTCGAGCCCAAGGGGCAGCGCGAGGGCGTGCGGCATGCGCGGATACTATCGTTCCGCCGTGAAGCTCCGCCTTGGCCTGCGCTATGACCTGCGAGGCCCTGCGGAACCCGAGCGGCTGTACCCCGCGATTCTCGAGCACGCCGTCCGTGCAGAAGCCTCGGGCTTCGATGGGCTGTGGATTTCGGAGCGGACGTTCGCGCACGCCGCAGCGGTTCCTGCAGCGCTGCCGCTCCTTGCGGCGATCGCAGCGCGCACGACTCGGGTCCGCGTGGGCAGCGCGCTCCTGCCCCTCCCTCTCTACCACCCCCTGCGTCTTGCGGAAGACGCGGCGACTCTCGACGGCCTCTCCGGCGGACGGCTTGAGCTCGGGCTTGGATTGGGGGAGCACGCCGAGGGCTTCGACGGCTTCGGGGTTCCGATCGAGGGGCGGCCCCAGCGATTTGAAGAGAGCCTGCGCGTTCTGCGCCAGGCCTTCGCGGACGGCCCTGTTCAGATCCATGATCCCTCGCGTCGACGGGTGGGTCTCGACGTGTTCCCGAAGCCCCTGCAGCGATCGGGTCCGGCGGTGTGGATCGGTGCATCCGCCGACACCGGCGTGCGGCTCGCGGCGCGCCTTGCGGACGGCTTCCTGGCGGGAGGTCGTGGTGCGGCCAAGCGCTTTCTTGCAGCCTGGTGCGAGATGGGCCGGGACCCGGCACTGGCCCGCGTGGCGCTTGAGGTAGCAGGGGCTGCGCATCCGGATCCGGACCGTGCGCGGGACGCTCTCGCCGCCGAGATCGGGGACCTTGGTGCCCCCCCGGGGGAGGTGCACGTCTTGGTGCCCGTGCTCGATTCCCTGTCGGGGCCTGGCCCCAGCCTCGGTCTCGCTCCGGAGGGCCTCCGGCGGCTGCAAGAGCAGGTCTTCGGCCCCTTCCGCAATCGGCAGGAGTGACCCTCAAGACTCCAGCCTTGGGGGCCGATCAGCTTGTTCGGGGTTGTGGGGGGGAGAGGTCCGCACTCAATGACGGTCCCTTCCATCAAAGGGACGGGCTTTCAGTCCGTCGTCGACGACATCCAGCGACTGCTCGATACCCGCCAGCTCACGCGGGACGAGCTCGAGGAGAAGCTCACTCCGGACGACCTCATCATCCTCGAGTCGAAGATCGGCCCTGCGAGCTGGGTTCCGATCGACACCTATCGCCGGGTGGTGGACATCCTGATCTCGATCGAGGCCCACGGAGACCCCCAGGGCTACCTCTTCCAGCGAGGCTGGCGCGCCGCCGAGCGCCTGCACAAGGCGGGTCTTTACAGCCAGTTCGATGCCACTTCCGAGAAATGGGGAATGCGGGTCGGCAAGCTGATCGTGACGCTTGGGCCCGTGATGTACAACTTCACCGACTGGCAGTACGAGCTCGCGCCCGGAGAAGTGCGTGCCTTTCGCGTGATCGTGCGCAGCAGCGCCGAGTTCCCCGAGTGTGCGCGGTTTACTGCGCTCGGCTTCATCGAGTACCTCGCGCGATCGGCGACCGGCCTCACGCTCCGGGTGACGAGCGAACGTACGGCCGCCGGCCGCATCATCTACTCCGGAAACAGCGCTTGAAGCTATGATAGGAACCCGTCGACGGAGAGGGGTTCCGATGTCATCTCAAACCAAGCGCGCGACAAGATGGCTGATCGTGCTCTGGCTCGCCGCTGCGGCGGTGGTTGGTTTTGCGGTCTCGGGTCGCTTCCTCTATCGCAGTTTCATCGGATCCGACCCGACCGCGTTCCCGGCCGGCGCATTCTTGCAGCCGATCGCAGAACTTCTCCTGCCACGCGGGGGTGTGACACGAGTTGGCGTACTCTGGGTCGTGGGAGTTCTGCTCGCTCTCACCCTCGTGGGATATTTCGTGGGACGTGCAGTCTCGCGATCCAATCGCCGGGCTGCCGATCTCGGGCGTCGAAGAGTCCTGGCAGGCACCGCCTCCGGGGTGGGGGTCGCGCTCGGGAGCCTCGCCGTGGGCGCCGCGGGAACCGCTTCGCGCGCGCTGCTCGGCCTCGGCAACCACGGCCGCGGTTGGTGGCCCGTTGCGAACGAGATCTTCCAAGCAAAGGTCGAACGCACCGCGCCGGAGTGGAAGGAGGAGTGGAAGGGGAGCCGGATTCAGAGCTACCGACGCTTCGGGCGCACCGGCTGGGAGGTCTCGGACATCGTGCTCGGGACCGGCGCAATCCAAGGCGAGAGCGGAGAGAAGATCGCACGACTCGCCCTCGAGCGCGGTGTGAACTATTTCGACACCGCTCCCGATTACTCCGGCTCGGGCAGCGAGCAGGCGATGGGCCGGGCGATCCAGGGTCTGCGCGACCAGGTCTTCATTGCCACGAAGTTCTGCACGCCCGAGGGTCACGTGCCTGCGGGAGCTCCCGTCGAGACCTACACCCGTGCCATCGAGGGCAGCTTGCGGCGCCTCGGTACCGATCACGTGGACCTCGTGCACATCCACTCCTGCGACGAGCTGGATCGGCTGATGGACCCCAACGTCCACGAAGCCTTTGATCGCCTGAAGCAGCAAGGCAAGGCGCGCTTCCTCGGCTTTTCCTCGCACACCCCGAATCTCATCCAGGTCGCAACGCGCGCGATCGAGTCGGGCCGCTTCGACGTCATGATGCTCGCCTACCACCATGGCATCTGGCCGCGACTTGGCGAGATCATCTCGAAAGCGCGCGGCGAGCAGGACATGGGTGTGGTGGCCATGAAGACGCTGAAAGGTGCGCGCCATCACGGACTGTCCGGCTTTCGCGGCGAGGCCGATGCCTACTCGCAGGCAGCCTTCAAGTGGGTGCTCTCGAATCCCGACGTTTCCTGCCTCGTGGTGTCGTTCTTCGAGCTTCAGCACGTCGACGAGTATCTGTACGCGTCAGGCAAGGGCGTAACGCCGCGCGACGTCTCGATCCTCGAGCAATACGACCGGGAGACCCGTGGGAGCTACTGCTCTCCCCACTGCGGTGCGTGCCTCAGCTCCTGCCCCGAGAATCTGCCGATCGCCGACGTCCTCCGCTATCGCATGTATTTCGAAGACTACGGATGGGAAAAGGAGGGGATGCGCCTGTATTCGCGACTGGAGAAGCAGGCGTCGGTATGCGCTTCGTGCAGCGCGCCCTGCCTTGGTTCCTGCCCGGTCGGAATCGATATCCAAGGCCGAATGAAGGGTGCACACGAGTTGCTGACGCTGGGCTGACGAGCGCCCCGAGCCTGCGGGCGGCGCGACTCCCAAGGGGTGCGTTCTCCGAAGCCTTGCCTCGCGCCGGCCTCGCGAGGTCGGGGGTCGGTGCTCCGGGGGCGAGGCAAAAAAGGCTAGACGCCGAGCGCCCGCTCAACCGCCCCGACCACGTCCGCGACGTCCTCATCCTTGAGCTTCGGCGAAAGCGGCAACGAGAGCGTGCGATCGGAGATCCATTCGGCAGCCGGGAACTGTCCTGCCCGGTAGCCGTAGCGCTCTTGGTAGAAGGGATGGAGATGAACGGCGCGGTAGTGGACGCCCACGCCGATCTTCTGCGACGTCATGCGCTCCAGCAGTTCATCACGCGTGAGTGTCACGTGGTCCAGGTCCAAGAGGAGGGTGAACAGATGGTACGCGTGGCGCGTTCCCGAGGCGGGGGCGTTCGGCAGGAAGACGGGCAACTCGCGCAAGGCTTCGCAGTAGGCGTTCCAGATCTCGCTCCGCCGCTTCCAGTAGCGCTCGATCCGCGCCAGCTGGTGGATGCCGAGCGCGGCCTGCAGGTCCATCATGTTGTATTTGAATCCGGCATCCACCACGTCGTAGTGGACGTAGCCCTTGTCGGAAAATCGTCGCCAAGCGTCCTTCGTCATGCCGTGAAGTGCGAGGGTGCGCATCCGATCGGCGACTTCGCGCCTGCGCGCAATCGCCATGCCGCCCTCGCCGGTCACGATGTTTTTCGTGACATAGAAGCTGAAGCAGCCCACGTCACCCATCGTCCCGGCTTTTCGCCCCTGGAACTCGGTCTCGATCGCATGCGCGCAGTCCTCGATCAGGGCGAGGCCGTGGCGCTGCGCGATCGCGCTGATGCGATCCATGGCGCAGGGTCGACCCGCGAAGTGGACGACCACGATGGCGCGGGTGCGGGGCGTGATCGCGGCCTCGATCAAGTCGGGATCGATGTTCTGGCTGTCCCGCTCGCAGTCGACGAGCACGGGGACGGCCCCGCTGTGGACCACGGCGTTGCTCGTCGCGACGAAGGTCATCGTGGGGACGATCACTTCGCTCCCGGGTCCCACGCCGAGCGCTGCGAGGGAAAGATGCAGGGCCGCGGTGCACGAGTTGAGGGCGACCGCGTGTTCGGCCCCTTTGTATTCGCGGAACCGCTCTTCGAAGCGCGCAACGCGCGGCCCGGTCCCGATCCAGCCCGAGCGCAGGCACTCGACGACCTCGGCGATCTCCGGTTCTTCGATGAGGGGCGAGCCGAATACGAGGAACTCGTCGCGGGCCATGCTCAAATACTTCGGCGAAAGGCGTCGTTTGCATAATAGGATGCGCATNNTGGCTTGTGGCGGCCGCACTCGCGGCCGGTCCGAAAAGTGCCCCCGCCACGTCGCAGTCTGGGCCCTGGGCGCTTCCGCCCCCGGGCTCGTGCGCTCCCACTTTGGGGCTGCGCGGATGGCCCCTCGGCCAGGATGCGCCCCCTCTCCCCTTCCACACCGGCGAGGTCATCGACCTCGGCAAAGCCGAGGTCCTAAAGAACTATCTCCCTCCGGCCCTCTGGGACGAGCGCGATCACTTCTTCTACGAGGGCCAGCGTCTCGAGATCGGACCTTGCTTCCGCGACTACGGGCCGCCCGCGTTCTTTCAAGAGGCGACGGAGAAGGAGCGGGGCAAGACCCGCCTTCAAGAAAACGGCGGAATCTCCGGCTACCGCGCAGGCCTTCCCTTCCCGCCCGATACGATCGCCCCCGACGATCCGCAGGCCGGTCTCAAGTGGGCATGGAACGTGGCCCTGCGCTACCAGGCGGGAGGGTTCAGGGCCAAGTTTCGCGTCTCCGACATGGTCGGACGCACGGGACGCGCGGAACCTTTCGAGGGACAGCTGTTCCTGCTCCAGCTCGCGGGCCGGAGCGATCGGGAGGCGGCGGACTACAAGGGCCCGGATGCCGGCACACAGGCTTGGGTAAGCGGCGGAGTGATGACCGAGCCCTTCGCGGCCCGCGAGTACGCGTGGCGCCAGTATCGGGACATCGCAACCCTCACAGAACCCGACCGGTCGGACGATCTGCACGCCTTCCTGCCGGAGTGGAGGCGCGTGCGCCGCATCAACTCCAACCAGATCGAAGGCATCTTCATGCCATCCTTCAGCGTCGGGGTGCAGCCCGCGACCCAGCTTTCGGTGGGAACTGGCACGGGTGGCGGCTCGGTGGCCGGCGCTGCGATCGGGGTCGGGGGCGGGGGATCCATCACTCCCAAGCGGACCGGCTTCGAGGGGCTTGTCCTTCGGCCGCTGCTCTACGACTTCAAGCTGCTCGGCCTCCAGGATGTGCTCACGCCCATCAACGCGGCGACGCCGTCGTATCCCGAGGCCAAGGATCGCAACTTTGGTCCCTGGGGGCTTTCCTTCGCGAGCGACCGCTGGGACTTGCGGCGGGCCCTCGTGCTCGAAGGGCGTTTCAAAGGCACTCGAGGTGCAGATCAGACCGCGCGCCTGGTCCTGTACGTCGATCTCGAAACCCTCATGCCCCTCTACTACCTCTCCTATGACAAACGGGGGGAGGCGATCGACGTGGGAATGTTCGTCGGTCGATGGAGCGAGGACCGCGCCGACTATCCAAAGTGGTCGGACGATCCGGCGCGGCCGGCCCGCGTGATCGACAGCGTGGGGGAGAGCTTTGCGAATCTAAGCGAGGGCGGGGGCTGGCGACGGGAGTCGTGGACCACGGTCTCCATACCCCCGAGCGACGCGAGCTTGCCTGCGCTCCTGTCGGTCGACAGTCTCACCAAGCGGCGCTAGTTCGGCCGCGCGGGAGCCTCAGGAGGCCGAAGCGCTGCCCGCGATCAGGTCCAACCGACGCGCGAGTTCGAAATCGAGCTCCGTCAGGCCACCGGCGTCGTGGGTCTCAAGATCGACCACCACGCGGCTCCACACGTTGAACCACTCGGGATGGTGATTCATCGACTCGGCTGCGAGCGCGGCGCGGGTCATGAAGCCAAAGGCCTCGCTGAAGTCGCGGAACCGGAACTCGCGGTGTAGCTTGCCCCCTTCGACGCTCCACCCCCTGAGCCCGCGCAGCAGAGCGGCGACCTCTGTGTCGGTAAGCTTGCCAGGTCGCGTCACGCTTCTTGCCTTCGGATGGCGCGCACAAAAGCATCGTGCAGCGCGCGATGGATCCGCATCCGACTCGCGTCTCCATAGACCTTGCGGAACGCCGTGAGCGGGATGATGCCCTTCGCCATGGTGCGGTGTCCGCCGCCCACGCCGAGCCCTTCGACGACGGCACGCACGACATCTCCGGCCGCCCGGACGTAGCCCACGTTGCGAACCGAGAACACGAGGTCCGAGCCGACGATGCCCGCGGCGATCGCCCACTCCGTACCCTCCGCCTGCAGCGCCATGTCTGCGACCTGGGGGATCACGTCCTCCCGCACCCGTCCCAACACGAGGATGTGGATCCCTTCTTCCACCGTGGCCCGCGCGAGGGCGCGACCGAGCGCGCGCAGCCCGTCGAGGGGCAGGGCGGGCTGCTCGATGCGTCGCAGGAGCGCGGGACTGTGCCCGGCGTGAAGAAATGAGAAGGCGTTCATGTCGTGGCGGCTCGTCTCGCGACCGAGGAGCTGGGTGTCGCTCTTGATTCCGTAGAGCAAGCCCGTGGCGAGCTTGGGTCGAAGCTCGAGGCCGGCCGCGCGGACGTACTCGGTCAAGATCGTGGACGTCGCACCATAGGAGGGCCGGATGTCCTTGATCGTGGCGTCGTAGCCCGGGCGCTCGGGATGATGATCGATCACCACGTCGACACTGCGCAGGCGGGCCGGCGGCGATTCGCCGAAGACCGGGGGCTGCACATCCACCAATGCGATGCCATCGAACTCTTCGAGCTCGCTCGGGCTCAGGGTGCGCACCTCGATCCCGAGGGCCGCGACCATGGCTCGGTTTTCGGGGCGTGTGACGGAGCCGAACGAGATGAGGGGGGCAGTGCTGCGGTTTCGCCCGAGCAGAGCACGCAAGGCGTACCCGCAGGCGATGCCGTCGGGATCGGGATCGGGCTGAAGCAGCACGCCCACCTTCTGCCGCGGGCCGAGCAGGGCTCCGATCTCGACCACGCGCAGGAGGTTCGCAAGGTGGGCGAACTCGTCGTCGACGTCGTCGCGGATCAGCGAGCGCAATCCCGTTCGGCGCAGACAGGGGTGGGGGGGCAGCAGGTCGGCGCCGACACGGTCGGAGAGCACGAGGATCGGGGCGCGCGGTGCCGCCTCCGCAATCGTGGCGACCGCGGTGCGGAGGAAGGGGCCGTCCTCTGAAACCAGGGCGAAACCGTCTCCTTCCTTCGGATCGAGCTTGCGAATCACCTCGGCGCTGACTCCGCCCGTGAGCGCCCGGAAACCGGCGGGCCGGGCGCGAGCCTCGTCTTCGCGGGGGACCCAGGTGAGCTCCTCCCGTTCCGCGGCACCAATCCTGCACCACAGTCGTGCGAGCTCTGCGCCATCGCACACGATGATCCGACGGGCCACCCAACCCCCACCGCATCGGCCCGCGCCCCGCGGTCGAGGGGGTGGGCCGGCCGGGCCATTCTAGCCCTTGACCGGAGGAGGGCGCCGACTCGCCGGGGCTGCGCGGGCGCCGCCTCGGCGATCGCCTGCCCGGGTGCCGCCCCGAGGGGGGCGCCGCATGGCGGG
>DOUU01000207.1:0-4682 GCA_003520425.1 Deltaproteobacteria bacterium
TTCATGCGCATCGTATAGTCGAGCGCGAACGAGCCGCCGAAGGCGGCGCCAGCCGCGCCCAGAACCCAATAGAAGCGCGGATTCGTGAGCATCGCGCCGGCCTCGCCAAGGTGCAGGGGCGCGGTCACGATGTCTTCGCCATCGGCCTCCAGGTTGTTGACCAGATATTTGAAGTCCGAGACGACCGACTCACGGACGGTCGGTGAGGGAGAGGGAGAAGACTGCACTTGACCCCATCCTGCGGAAGGGTCGAGGAAGCGCACAATCGTTACGATCGCGAGCCTAGACCATCCCCGTGGGAGCATCGCTGATCCTCCCCGGACACGATTCCTGGGTTTCCGCTCCGTACGGATCTCAGATCGACGTCGGCGGCCATTGAATCCACTCTACGCTCGAAGACGTGTGACGGTCAAACTCCACCAGCGCGGGAAACCAGTCAGGAATGACAGATCGACTTACCGCTGGGTTAGCTCAGTCGTCAGGAAGCAGCGCTCGTCTAGACCCGAGGGAGTGGCGCCGTAAGTCAAGCCGCTCACCCGTATTGCTAGCAGACTCTAGGATCTCTCAGCGATGACATGGTGGTTCCTGTTGGTCAACGTACGCTTGATGGACTTGAAACCGAGAATGCTCAGAACTTCACCAATCTCATCGTAGGTGAGAAGGTCATTGATGCGCGGGGAAACAGCATCAAACCAGCCATGAGCCAGCGATTCACCAAACCTCTCGATCAGAGTCTTCCTTTTTTCCTCAAGCGAGCAGTTCCGAAGCTCATGACGGAGAGCTTCGTAGGCATTGAGCTCTGCAAAATCTTCAATGCGTTCTGGAAATCCGTAGATCATGAGAAAGAGTTTCCCTTTTTCTCCGACCTTGCGAGCCACATTTCTGATTGCCAGATATGTGTTGCCAGTGTGGTGCACGACACCAAACGAGAAGACCAAATCAAAATTCTCTTTGACATCCCATTCCAGGAGGTCGGCTTGCTTGGTGGTGAGCCGGTCGGAAAATTCCTTGCAGAGGTCTCGGGTCCGTTCCAATCCCCAAGAACTCTGGTCTGAAGCAGTCACCTTGGCGCCGAGAGAAAGCAGGCCATAGGTGAAGCGACCCGAGCCGCATCCCGCATCCAGTACCTTCTTTCCATGAAACCAGCTCGCCGGTAGATCGGTCATCTTGCAGATCTGTTCTTGGACCCCCTCCATGAATGCCTTGTCGCTGGGTAGGGATTGACCCGAATTCAATTCTTTCCATTGGAAGTCAAAGCTGCCTCGCGTTTGCTCCCTGTCGCCCTCCGCCAAAGACTGATCGCCGAGCAATTGATATCGAAGTTGTTCGTTGATTCTTCGCAGCTCAAAAAGCAAGAAGCGGTTCTGCTCTTCGAGCATTTGCATCTTTCCAGGAAGATCAGGAGCTAGGTGCGAGGCGCGAATCAGTCCTCGTCTAATCGCTTTAATCTGTCCAGTTAGGTTCATCTTGCTGCCCATCATCCTCTTCGATCGTTTACGCCTACAGGCTGGAAGTGTGGCGCGAGACCAGGGGGTTGCAGAAGCTAGGTCACCCGCACCGCTCTTGCCTGCGACGCCGGGGGTCATCCTGCGGGTCCCTCGCCGGGATGCGCGACCGGTGCGGCCGTACGGGGTCGCCGCTCCGCCCTTTCAGGGATCCCGACAGGCCCAGGCACCCGGCGGGTCGCGATCGGCCCAGGACAGGCCAAGCAGACACGCCTCGCCGGGGTGATCCCTGAGGAACTATGCGGGCGCCGCCCTCTGGGCCATCCCCCCGCCACCCGGGCGCACCGGGGCGGGATCCGCGCCTTTGGAGGCTGCGGCGGCTTCGNNCTGTGGGAAACGGATCTTCGTCCCGGGCGGGGCGGCGGCAGACTCCCTTGGAGTCATTTGGGGCAAGTCCCTCAGGCCCGTCGGAGTCTCTCCGGTTGACCTTGCGTCTCCGGCTCTTAGGGTTTTATCCAAACCCGTGGAGGTAACCCTTGCCCGAAGCCGAAGCGACGCGCTCTCTCGAGTTTGGTGGAGAGCGCATCGAAGTGCCCGCGATTCTCCCTGTGCTGCCCGTCCGCGACGCCGTCGTCTTCCCCGGTGTGACGAATCCGCTCTCGATCGGCCGGGCGAAGTCCCTCGCCGCTCTCGACACTGCAGGCCAAGGCGGTTTTCTCGTCGTGGCGACCCAGCGCGACGCCAGCGTGGAGGATCCGAGCGTCCAAGAACTCCACCCGGTGGCCTGCATCGTGCGGGTGGTGCGCATCGTCGATGCGCGACGCGAGGGCAAGCAGGCTGTCGTGGTGGGTGTCGCGCGTACCCGCCTCGGCGAGGTGGTCGCGACCGAGCCGGCGCTGCGGATTCGCATCGAACCCTTCGCGGAGACCGGCGCCGAGTCGCCGGAGCGCACCGTGGCGTGGCGCCGGGTGGTCGAGCTCGCGCAGAAGGTGATCGAGGTACGCGAAGATCTTCCGGACGAGTGGAAGGGTTTCGTCGCCGGAATCCCGACTCCCGGGCTCCTGTCCGATCTCATCAGCTCGACGCTCCCACTCGCACCGGAAGAGAAGATCGCCCTCCTCTCGGAGCCCGATCCCCTGCCCCGCCTCGTTCGCCTGGCCGGCCATCTCGAACGCGAGATCACGATTGCAGAGACACAGCGCACCCTGCGCACCGAGGCCGAATCGCAGGAGGACGATCCGCGCCGCCGTGAGCGGCTGCTCCGCCACCGCATGCGCGATATCCAGGACGAGATCGGGGAGGGCGACGCAGGTGCGCGCGAGGTGGACGAGCTGCGCGAGAAGATCGCAGCCGCGAATCTCCCTGCGGAGGCCCGTGCACAGGCCGAGCGCGAACTCAAGCGCATGAGCGCTATGCCCCAGCAGGCGCCGGACCGGCACATGGTGCGCACCTACCTCGAGTGGATGGCCGATCTTCCGTGGTCGGTGGAGACGACGGACCACCTCGACGTCGCCGCGGCCCACGCCGTTCTCGACGCGGATCACCACGACCTCGAGAAGGTGAAAGAGCGGATCCTCGAGTACCTCTCCGTACGCAAGCTCGCGCCCGAAGCCAAGGGGCCCATCCTCTGTTTTGTCGGGCCGCCGGGTGTCGGAAAGACATCGCTCGGCCGATCGATCGCTCGCGCCATGGGGCGAAAGTTCGTGCGCGCGTCGCTTGGGGGGGTGCGAGACGAGGCCGAGATTCGGGGCCACCGTCGCACCTACGTCGGTGCGATGCCGGGGCGCATCCTGCAAGCCCTTCGCCGGGCCGGCTCGCGCAACCCCGTCTTCGTGCTCGACGAGATCGACAAGCTTGGCGCGGACTTCCGCGGCGATCCGTCCTCCGCACTGCTCGAAGTACTCGATCCCGAGCAGAACAGCACCTTCAGTGACCACTACATCGAAGTTCCGTTTGACCTCTCGCGAGTCTTGTTCATCGCCACGGCCAACACGCTTGCCACCATTCCCCCTGCCCTGCTGGACCGCATGGAGGTGATCGAGCTGCCCGGCTACACCGAGCATGACAAGCTCTTGATCGCAGAGAGGCATCTCGTGCCAAAGCAGATCGAAGCCCACGGGCTCACGCCCGCCCGCGTCACCGTGACCCCAGAGGCGATCGAAAAGGTGGTTCACGAGTACACGCGGGAGGCGGGGGTTCGAAACCTCGACCGTCAGCTGGCGACGCTTCTGCGCAAAGCCGCAAGAGAGCTCGCGCAGGCGGGTCCAGCGGCCACGTGGACCATCGATCCCGCGTTCGTGAGCAAGGCCCTGGGCGCGCCCCCGCATTTGCCCGAGGTCTCCGAGCGAACCACGATCCCGGGGGTCGTGGTCGGGCTCGCGCGCACGAACCACGGCGGTGACATCCTCTTCCTGGAAGCGACCTCGATGCCCGGCGGCGAAGGGGTGCGGCTGCGTCTTACCGGCCAGCTCGGCGACGTGATGCGCGAATCGGCCGAGGCGGCCCTCTCCTGGGTGCGCGCGAACGCCGATGCCCTTGGCATCCATGCCCCGGCGCTCGAAGGCGGCGAGATTCACCTGCACGTTCCCGCGGGCGCTGTCCCAAAGGATGGGCCATCGGCGGGGATCGCCCTTGCCGCTGCCCTCGTCTCCGTGCTGACCGGGCGCCGGGCCAAGAGCCACCTGGCCATGACGGGAGAGATCTCCCTGCGCGGCCGCGTCCTGCCGGTCGGCGGGATCAAGGANNGGGGTTCAATCCGTCATCCTGCCGCGCAGGAATCAAAAGGACCTCGTCGACGTACCCCCGGACGTCACCGAAAAGCTCGACATTCGATTCGTCGACAGTGTCGAGGAGGTGATTGAGGCCGCGCTTGAGCCGGCGCTGGACCGCGCGGCCTGATCTGGCACGAGCGCGCGGCTGGCTCGCGCGGAAGCGGTGCGACTTCCCGATCGGTGCGGCCTCTGGCTCAAGCTCCCTCGCGCGAAGACTCGAGCGAGAGCCGGTCGATCAATTGCACCATTCATCCGAGGTTCCCGGACCTTCGGAGTTGGCGTTCGATCCACCTCCGCGCTCCGCACCCTTGTAAACGCTCGCACATTCGGCACGCTGGCGATGCGGATCGACGGATCGCCGGATCTCGTCGCGGCAGGGGAGGTGCCGACGAAGCATGCAGACCGAGGCACGAGGACCAGGAGTCGGAAGAGTGCTCACCAAGATTGCCAGGCAGTTGCGCGACGC
>DOUU01000207.1:4716-4881 GCA_003520425.1 Deltaproteobacteria bacterium
CTCCGGCGCCGCTCCGTCGCAGGCCCCGTCGGCTCCGGCAAAGGATCCCTTGGCGTCTGAGCCGTGGTTCCCCGAGTTCAATGAGGTCCGCCACCTCCACATGGGTCGCGCGGACGCCCGGTACGTGGACTACGACCCCTATCGCGGTTGGTGGGTGCGGCCCGG
>DOUU01000052.1:0-223 GCA_003520425.1 Deltaproteobacteria bacterium
CTCCCGCCGCGCCTCGAGGCAAAAGTCCTCCCGCCCGCAGAGCAATACGGCGTTCCGGCGCCGATCGGTCAGATTCTCCTTTCTTTCCTGCGATAAGTGTTCGTCCCCATGGTCTTCCCGGTACACAGTTTCTTCTCTCCTCTCCCATCAAAGCAGTTCGCGGACCGCGCGGCTCAGTTCCTCCACGCGGAAGGGCTTTGCCACATACGGCAGCCCGTGGCGC
>DOUU01000052.1:237-5454 GCA_003520425.1 Deltaproteobacteria bacterium
CCGTCCATGCCCGGCATCTTCAGGTCGCAAATGGCCAGGTCGTAGATTTCCGCTTCGGCGCGGGCCAGCGCTGCGTGGCCGTCCTGCAACACGTCTACGCGCATCCCTTCATCGCGCAGCACGTCGGCAATCAGCCCCCCGACGGTGGGCTCGTCTTCGACGACCAGCACCTTAGGCGCTCGGTGCTCCCCCGGACGCCTGCTTCCGCCGACAAGGCTACGCGGAGCAAACCGTTGCACTGCCGGAGCCGCGGCAGGCTTTTCGCGGGCGGACTGGGAAGCGGGTAACTCCACCAGAAAGCGCGTGCCGGTCTTCGGCGAACTGATCACGTTGACCGTGCCCCCGTGCTGGCGCACAAATCCCAGCACAATGGCCAGGCCAAGGCCCGTGCCCACGCCCGGCGGCTTGGTGGTGAAGAAAGGATCGAAGATCCGTTCTCGCACCTCGGGCGGCATTCCGCAGCCATCGTCTTCCACAATGATATGGATGCATACGTCGTCACTCCGGCTCAAAACGCGGATGCGCCCCACCGCCCCAATCGCCTGGCCGGCATTCACGATGAGGTTCAGGAACACCTGCTTGAGACGCTGCGGCTCGCAAAGGACGAGTCCATCGCCGGTGTATTCCGTTTCCACCCGGACATCCGGTGCAAGCTGCGACCTTGCCATGCGGAGCACCTGATCGAGGACCGCATGGATATCCGCAAGCTCGGGGGTTGCCGTCCCCGCGTGCGAAAGCTCGCGCACGTCGCGGACAATCGTGGTCGCTCGCTCCACCCCCTCGAGCGACTCGTCGATGAGCTCCCCCCAGTCGGCGAACTGCGACGTCGAAGCTGCGTCCGACTTGGCAGGTTCACTCTCGAGGGCTGCCCACTCGCGGCGCAGGTGGCAGAGATTCGAGCGTACAAATGCCAGCGGATTGTTGATCTCGTGGGCGATCCCTGCCGCGAGCTGACCCACGGCGGCGAGGCGGCCCGACGTGACGAGCCGGTCCCGCAGCGCAGACACCTCGCGCAGGTCCTGCACCACCACCACGATGCCCATCACGGCGCCGCTCGGGTCATCGAGCGGAGCCGTCGATACGCAAACGGGCAGTGCGGGCCCGGCAACGGGCCGAAGCCGAGTCTGGACATCGCGCTGCTCGCGAGGCTGATCGATGAGCTCGGAGGAGAGGTAGTCGGCGATCGGCCTGCCGAGCACCTGCTGGGCCCTGCACCCGAGGAGGTCGCCGAGCTTTTCATTGGCGACGCGGATGCGGCCGTTCAGCGTCGTCACCGCGATCCCGTCCGGCAGCGTGTGCAGAATGCGGGTCGCGAATGCGCCGGGATGCAGTCGCGAGAAGCCAAGCTGCCAGAAGACCCACACGATCGTTGCCCCGACGAGGGCGAGCGCGAGACTCCCGACGCGTGGCACCTGGATGCCGGCGAGCGGGAGCACGACATCCGTCGCGAGGCCCACCGCCGCGATCGGAGCGAGACGCCGCAGCGCACGCGCCGCCTGCTCGCGGCTCACTTGGGTTGTGGAGGCGCGGGAGGCCCGCATCCACCAGACAAGGGCAAGCGCGATCCCGGCAGATGTGAGCGCACCCCATACGGCGAATGCCGGTCCCGGGACCAGTCCCCATCCCCATCGGGTGCGAACCATGCCTGCGATCATCCACGGGCTCAGCCACGCAAGCCCCCAGCACACGACGCCGAGTGCGAAGGCCGAGGGGACAAGTCTCGCGAGCGCGCGGGGCGGGGTTTCCACCACCTCGAGCACAAGCCGAATTGCGAGCGGCGCGATGAAGATGAAGCCGGGCGCCGCGAGTCGGTGGAAGAAGAGCGCTGTCGAGGCGTCGGAGGCGGTGTCCCAGAGCACTTCGCATCCCGCCCACCACGCGCCCACCAGCAGCATCGCCCCGGAGGTGCGGTTCGCACGGAGCTCGGGGGCCATGAAGAGGCAGGCGCCACCCAAACAGGCGAGGGCTACGGCCGAGAAGAGGGGGATGGCGAGATAGAGCTGCACCGAGTCTGCCTCTGCATGCGGAAAAGCCTTGAGACTATTCGGCACAGACCCCATTGGCGTTGAGCGCGGTTTCGCCGTGGCCGCGGCGCTGAGCAATCGCGGGCCACAAGGTCACCCTGCGACCGGGAGCCGGATGGCGTCCTCCTTGCGAGGGGATTTTGCGCGAAGCCGTGGGCTCGGCGGCGGCCCTGAAGTACGCTGCCGACCTTTCCACCCGAAGGAACCAAGCTATGAAGGCGCTCCTCGCGTCGTGTGGGCCCGCGTTGGCGGCACTTGTCGTCCTTGGCTGTGCTGACACCAGACCGAGGCTCATGTGGCTGCGGAGCGATGGAACCCCCGCGACCCGCGAGGAGCTCGAGGCCGCCAAAGAGGAGTGCCTTGCCCAAACCCCGACGGATCCCGCCACTCCACATCCCCGCGTTGAGCACCAGGCGTATGGCTCCAAGATCATCCANNGTGCATCCAAAGCAAGGGCTACCAGCTGGTGGAAGAGGAAAAGCATTAGTGGCCCTCGCTGCACCTCGCCTTCTCCCCCGCCAGCGCGATCTCTGGGGCCCGCTCACCATGCTGACGGCCCTCGCCTGCGCCGCGCAGCTGCCACCCATCGTCGATGCGCGGCCCATCGCACCTCGGGCGAGCGCACTCAAGAAAGTGGCAGTCGCCCCGCTCATCCCGGGTCCCTCGCTCGAAGGCTTGGGAGGGACCCCCACGCCGGACGAGACGGCGAGCTCGGTGGCGGGGTTCCTGGCAGAGGCACTCGTGGCCCGCGGCATCCCGGTGGTCACTCCGGGAGAGTTCGCAGGGCTCGGCGCCGACGACGCGCGCGCGGACCCGGCCGCCGCGGCGAAGCTTGCCAGCGATCGGTTCGGTGCGACGGGTGTGCTTCTCGGGACGCTTCAGCGCTACCGCGATGTGGAAGGGGGCCGCCGGAGCACGTCGAGCCCCGCGAGCGTCGCCTTCGAGGTCACACTCTATGCCGCCCCGAGCGGAAAGAAGCTTTGGGCGGCGCGCTTCAACGAGACGCAGCACCCGTTGAGCGATCGGCCCCTCGATGCAAGCCGCTATCCCGGCGGCGGCACCCGCTGGCTCACGGCTGCCGAGCTCGCACGCTGGGGCGCAGACGCGGCCGCGGAAAGTCTTGCCGCGGGTTCCTGACCCCACTCCTGGGATCATCCAAGGGGAGAAGCACCCCGCCCTCCGAGCCAGGCCTCGATCCTTCGGTAGACGAACAGAAGCGCAAACGATGCGAGGACGAGCTGAAAAGCACGCCACGCCAGGTGATCCACAAACTGGCGTGTCAGACCGTCGCTCGCGGCGCGCGTTTCGGACACCAGCTCTTTGAGCGTCGTGGCGGCTTGATTGATCTGTGCAGCCGTACGCTCGTAGTCTTGGATGTCGAAAGGACGCGATTCGCCCTTGCCCCGTGTCGCCTCGTCGGTAGGGCCCTTTGCGGCCGAGATCATCGCGGTGAAGGTCACGCCGGCCTGATCGAGCTGCGCCGACGTGCGGTCGAGCGCGGCGGCCACCGGTTCGAAGCTCTTGGCGGCAGTGCTCGCCTCTGCGAGCGCTGCTCTCGCGCTCTCGAGCGTCCGCTGCATCTCCCCCTGGCTCGCATCGACCTTTTCCACGAGCTCCGAGGCCTCGCGTCCGAGATCCGAAGGCAGTGAGCTCGCCGCTTGGGAAAACTGCTGCGCGCTCTGTGCGATCGACTCGAACGACGCAAGACCCGATTCCACGGTGTGGTGGCTCTCGAGGTCATAGGCGAGGAGCTCGAGATTCCAGCGCAAGAAGGTCGGAAGGGCCGCTGCGACCTGTGCAAAGCGCAGGGCCGTCTGGTTGAACTCGCGGATGGCCTGCGCCCCCGCGTCGACTCCCCGGAGCGCTTTGAAGGGCGACAGGGGCATCTCCACGATCCACTCGAACCGTCCGCCGACGATGGCGGCGTCGGAGTAGGTTTCGACCGTGTCCACCACGAACTCGCCGCGGATCGGATATTCACGACTCAAGTCCTCGACCTGCTGCGTCACGCGTCGCAGCTCCTCTTCCGAGAGGAACCGCGCACCAATCTGCCGGATGGCCTGCGCGAGCTCGTCGCTTGCATCGATCGCGATCTTCTGGTCTTTGCCAAACAGCTGAGCCCCGTCGCCTTTGGAGAGGAACTCCTGTTGCGCCACCGCGAGGGAGAAGAGCAGCACGTAGGACTGGGGAGGATCCGGCAGCAGGGCGGCTTGGTAGGCCACGGGACAGATCCGCAGCTTCCACAGGAGCGTGCGCCGGCGAACTTCAGGATCCCGCGTACTGGCACGGATGCTGTCGGCCGCCACCGTGACCGTCCCCTGGAAGAGCGATGCGTAGGTGGCGAGGTAGCTCCGGAGTTCGTCCGCCGAGATGCGCGCGCTCCCCGGAGCGCCCTTCAGGGGGATGAGCGAGCCGCCTCGCAGGGAGCTGCAGCCTGCCACCACGAACAGGAGGCAGAGGAGGAACGCGCGGCCCCCCCGGGCCCTCGCTCGGCGCTGCATGGGGATCCTCCCTTCGCGGCGAATGCGGCGTGTCTACCATGGCGAACAAGCCGGCCGCCACAACGACCGCGAGCGGCCTCCCGGGGTGATCCACGAATCGGCCTGAGGCCGCGCGAGGAGATCCCTTTGCGGTCGCGTAAGATCCCACGGGTGAGCGGTTCCATTCTCGTCCTGAACGCCGGATCGTCGAGCCTCAAGTTCTCGCTCTTCCCCGGCGACGGCGAGTTGCGTTCGATCTTCGAGGGGCAGGTCGAAGGCATCGGCGAGCCGACTGCGCGCCTGGTGGCCGTGAGCGCCACCGGCCAGGTCCGGACGGACGAGCTTGTGCAGGCCGGCGATCATCGCGCTGCGATTGCGCACGTGCGCGCCTGGCTCCGCGACCGAAGCGGCGTCGCCGGGCTCGCCGCCGTGGGTCACCGCGTGGTGCACGGAGGATCGCTCTACAGCGCGCCCGTGCGCATCGACAAGTCCGTGCTGGAGGAGCTCGAGCGCCTTGTTCCCCTTGCCCCGCTCCACCAGCCTCATCACCTGGCCGCGATCCGTGCCGTGGCCGACACAGCTCCCGATCTCCCCCAGATCGCGTGCTTCGACACCGCCTTCCACCGCACGCAGCCCGCGCTGGCGCAAGCCCTCGCACTGCCGCGCGAGCTCGCCGACGCCGGCGTGCGTCGCTACGGCTTCCACGGCCTCTC
>DOUU01000052.1:5459-6005 GCA_003520425.1 Deltaproteobacteria bacterium
CGACGCAGCGTCGCCACCACGATGGGCTTCAGCACGCTCGACGGTCTCGTGATGGGCACGCGGCCGGGTACGCTCGACCCCGGCGTTCTGCTGTACCTGATGGATTCGCGCGGGTTGGGCGCCCGCGCGCTCGAGGAGATGCTCTATCACCGCTCGGGTCTGCTCGGGGTCTCGGCGCTCTCGAGCGACATGCGCGAGCTTCTCGGGAGCAGCGATCCGCGGGCGCGCGAAGCGATCGATCTTTTCGTCTACCGCATCGCGCGCGAGCTCGGCTCGATGGCGGCGGCCCTTGGCGGGCTCGATGCCCTCGTCTTCACCGGGGGGATCGGAGAGAACGCCGCGGCGATCCGCCACCGGGTCTGCTCGGAGGCCGAGTGGCTCGGGGTGGAGATCGATGAGGACGCCAATCGCGCGGGGGGACCGCGCATCTCACCGCTCGATTCGCGCGCGTCCGCGTGGGTGGTGCGAACAGACGAGAACCGCATGATTGCGCAGCATGTCCGTGAGCTCTTGCGCGCCCTGTAGGCGCGCCGCGGCCGCCACTTC
>DOUU01000037.1:0-200 GCA_003520425.1 Deltaproteobacteria bacterium
AGCGCACGATTCCCGCGCTGCGGATCGGCGGGCAACACGTCTGTCTAGGGAGCCGGCTCGACGGGCGCCGCGGGGCTTGTGTCCTCGACGCCTTCGGGACGCGGCGGGAGCTCGCCTCCGTCCAAGGTCTTCTCGACCTGCGTGTTGCACGGCAGGGCCTCACGCTCCACGCAGTCCACGTGGTCCCGTGCTCCTTCACA
>DOUU01000037.1:237-9021 GCA_003520425.1 Deltaproteobacteria bacterium
CAGGAAGACGCCGCATCCCGCGTGGGTATAGCTCTCGCGAAGGGAGCGATGCCAATGCCCGGACGTTCACCTCGGACTCGCGTTGTGCGAGTCTTGGGCCAATCTCGGTGGAGGTCCTATGCCTGAAAAGGAGCTCAAGCCCTTTACTCCTGCCCAGGAGCGTCTTGGCAACATGGTGATCCGGATCATGTCCACGCTGAATGTCTTCGCGTATCGCCTCTCGAAGGGCAAGCTCGGCGGCAAGTTTTTGGGGGGTGCCCCGGTCCTCCTCCTCACCACGCTCGGCCGCAAATCCGGACAGCGACGGACGGCCCCAGTGCTCTATCTCGCAGACGGCGACCGCTTCGTCGTGGTGGCGTCGAAGGGCGGTTTTTCGAAGCATCCCTTCTGGTACCAGAACCTCGAGAGCAACCCCAGCGTCGAGATCGAAATCGGGGGCGAACGGCGGAAGATGACCGCGAGACGCGCAAGCGACGCAGAAAAGCGTGCGCTCTGGCCGAAGCTCGTCGCCATGTACCGCGACTTCGATGACTACCAGGCGAGGACGAAGCGCGACATTCCCGTCGTGATTCTCTCGCCGCTTTAGCCAGCGGCAAGCCGCTCTGCTTCTTCTGGATCTTTGGAGCGAGTGGGGGAGGAGAGGGAGTCGGACATGGCGTCAAAGGAAAGAAGCGCCCGCGAGAGCGAGGCCAAGACCTTCTCCCTTCACTGGGGAAGCGGCGTCATCGAAGAAGAGGTGCAGATTGCGACACCCTACCACCACCCCACCATCCAGCTCCTGCACTTTCTGGACGGCGAGGCGAAGGGGAGCTACGAGATCCGTTTCTGTCACTACGACCACCGGGGCCGCTTTCAGCGCTCTCCCCTCATCGTGGACGAGAAGGCTTTGCCCGAGCTGCGAAAGGCCCTGCTTCGCGCGCCGAAGCTGCGGCGCCTGCTCGCCAAGCTCGTCAAGTAGCCGCGAGCTGCGCGGCTCGTCTACCAGACGAACACGAGGGGGAGATGAAGGAGCGCCCAGGCGGCATGGCGCCACAAGGTCTCCCGCCGCTCCGCCCGCACGAGCGTCGCGTAGTAGACGCCCCGCACGACGACGTTGCTCATGGTCGCGACCACGATGGCGCTCATCGCGAGCGGAGTGGGTTCCCGCACGTGTCGGACGAGCGGCACGATGAAAGGCACGATGTCCGTCACACCGACCACGGCCGAGAGGCCAAGCAGGCCTGCCTCTCCCATCGCATTGCGCACGAGAACCGTGATGACCGAAAGCACGACGTAGAGTCCTGCAAAGAGCAGCGCCGGCGAGAGTTCAAACGGGTTCTCGAGCCCGGCAGCCCCTTGCCCCGTCGGCGCCTCGCGCTGCGGCATTCGCACCGTCACTGCCAGCCCAAGGCCGAGAAGGCCGAGGAGGGCGAAGCGCCACGCGAGCGGCCCGATGAACTGCTCATTCACGAACGCGATGATGAGAAGAAGGCGCGGGTACAAGACTGCTCCCGCCAGCAGCGTGGCCTGCAATCCAGGCGCTCCGGCCTCGGGGTCCTGCTCGGCTTTGCGGCCCGAAGCAATGGCTACGGCCGTACTGGAAACGAGGCCGCCCAAAACCCCTGACAGCCACATGCCCGCACCCTCGCCGTAGCGCTTTGCCAGCATGTAGCCAAGGAAGCCGATGCTCGAGACCAGGACGACCACCTGCCAGATCACATAGAAATTGATGTGAAATTCGGTGTAGTCCTGGTTGGGCACGATCGGAAGGATGATGACGGTCACGATCAAGAACTTGAGTGCCGCCAGGAACTCGGCCTTGTCGAGCCGCTCGACCCATCTCTCGAGAGCCGGTTTTTCCGAAAGCACGAAGGTGTTGACGATGGCGATGGCCGCTGCCATCCACACATCGGCCAGGAGCGCGAGGGCGCCGACCACGAAGGTGAGAAGCGCCGCGATCTCGCTCTTGCTGCCATAGCGGTGCTCGCTGAGCTTGGTGAAGTAGGAGATCGCGGTCATTCCTGCGAGGGAGAGGAGCCCGACGGGCAGCATGAACGCCGTGCCGTCCCGCGACAGCCATGCGCAGCCGAAGCCATAGAGGCTGATCAGGGGATGGGTCCGGACACCGCCGAAGACGACCTTGTGCTCCTCATAGCGGGTGCTTTCCCGCTCGAGGCCGATGAGAAAGCCGAGTCCGAGCGCAACCCCAAAGCGGAGGGGCACAGTCCATTCGATGGCGGGCATGGGCGGGCCCATCATACTCGGTGCAGGATTGCCGGGCGACGAAGAGAAGGAGAGACGGGTGTCCCACGGCTACACGACCCGGGAGGGCTGGTTCATTGATCGCGACGGCCCCACACCCTCCTGCGGGGCGTAAACCTCGGGGGGAGCAGCAAGGTGCCCGCACGACCCGACGGCGCGACGCACCGAGGCGTCGACTTCCTGGGCTGGCGCGACGTCTCTTTCGTCGGTCGGCCGCTTCCCTTGGAGGAGGCCGATCGTCACCTCGAACGCATCGCGTCCTGGGGATTCTCCGTCTTGCGCCTGCTCACGACCTGGGAAGCGATCGAACATGCGGGGCCCGGACGTTACGACGAGGCGTATCTCGACTATTTCCGCGCCGTGGTCGGCAAGGCCCGCGCCCATGGGCTCCTCGTCTTCGTGGATCCCCACCACGACGTGTGGAGCCGCTGGACCGGGGGCGACGGCGCGCCCTTCTGGCCGTTCGAGTGGGCGGGCCTTTTGCCCGATCGCTTCGTGCCGGCCGAGGCCGTGGAGCTGGACGCTCTCGACTGGCCCAGCAACGCCCAGCGCGTGCCGTGCGCGACCATGTGGACGCTCCTTCTCGCCGGAGACGCCTTCTGTCCTGAGCTGCGCGGTGTGCAGGGCGCGCTTCAGGATCACTATGCGCGTGCGCTATGCACCCTGGCCGAGCGACTCGCCGACTTCGACAACGTGCTCGGCTACGACACTTTCAATGAGCCCTGTGCGGGCTACGTGGGCCGGGGCGACGAATTAAGGCGCGGGACGCGCTTTATGGGCAGCGGCCCGAAATCCTTTTCGCCCCTCGAGCATCTCGCGGCGGCGGACGGCCAGACCGTTCGCGGGAGCGACGGCCGCACGCTCAACCCTCGGGGACTCTCGATCTGGAAGAACGGCTGTCCCTGGCGACGCCTCGGCGTGTGGGATCTCGATTCCAGAGGTCGGGCCGTGCTCGCGAGGCCCGACTACTTCCGCAAGGTCGAGGGTCACGAGATCTCCGCGTGGTCTGATTTCCTCGTTCCCTTCATCCGGCGCCTGCGCGAACGCCTGCGGCGCGCCCATCCCGGCTGTTTCCTCTTCCTGGAAGGCGTGCCGGGCGTGGTCGAGACGCCATGGAGCGACTCGGACCCCTTGGTCTGCGATGCGCGGCACTGGTACGACGTGGTGATCCTGATCAGCCGGCGCTTTGATCCCGATGCCCATCCTACGCTTGGGGGCGGCGTTCGAAGCGGCGTCGATGGCATCGCGTCGGCCTATATGGACCAGCTGGGCGGGCTCGCGGCTCTCTCGCGCAAGTTAATGGGCGGGCTTCCCGTCCTCATCGGCGAGCTCGGCATTCCCTACGAGATGAATGACGGCGAGGCCTTCCGCATCGCGGACTATACGAAGCACGAGATCGCCCTCGACGCCACCTACCGAGCTCTCGACGCGACGCTCCTCAACTCCACCCACTGGAACTACACCCCCGACAACACGCACTTCCACGGGGACGGCTGGAATCACGAAGACCTCTCGCTCTTCAGCCGAGACGATCAAAAGAAGCCCGAAGAGCTCGATTCAGGCGGACGCGGCATCCGGGCCTTCGTGCGTCCCTACCTACGCCACGCGGCCGGACGGCCCACGCGGATGCAATTCACCCGGGCGACGGGGGTCTTCGAGCTGGAGATCGAGAGCGACCCGTCCGTGCGTGCGCCCACCGAGGTNNTTTGTGCCGCGCCTTCAGTATCCGCACGGGCCACGGGTTGAGGTTTCCGTCGGGAGCTTCCGCCACGACGGCGCGCGGCAGATCCTAAGCTGGGATTCCGGGGGTGCGAGCGGGCGGATTGCGATGCGGATCTCCCGTTAGCGGCCGAAGGCAGGGAGCCCGCTGCCCTCCCGGGCGCCCCTGCCTAAAGAGCCCCGAAGCGGCGGCGCGGTTCCCTCCCTCGGCGCCGAGCAGCTTTGAGAGCGCGTAGGACCGGCTGCCCTCCGCGGAAACCGCCGCGATCCGCGCCGCGTCGGGCCAGGCCACGCAACACACGCCGGCGGGGGTCACGTACACGCATCGCCCCAATTGACCTTGTCCCGGCCGCGAGACCTCCATCGTGCAAGCCCGCAAGATCCCGTGAGTTCAAGGTTTGCGAATTGACTCTGGACTCTCCCTCAGATCGTTTCGGGTGCCGGCGATAATGCGGCGCAGACTGTCAACACCTATGCGGTAGTCGGACACCCCTCTTCGCCAAGCTCGGGCTTCGACCTCAGGCCAGGTGGACCCAGACAGACTTCGTGCGCGTATCGGCCTCGAGGGAGTGGGGCCATTTCCTTGCTCCGGTGACTTCTTTCATGGGTCTGGCATCTCGCACCGCGGAGGCGGAGAATGGTCGCCAGGGGGAGGAGGAACCGCCATGGCGCTCCGCCTCGAGGCCCATCACATGTCGTTTCCCGTGAGAGACCTCGCTCGCTCCCGGGCGTTCTACGAAGGCGTCCTCGGCCTTGCCGCGATTCCCCGCCCGGCCCTCGGGATTCCGGGCGTGTGGTACCGCGCGGGTGCGTGCGAGGTCCACCTGATCGAGACCCCGCCCGGCGTCGATGTGGGCGTTCCGGCACCGACGCTCACTCCCCTCGCAGGGCACGCGGCCTTCGCGGTCGACGACTACGAAGCAACGCTCAAACACCTGCGCGAGCATCTCAGCGAAGTCCTCGCGACGAGCCCGCAGCGCGGCCAGATCTGGGTGCGGGACCCCGACGGTCACGTGCTCGAGTTCATCGTCCCAAGCGAGCCCTAGATCCTACTAGTGCCGCGGCTTGCGGGGCGAGAAGAAGAGCCGCTCCGCGTTTGCGTACAGGAACTTGTCGAGCACGCCCGGGCGTAGATCGAGCTCGCACGCCTCCTTGATGCAGCGTTCCGTCGGGAGCACGGGGTGGTCGGATGCGAAGAGGATCTTCTCCTGTCCGCGGGTACTCATGAAGTGAACGAGCTCCGGCGGGAAGTAGCGCGCTGAATAGGCCGAGGTCATGAGATGGAGATTGCGATACTTGATCATCAGGCGGAGCGCGACACCCCACCACGGGTCCGCGCCATGGGCCATGCAGATCTTGAGCTGCGGGAAGTCGAGGCAGACCCGGTCAAGATGCATCGGGTTCTGGCATTCAACTCGTCGCCCGCACGGAAATAGTTTTCCTTCACATGGATCAGCCATTCGGGCCTCGCCTGTTCTCCCATGTTCACGTTCACCCAGCAGTCGATTGCGCGCGTCGCCATCCTTCTCCTCCGCCCTTCGCGGCTCATCAAACAACGCATGCGCTCGCATGTCACCGCCCGTTAGAATCCGGCGATGCCCGCGGACCCGGCAGGCCCCCTCGGTAAAGCCTTCGCACTCCTGGACGGCTTTGCCGCAGAAGGGCTCTTCCCGGGCGGCGTGCTGCAGGTGACGCGGCGGGCAACCGTGGCGGGTCTGCACACGGTGGGGCTCGCGCGTCGCGAACCTCCGGCAAGGGTCGAGCCGTCGACCATCTTTCCGCTCTTCTCCATGACGAAGCCGCTCGTCGCAACGCTCCTGCTAAGCGCAGTGGAGGATGGGAAGCTTGCGCTCGAGGACCCCGTCGCTCGCTTCCTTCCCGGATTTGAAGCCCACGGCAAAGGGGGCATCACCGTGCGCCATCTCCTCACCCACAGCGCCGGCATCCCCGTCACACCCGGCCCCGAAATTCTCACCTTCTCCTCGAACGCGCCGTTCGCGGCGACGCTCAATACCCTCGTGCCCGATACGCCCCCCGGCACTCGTGCGGTTTACCACGGCCAGACCGCCTTCGCGCTACTCGGCGCGGTGTTTGAGCGCGCAGCGGGAATTCCCCTTTCACAGGGCCTTCGCGAGCGCGTGCTCGACCCCCTCGAAATGAGCTCGACCTATCTGCCGCTGCCCTCCGAGGCGGAGCCACGCGTCGCCTCGGTGTATGCCCATCCTTCCGATCGCGAGGACGAGCGCTGGGCGGAGGCGGTCAATCGCCCCACTTTTCGCGAGGCGGGTCACCCTGCCGGAGGTGCCTATGGCACGGCCGGGGACTTGGGGCGCTTTCTCTGCTGCTGGCTCGGGGAGGGAGCCCTCGGCGTGCGCCGTCTCCTGCAGCCCGAGACGGTGCGCGAGGCCTTGCGCATCCAGCTTCCCGGCGTGCGCGAGGGGATGCCGCTCTGGCCAGGCGTCCCCTCCGCGCTGCGCGAGGCCGACCTCGGCCCGACGACCTGGGGTCTTGGCTGGCGCCTGCGAGGAGATCCGCCCGAGCCCCTCTTCGGATTTGGCGCCGCGTCACCCCGGGCGTTCGGTCACGCGGGCCTCTCCTGCGTCCTCTGTTGGGCCGACCCAGAGCGCGCCCTCACCTTCGTCCTCCTCACGAACGGAACCCTTCCGATGACGCCGGCGCTCCGAATCCGGACCGTGCTCTCCCGCGCAGTCGTCGAGGCCTTCGCGTGAGCGCAGAGGTCCGCCCGGAGCGAGATGCCTGAGGGCGGACACTTCGCGGTGCTCGAGGTTTCGGATCTTTTGGTGCAGACCTGCGGGCGTTTTTCAGGACGCGCCGCTAGCTCGCGCGCGAGCGACTCATCGGCTCCGCGGGCTGCGCCTTCTCGAGCAGGCTGCGCACGATGGGGCCGAGCTCCGCCGGGTCCCAGCGTGCGTTGCGCTCGACCTCCGGGCCCCGGGTCCAGCCTTCCGAAAGGCAAAGGCGGCCACCCGAGACCTCGAAGACACGACCTGTGACCTGGCTGGACTCAAGGCTGCCGAGCCAGACCGCGATCGGTGCGATGTTGTCGGGCGAGCGGGGGTCAAAGCCCTGTGCGGGAACGTCCCTTGCTCCCGGTCGCAGGCTCTCCGTCATCCGCGTCCTCGCCCCTGGCGAGATCGCATTCACGGTGGTGCCAAAACGCTCGAGTTCCTTCGCGGCGATGATCGTGAAGGCAGCGATCCCCGCCTTCGCGGCACCGTAGTTCGACTGACCTGCATTGCCATAGAGCCCCGAGACAGAGGTCGTGTTGATGACGCGAGCCTGGCTCGGCCTCCCACTTTTCGCGCGATCGCGCCAGTGGGCTGCGGCGTGACGCGTCGGGCAGAAGGTGCCGCGAAGGTGCACGCGGATCACAGCGTCCCACTCGTCTGCGGTCATGTTGAACAGCATCCGGTCGCGCAGGATGCCTGCGTTGTTCACCAAGACATCGAGCCCGCCGAACGTCTCAATCGCGGTGCGGATGAGGCGCTCCGCGCCCTCCCAGTCCGAGACATCATCGCCATTCGCGACCGCCTGGCCGCCCGATCTGCGGATCTCCTCGACCACGGATTGCGCCGGCGTGAGGGTCGACCCACTTCCGTCCACAGATCCGCCGAGGTCGTTCACGACGAGCTTGGCGCCCTGGCGCGCGAACTCGAGGGCATAGCTGCGCCCGATGCCGCGTCCCGCTCCCGTGATGATCGCGATCCGGCCCTCACACAGCCCCGGCATGTCCCCTCCCTAGATCTTTCGGCTGCGCCCTTGCCAATAGCGATCGCGCACGAGCCGCCGGACGATCTTTCCCGTCGGAAGGCGTGGCAGTTCGGTCGTGAAGTCGATGCTACGGGGACACTTGAACGCGGCGAGCCGGGCGCGTGCATGGGCCAGAAGCTCGGCGGCGAGGGCGGGGCCGGCTGCGGCTTCGGCCTTGAGCTGGACCACGGCCTTCACCTCCTCGCCCCATTCCTCGTTGGGTACACCCACCGTGGCGACATCGGCCACGAGGGGATGCTCGAGCAGCACGGCGTCGATCTCCGCGGGGTAGACGTTGACGCCCCCGGAGATGATGACCTCCGCACTTCGGCCGGTAAGGAACAAGAATCCGTCCTCGTCGAAATAGCCAAGATCGCCCATCGTAAACGCGTCGCCGCGGTAGGCCGCAGCCGTCTTCTCCGGGGCGTGGAAGTACTCAAAGCGACCCTTGGGCGGTGCGCCGAAGTAGACGGTTCCGACCTTGCCGGGTGGAAGCGGCGTCCCCGCCTCGTCGAGAATCTCGACGGGCTGGTGATCGAGCCTGCGGCCCACGCTGCCTGGCTTTCGCAACCACTCCTCCCCGGTGATGAATGTGCCGCCGCCTTCGGTCGCTGCGTAGTATTCGCACAGGATTGGACCCAGCCACTCGATCATCGCTCGTTTCACATGGACGGGGCAGGGCGCCGCACCATGCACGACCCAGCGCAGCGACGAGGTGTCGTGGTGCAAGCGCTCCGGCTCGGGCAGCGCGAGGAGCCGGTGGAACATCGTCGGCACCATATGGGTGTGGGTGATGCGGAATCGTTCGACGATCTGCAGCGTGCGGAGAGGCTCCCAGCGCTCCATCAGCACACAGCCCACGCCCGCAGCCAAGGGGAAGGCGAGATTGAGTGCAAGGGGCGCAGCGTGGTAGAGGGGCCCGGTGACAAGAGCCAGGTCCTCGGCGGGCCGGAAGCTCGCGGTGCGGGTGAGCGGCGCCGTAAGCGGCGAGCGCGGAGTGGTTCGCCGATAGACGCCCTTGGGCCGACCCGTGGTGCCGGAGGTGTAGAGCAT
>DOUU01000037.1:9095-9234 GCA_003520425.1 Deltaproteobacteria bacterium
CGAGAAACGCCTTGGCCTCGCAGTTATCCACGATGTAGCCGACTTCTTCGCCCGTGAGGTGCCAGTTGATGGGCGTGATGCGGAGGCCCGCACACTGAGAAGCGGCGTAGGCTTCCACGAACTCAGGACGATTCGAGCA
>DOUU01000215.1:0-16302 GCA_003520425.1 Deltaproteobacteria bacterium
GCGTCGTCCATGCTCAGGCCCACAAACCAGCGGAACAGCAGGTTGTAGTCGAGCTGCTCCATCAGCTGCCGCTCGCTACGGATCGTGTAAAGAACCTGCAACAACAGAGCCCGCAGCAGCTTCTCCGGAGCGATCGACGGTCGCCCCGTCCTCGCATACAGATGGCTGAACCGCGGCGAGAGCTCGCTCAGGGCCTGATCCACCATCGCTCGGATCGGTCGCAACGGGTGGTCCCGCGGTACACGCTTCTCCGGCGAGATGTAGCTCCACATGCCTTGCTGCTTCTGATCGTCACCTCGCATGCCCTCACCCCCTCACGGGCTTGTATCATCCCAGAGGGGTTGAGCAAGCGTTTTTCCGCAGCCTGCTAGAGCGGAACCATGAGATTGAGTTGTGCGGCCCCACGAGTAGGCACCGGGCTCAAGGAGCATTCTTTGCAACAAGCAGGGAGGAGATTTGGCAAGGGGCATCGCAGGCGGAGGAGGCGAGGGCGAAGCCCGCGAAAGTGCGCGGCGACGCCGCCGGGTCTACTTCTCCTGAATGGATCACCGCCAACCCAGCTCCGACGCTTCGTTCGGATGCTCTCAAGTTAGAGGTCTGTTGAGGCGATGATCCATCAGGGAAGGAGTGCTCGTGGGAGAGGGCCGTGGCATCGCGAGATCGCTGAGGAAGATCCTCGCCTTTGCCCTGCTTATTTCAGTTGCGGCTTGCCACCGCAGCGCGGACGTTTTGCCGCCGGCTGTACAAGGTACGTGGACGACATCTACTCCAGCCTACCGCGATCGGTACCTGCGACTTGCGGATCGCACGATCGAGTTCGGCCTCGGCGGCAATGAAATCGATGTGCACGGGATCCGCCGCGTCGATGCGGAAGAGATGGTGGACGGGAGCGGCCTTTACACCATTCAGTATCTCACGGACGAGGGCGACACGCTGTCGCTACGCTTCCTCTACCGCCCCGGCAATCCACCCACGCTCAAGCTCGATCACCAGGATGCGATCTGGACGCAGTCGAAGACCGCTACTCCCACGAGAGGATCTGCGCCGTGAGACTCTCCCTTACAATCTCCCAGCGGAAGTTTCTCGTTCGCCTCTTTCTCGCTGCAACCGGATCGACAATCGTGTTCGCATTGGTCATTGCTGCTGCCATGTTCGCTCCGCTCATCGCACGCATGGAGAGCGGCGTGCCATCGTCCCGCGAGATGCTGGTTCTTGCCGATCGGCTGTTGACCCTTCATGCTCGATACTGGCCGGTTGTCTTCGCGTCGCTTGCAGCTGTGTGTGGAAGTTCTCTCCTGCTCTTCGCGCGTATGACCGCCCCGCTCGTGCGCTTCTTGCGCTGCTTCCAAAGCATCACGAATGGGGAGCTGCCGCACCCCGTCCAGCTTCGCCGCAGTGACTATCTGAGGGATGAGGCCAAGGCACTGAATAGCATGATCGTTAGTCTCGGAGCTTTTCTGGACGACCTGAGAGACCACAGCGACGCCATTCACCGGGCGCTTGCCGAGCTCCTCGCTCACGATGGCAACGGCCCCACCGGAAACCTCACCGCGCACCTCGCCCAGCTTGAAGCGCTCGACAAGTCGCTTCGGGAGACCCTCGCCCGGTTCCGCCAGGCACCGTCGAGAAGTACGAACCTCTGATGAGTCCTCGGTCTTGCTCGAGTACCGCAGGTATCACGCTGCTCGAGCTGCTCTTCGTTCTTGCCATCATCTCAACACTGGTTGCGCTCGCACAGACCGGCTACAGCTCCTACCGCAACACAGTCGCAATCGCGCAAGCGATCTCGGATATCGAGAGCATCTCCTCTGCCATCAATCACGGGACCCTCACCGAGGGCTTACCGCCGCCTCCCACGCTCGCCTCCATCGGAATGGATGGCATGCTCGATCCCTGGGGTAATCCCTATCAGTACATCAACCATTCGCTCGCTCCAAAGGGCCAATGGCGGAAGGATCGGTTCATCGTTCCCATCAACTCCGACTATGACCTCTACAGCATGGGGCCTGACGGAGAGAGCGTAGCCCCGCTCACGGCCAAGGCGTCCCAAGACGACATTATCCGTGCGAACGACGGCGCGTACGTGGGTCCGGCTTCGGGCTATTGAGCCCGCCCGCGATCCGCTCAACAGGAACCAACGGGTCGGAACGAATGCAGATCGCGGGAGTCCGATTCGAAGCACGCTTCCTACGAACCCGCGTCGCGCGGCGCATCTTCTTGTTATTCGTGGTCTGCGCTCTTCTACCTGTCGGCGCCTTCGCAGCGCTCGCCTATCGGCAGGTCACCACGCAGCTGGAGCGCGACGCGCGCGACGAACTCCACGCTGAGGCGAAGGCTCTTGGAATGTCTACCTACGAACGGATCTTGCTTCTCGACGCGGCGTTGCGCCTCGCTGGAGCTGCGCTCGCTGGCGACCCCGCACGATCCGTTGCAGATGTTCTGAGAGTCCTCCCCAATTCGATGCGTGAGCAGCTCCACAGTGTCGCGGTCGTGCCGGGGGCCTTGGCCACGGATCCAGACACGCCGCCCGTGGGCCTTCCTGCCCTGACTCCTGAGGAACGGAGCCAACTTGCCAAGGGCGAGACGCTCCTTCAGGTTGGATCTTCTGACACGCAACTTCGATTATTCCTTGTACGCGCGCTGCTGGATCACGGAACCGACGTCATCGAGGCCCAAATCGAACCTTCCTTCATCTTCGATCCGACCTCGCTCCGAGAAGCCTCTCACCTGATCGTCGTGGATTCAGCCGGCCGATTGATCTTCTCGGACCTTGTTCCGGCATTCAGCCCAGAGGCACTGGCTGAACTCGGGCGGCAGGCGAAGCGACAACAGGTCGTTTCCTGGGAGGGATCCCAGGACAGACAGCTTGCAGGCTGTTGGGACCTGTATTTATGGGGAGGCTTTCACCTGAAGCCAACGTGGACGGTCATCGTGACCCGGCCCGAGGCAGACATCCTCGGCCCGCTGCATGAGTTTCGCAAGATCTTCCCGCTCGTGGCATTGCTCTCGGTTTGGATCGTGCTTCTCCTTAGCCTCTCACAGATCAGACGCAGCCTCATCCCGATCGAGCTCCTAAGCGCTGCAACCGCGCGAATCGCCGCCCGCGATCTGAACGCACGTGTCGGGATCGACTCCGGCGACGAGTTCCAGGACCTCGGCAATTCGTTCAATCAGATGGCGCAGAGGATCTCCCAGCACGTGACCAGCATGGGGATGGTCAACACGATCGGCGCTGCCCTGTCCGCAGAGCGTGATACGAACCGATTGCTAGATCTCATCATCCAAGGCGCGATGCGCCTCTCCCACGCGCAGGCAGGAGCGCTCTATCTTCTCGCTCCAGACGGCGAGCTCACGCTCATGCTCCTGCGGACGGCGGAGGCTGAGCCGGACGGGCGAGGCCCGGCTTTGGCACCGAAGCCGAGCCCGCTCGCGAAACGCCTCGCAGAGCAAGCAGCAAGATCAGGCCAGAGAATCGAACACGAGGCCACCGAGTCCGCCGGAGAGCCGCGCAGCGCAAGCCGCCCGGGTGCTGAAGCCTCGACTGGATGCGTCTTTCTCACGATTCCTCTCCGCAATCACGAGCACGAGATCATCGGCGTCCTTCAACTCATCAACGGTCTTGATCCCAAGAACGACCCAGTCCACGCCTTCTCCGACGAGGATCGCGAGGTTGCCCAGTCTCTCGCCTCGCAGGCTGCGGTTGCCCTCACCAAGCAGCGCTTGGTCGATTCCTTCAAGGCCCTCTTCGAGGGCCTGATCCAGCTCATTGTCCGGGCGATCGACGAGAAGTCTCCCTATACCGGGGATCACTGCCGCCGAGTACCGATCCTCACCGAACTCATTGCGCAGGCGGCCTGCGACGCCACGGAAGGACCGCTCAAGAGCTTCTCGCTCACGGACGAGGAGCGATATGAGCTGCGGATCGGAGCGCTCCTGCACGACTGCGGCAAAGTCACAACTCCCGTCCACATCGTAGACAAAGCCACGAAACTCGAAGCGCTTTTTGATCGCATCCAGCTTGTGGACACGCGCTTCGAGGTCCTGAAACGCGATGCAGAGATCCGGATGCTGCGGAGACTCGCAGGGCTCGACGAGGCCTCAATCCCGTTGCAGGGTGACGCGGGGACTCAACTCGCTCGAGAGCTGCATCAGCTCGACGAAGAACGGGCGTTCTTGCGGGCGTGCAACATTGGAAGCGAAGGCATGGACGCACGCGACATCGAGCGGGTAAAGGTGATCGCTGCGAGGCATCGCTGGCGGAGCCCGGACGGAGAGGAGAGAGCCTTCCTCTCGCCCGAGGAGGTAGGGAATCTCACCGTCACGCACGGCACACTAAACGAGCAGGAGCGGGAGATCATCAACCACCATGTTATCGCCACTATCAACATGCTCCAAGATCTTCCCTACCCGAAGTCGCTCCGCCGTGTACCTGCGATCGCGGGTGCTCACCATGAACGTCTCGACGGTTCGGGCTACCCGCAAGGGCTCCACGGCTCTCAGGTCTCGATGCAAGCACGAATTCTTGGATTGGCCGACGTCTTTGAGGCGCTGACTGCGAAAGATCGCCCGTATAAGAAGGGTCGGTCCCTGCGAGAGGCGCTGTCGATTCTCCGTGCCATGAGAGACCAGAACCAGATCGATTCCGATCTCTTCGATCTCTTCGTGGGCCAGAAGATCTACCTGCGCTATGCGATGGAGTGCCTTGATCCCGAACAGATTGACGAAGAAGAGCTGGACGATGCGGCTCAACGGGGTGTGCCGGAGATCGGCACGCGATTCCCCCGGAGATGAGATGTCGTCATGCGCGGCTCTCCATGGAATGCCTCACGAACTCTGCTCCACCCCGAATCCGTTTCCAACCCTCGTTCATCCCACCATCGAGAAGCCGCAATGCCTTTCCGCGGGAGCGCGACAGGAGCAAACCCAGCGGACCGCTCTTCCACTTCCTGCGCTCTGGGTCGTCGCGCCTCGCAACCGTCGCGAATCGGCCTTGTTCGCCTCGTATTTCCCCCGGCCGATCGCCTTCTCCTTCCCGGCGAGCTCTTTTGGATTGCGGGGACACGGGACGGAGGCGCAGCACGCCCTTCGCCCGCTCGAGCGCAGTGCCAATCCGTGGGCCGTGCGAAGGGATGAGACTCGGAAAGCATCCAGGCAGCGCTTTTGCAGCTCTCGTTTTCAGCCGGCATTTTGAAGAGCCGATTGACCCTCCATCGAACGCGCTGTAGTGATAGGAAGTCCAGTGCACGTGGCTGCAGAGCAGGCTCGGAAGCGCCATGAGGCAGATACCGCGAACACCCGGAGGAGATTCCATGAAGCTCCGTGATGTCGATCTCACCGATCCCGATCTCTTTCAGCGCGGGACGCCGCACGAGATGTTCGCATTGTTGAGGCGCGACTCGCCCGTGTACTGGCACGAGGAGAAGCGCGGATCCGGTTTCTGGGCGATCACCAAGCACGCCGATCTCAAATGGATCTCGAAGCGGCCTGAGCTTTTCTCGTCCGCCGCGCAGGGGACGCTGCGCGACGACCCGCCCGCCGAAGCGCTTCCGCTGATTCGCAACATCATGCTCAATATGGATCCGCCCCAGCACCGTCAGTACCGAAACCTCATCAATAAAGCCTTCACGCCGCGCATGGTGAACGAGCTCGTTCCCCATGTGAGAGAGATTGTGAAGCGCATCATCAATGGTGTAATCGAAAAGGGCGAGTGTGATTTTGTCGAAGAGGTCGCCGCCATCCTCCCCATGGAGGTGATCTGCGAGATGATGGGGGTGCCGGAGGAGGACCGTCGTCGCATCTACGAGATTGGCAACTCCATGGTCGGCTTCGACGACCCCGAGCTCCAGCCCGACGGAAAGTTGCGCGAAATGACGGCAAACAGCGCGCAAGAGGCCTTCGGCCAGATGTTCGTCTATGCGAACAAGCTCCGCGAGAAGGCCCTGGCGCACCCCTCGAACGATCTGGCCACGGCGCTCCTCACCGTCGAGCTCGACGGGAAGAAGCTGTCTGAGCTGGAATTCTCCTACTTTTTCCTCCTTCTCCTCATTGCTGGAAACGAGACGACTCGCACGGTCACCACCAACGGGATGATCGCCCTGCTCGAGAACCCCGAGCAGCACGCGCTCCTGCAGCGAGACCTCTCCCTTGTCGATTCCGCTGTCGAGGAAATCTTGCGCTACGCGCCCGCTGTCCACACCTTCCGCCGCCAAGCAATGGCGGACGTGGAGCTCCGCGACAGGAAGATCCGCGCAGGCGACAAAGTGATGCTCTGGTATTCGTCGGTGAACCGCGATGAAGAAGTCTTCACTGACCCGAACAAGTTCGACATCCGTCGCTCGCCAAACGACCACCTGGCCTTTGGCATCGGCGAGCACTATTGCCTGGGCGCGAACCTCGCCCGCATGGAGCTGCAAGAGATCTTTCGCGCCATCGCGACGCACTTCCACGACATGGAGATGACGGCCCGACCTCGTCGCTTGCGCTCTACGTTCATCAACGGTGTGAAGGAGATGCGCGTTCGCTTCCGCCCCGGTGCTACACTGGAGACATGAAGGCTGCTCCGCTTCTGGCTCTGGGAACGCTCCTGCTCAGTGCCGTCTCAGGCGGCTGCATCGACACGCACACGGAGGCGGTGCGCGGCAGCGAGCTCTACCGCCGTTACTGCGCCTCTTGCCATGGCGTCGACGGCCACGGCGACGGCCCTCTCGCCGCGTCACTCAGCCCGAAGCCGGCCGATCTCACCACGCTTGCAAAGCGCCATGGCGGAAAGTTCGACGAAACGGCGGTGATGATGATGATCGACGGTCGCCTCCTCATCGCGCAACACGGCCCACGCGACATGCCCGTCTGGGGAGCCATCTTCGCCGAGCAGCACGTGGGCAAGCCCTTCGCCATGTACGGCCCGACGCTCGACGCGCGGGCGCTGGCGGACTACCTGCGCACGATCCAGGCGAACTGACGCCAGAGCGCCCGCGCCTAGGCTTCGAGCCCACCCGACGTCCCTAAAGGGCAGCAGCACGTTCTGCCGATTTCACCCGCATGCGGAAAAAGGCGCGGAATATCGAGGGGGTGCCGCTGCTTACGTGGCTCCGGCGAGCACTTCCCGAGATCGCGGCCTCTGGTCTCGGTGATCGGCATGCCGGTCTGCTGAAGGATCCGACTCTTTCCCGCGCGCTCAAGGGGTCACTCCGAAAGCTGCGCGCCGAGCTGGAGAATCAGGATCCACGAGACGAGGCACAGCTTCGTGCGGTCGACACAATCGCAGCGGAGCTCGGGCTTCGGTCTTTTCGTGGCCGGCGTCTCGTGAAGGACAGGTTCGGCGGGGGATCAGCCGTCCATACCGCACGGCCCGCGAGGACGCAAAGCCAAGCGACGCCACAGGATGTGGGGGCTGATCCACTCGACGCTGTGCTTAGCGCGATCGCGAGCGTCCCGCTGCGCACAGCTTGGGAATGGTTTCGGCAAGGCATGCAGCTTGCGCACACACTGAGTTCTCCAGAGCGCGGACGGGCCGCCACAGCGGCCGGGCGGTCTCTTGCCCGGGACACCGCCGCTGCGCTCGCGAGGTTCAAGCGCCAAGGCAGCTCCAAGTGGACTCTAGAAGCTCGCGTGGTAGCGGACCTCGAGAGCCGGCTGGCTGCCCTGGCACTGCGGGACATGCGGGAGAGCTCCGATCCCCTCACGCCACGAGATGTAGGTCAAGCGGTCCTCGAGGCGATCGCGAGTCGCGCCGAGCCGCAGTTGGAGGGCTCTGAGCTCGTTCGAGCTGGGAGCGGCGAGCGACTGCAAATGCTCCGGCCGATCGCTGACGAAAAATGCCCTCGCTGTGGCCACGATCCGGAGAGGTGTTTCGGCGCATTCGCGGACGAGGACGCCTGACACCCCTCTCCGGTCGCCGCGAGGGGAACGCTTTCCCGATGGGTCCAACGCGCAGGCACCGTCCGCCGTTCACCGTCGGAGATGAAGTCTCAAGAGGGTACGACCAAGCGGGGGCCCGCTCGCGCCCACACCGTCGCGTCAGCCTCAAAACAGGTTCACTATCTTGTTGGATCATGCCGAAGACCAGCGCAGGCCTTCTTCTCTATCGATATACCGCGTCCGGTCTCGAGGTGCTGCTCGTCCATCCGGGCGGACCTTTTTGGGCACACAAGGATCTCGGCTCTTGGTCCATTCCGAAGGGGGAAGTCATCGAGGGCGAGGACCTACTGGCTGCGGCCCAGCGCGAGTTTAAAGAGGAGACCGGGTTCACTGCGGAGGGCCCCACGATTCCTTTGGGCTACGTCCGGCAATCTGGAGGCAAGATTGTGCACGCGTGGGCGGTCCGTGGCGACGTCGATCCGAGCCAGCTGCACAGCAACATCTTCGAAATTGAATGGCCCCGCGGCTCAAGGCAGACCCGGCGGTTTCCTGAGGTGGACACGGCCGCCTGGTTCAAGTTGGCCGAGGCGCGCCGACGCCTTGTCTCTGCACAGGTCGCCTTCTTGGACGCGCTGAGCGCCGAGCTGAAGACAACGATCTGAGAGTCCGCACGCCTGCAGCTCGGCGCAGTTGAGAGGGCTCTGAGGCGCTCGCCTTTCCACAGCCGGACTCCACACTCTCGGCACCTTGCAATCCCAAAGACGAGGGGGGAGGCGTTCTATTCCTACGCCATGACTGGGTCTTGGGTGGGGGGCACTCCGCGCTACGCCCCGGGCAGGTCTGGTGCGAGCGCGCCCTGCAGCACGGCCCCTGCCTCGGCCGCGAGCGCGCCGGGCTGCGTGGCGTAACGGGGCGACGCGTGGAAGATCTCGAGCCGACGCACGCCCGCGCATCGCGCCAGGCTCCCCGCTTGGCGCGCCGTGAGGTGTGCGCGTCTTGCCGCCTGCGCGCGATCTATGTCAAGGAAGACCGCCTCGCAGAAGAAGATGTCGGCGCCTCGAACGAGCGCGACGATGCGACGGGCATTCTCCGCCGTGAAGGCGACGTCGGTGACGTACGCGAGGCGCTGCCCCGGCGCCTCGAGGAGGAGCCGTGCGCGGAGCTCACCGCGTAGCCGATAGGCCGCGCGATCAGAGGGCGCGTCGTTCGCAGGAACGAGCGCGTCATCCGGAAGCCCTGCCCGAACGTCGCGCTTCAGCTGGGTGAGCCAGCGGCCCGGCGTGAGACCTTCGGCGGCGAGCGCCTCCGGCCGCACGTGCAGCCGCGCCTTCTCCTGTACGGCGAAGCCGAGGCACGGAATTCCGTGGTCGAGCTGAGCCGCCTCGACGCAGAGCGTTGGCTGGTCGAGAACGATCCCGTCGAAGGGCAGCGTGCCGAGGGGCTCGAGACGGAAGCCGGTGGACGCGGCAAAGCGCGCGCGCGTCACAACCACAGGCCCGATCTCCCGCACCTCAATCGCGAACGGATAGTCGCGCGAGAGATTCCAGGTGTAGCCGCTGAGCTTTGCCTCGACGTGCCGGGCGATGCCCTGGGGCCCGTACAGGGTAAGGACGCGCTCGCGAGCCAGAAAGAGTCGGAGCACACGATCGAAGCCAATGAAGTGATCAACGTGCGTGTGGGAGACAAAGACGTGGCCAACCCGGAGGATCTCCCGCGGCGCAAGGAGCTGGTTGTCGCCGAGGTCGAAAAGAAGCGCGCTGCCTTCGTGCGCGAGAGAGACGTAGAGGCCGGGATCGCCGTCCGGCGGGTTTACGAGGCGCGGAAGCAGGAGAGCCGTCACACCCGCGAACGTATCATCCCCAGCGCGAGGTTGTCGGCCAAGCAAGGGTGCCATCCGCCTCTGCCAAGCAGGGGCGGGCGGTTGCCAGAGTCAATGCAACCCGCAGGGGTCACCCGGTGCGGACCGGGGAGACATGAAACCAGTCCGAACGAGTTTGGGGCGGCCCAACGCCAATGTCATCTGCGCGACAACCGCCACGCGCCTGTCCGCCCTCGACGCTCGAGAGGCCGCGACCTCCCCCGAGGACCTCCTCAACCGCCTCGCGGGTCGCTGACAGGCGTCCTTCCTCCACGCGCCCTCTTTTTGCGCCAAGGCTGTCGGGCCCTACCGCCGGGGCTTCCGGGATTTATTTTCTTTGCCAAGATCCACTTCGTCGCTTGGCAGGCGGAGATCGCTCGAAGCTGTGCAGGCGAGGAGGGGGGGCTCGGCACTGTCCTAGCGCCCCGATCGAAGACGATTGGACACTCTCTGGGTGGCAACATGGACGCCGAGCTTTGCGCCTATGCGATCGACTCCGAGGACCGAATCTGCTTTCTCAGTCCGGAATGGATGGCCTTCGCGTTTCACAATGGGGGGTCAGGGCTCATCCCGGATGTTGTGCTCGGCCGCTCGCTCTGGGATTTCGTCGCAGGATCGAAGACAAGGCATCTCTACGAGCTTCTTCTAGAGAGAGTTCGTGGGAGCAAGAAGAGCGTCACAGTTCCCTTCCGTTGTGACGCGCCTTCTCTTCGGAGGTCCATGGAGCTCACGCTCACTCCGACGAGCAATGGGGGCATCGAATTTCGGTCTCAGCTCGTTCATGAAGAACGTCGAAAGCCTGTCGTGGTCCCCGTGGCCCCGAAATCCGACACCGCTGAGTTCCTCAGGATCTGCAGCTGGTGCAAGCGCGTGGTCGTGGACCATGAAACCTGGGTCGAGATCGAAGAAGCGCTGGCTCGCACGCAGCTTTTTCTTCGAGAAGACCTGCCCGAGTTCACGCACACGATCTGTCCTCGATGTGAGAACATGATACGCACACTCGCCCAATAGCCTTGATTGAGAAGGGGCGCCGACCCCGGATAGGGACACCGCGCCGCGGAGCGACGGCGTGATTTTCACGACGTCAACGTGCCGTGATCAAACAACAGACTTCTCAACTGGCGGACCTGCGGAGGGGTGGCTTGCGGCTCCTAAGGCCGCAAGCTCGATCGGTCTTCACTTGGGCTGCCCGACCGGCAGTCCCGCACCGGAAAGCCGAGCGCGAACGAAGTCGATGTGCTGTCGCAGCACATAGGCCTCGTCGGCAAAGGATGCCGGCAACTTCAGATCGATGACCGCCCTTTCGATCACATCGACACGCTCGAGCAGTGCGCGCGCCTGTTCCGGGTCGTGGAAGCGTCGGCTCTCCCGCTCGAGCGCCATCAGCTGCCCATAGCGACGATAGATGCGCGTGCGGATGCGCCAACGGTAGAGTGCCGGGATGAGGCGTGCCCCGGGGATGAGGAGCACAACCATCGGCACCAAGAGGACGACCATCCGATCGACCAGGCTTCCGACCCAGAATGGAACATGGCGGTAGGCGAAGCTCTTGCCAGATTTGTAATACCGTGCCGCGTCATCGCTGATGGGAAAGTCATGTTCCACGGGGGAGGGAAACTCGCCTGCGCGTTGCAGAAGCGACCCGTGGCTATGCACTTCTTGCGCGGCCTCAATCAGGAGGTCAGAAAGCGCGGGATGCAGGCTCGGCCGGGCGACGAGCTCGACCGTGGGCGCGATCAGTGTGATCGGCCGCTCTGGCAAGTTGCCGCCGAGGTCAAACACGCCCATGGGCAGATCAATCCGGCTGAGAAACCGCAACCGGCGGACGTACCCATCGGCCTGGACGAAATCGAACAAGCGGACACCGGGGGCGTGCATCAAACGACGAATCGCATCGGGATGAGCCGAGTCACCCGCGAGGAACACAGCGTCGACGCGATTTTCGAGCATCGCTTGGACCGCGTCGTCCCCCGGGAGCGGCAGCAGCGAGGTCGGTCCCCCGGGTTCAATGCCGTTTTCCTTGAGCACCGCGAGCGCAAGCGCATGGCCACCGCTGCCTTCGACTCCGACCGCGAGCTTTCGCCCGGCAAGCTCCGAAAGGCGGACGACGGGAACCCGGCCTCTGTAGAGCACGAACAAGGGCTCATAGAAGACACTGCCGAGCGAGACCAGGTCGTTGGAGCGCAGTTCGGTCGGCAGGCCGCCCTGCACGAAGCCGACATCGACGCGCACCTTCGGATCGGAGAGGAGCCGCAAGTTCTCGACCGAGCCCTGCGACGGCAGGATTTCGAGTGTGATGTCGTTGCGTGCAAGGATCTTCCGATATTTCTCGGCGTTGTTGCGGAAGGCGCTGCCCACCGTCCCAGCCGTCATGACGATCGACGTTGGCGGCGCGGGCTGCAGGTAGCGGGCGGCAACGACGAAGGAGCCAATCACGAGAAGGAAAATCGGCAGCGCGACGATGGTGAGATCTCGCCATGAAACGCGCGCGAACCGGTACCGAAGGCGGAGCGGAGTTTTCGGTTTCGATTCTTCCACGGTGACGGGATTGCCTGGTCGCCTAGAGCGGGGTCATCGTCACTGCGCTCCCGTCGCCCAATCGCGATGCCAGGCCGCGCCCGGAACGGCCCAACCCTCTGGATGCACTGCCCGTGCGCATGTCCACCTCAGGATTCTGGCCGAGATTGCAAACTTCCGCTCGTGGACGCGCTCCATGCGAAGGCGCAATCCAGGGCGCGAGCCTCCACCCGGCAATCTCTAAAGCCGGAGGACCGAAACCGCAAGGGAGATGCGAACGGGCCGAAGCCTTCGGGACCCGCTTGGGAAGGGCGGGAAACGCGCGAATCCGCCGTCACCTCCTCCACCTTCCAGGGGCCAGATTCAGCATTGATCGGCAACGTCCATGACCGGGGCCTTGCCTAAGCTCTGCATCCTGCACCGCTGCTTCCAACGATGCGGCTGCGTCTGCGCCGTTTTCGCATCCTGGGTGGGTCGGCCGCACTCCTCGCGGTGCGGATCGGAGAGTGGGAGCTACAAGGGCTGCGCCCCGAACGAGACACGTCCTCGGGCGCCGAGTCTCGGCTGCTCGCGGAAGGCGCGCTACGCCGAGTACAATGCGCCCATCCCCGACGAGGAGAGGCTCATGAGCCATCCCGAGACCCCCTGCTCTGCGAGGAAGGAACGCGTGATCGCGCTCTCCCGCGAGTACCTGATGCCGGCCCGCGTTTCGGCGTGGGAGCGGCTCGGCGTACCCCTCGTGATCGGCCGGCGCGAGGGCTACCGGATCTGGGACCTTGACGGTCGCGAGCTTCTCGACGTGCACCTCAACGGCGGCACATACAACCTCGGGCACCGCAATCCGGAGCTCGTGGAGCTGCTCCGGCAATCCTTCGATGAGCTCGACGTGGGCAATCACCACTTTCCTTCCGAGGCCCGAGCCGAGCTGGCCGAGGCCCTCGCATGCTGTACGCCGGGCCCTCTCCACTACAGCATGTTTGTGCCCTCCGGCAGCGAGGCGAACGATCTCGCGCTACGCATCGCGCGCCACGCGACGGGCCGACGTAAGATCGTGTCCCTTGAGGCAGCCTACCACGGCCGAACCGGCCTCAGCGCTGCCGCCGGCCGCCCCGATATGGCGCGCTACTTCCATTCCGACTACCCCGCAGAGTTCGTGACCGTCCCGTTCGAGGACCTCCCTGCAATGGAGCACGCCCTGTCGAACCGCGACGTCGCGTGCGTGCTGATGGAGACGATCCCCGCGACGTACGGCTTCCCGGTGCCGAGCGACGGCTATCTGCCGGGCGTGAAGGCACTGTGCGAGCGCACGGGCACGCTCTACGTCGCAGACGAGGTACAGACAGGGCTCGGTCGCACGGGCTGGCTGTGGGGTGTCGAGGCGTGGGGCGTGGAGCCGGATCTCCTCGTCACAGGCAAGGGCCTCTCGGGGGGGCTTTATCCCATGGCGGCCGTAACGATGACGAAGTCCGTCGGCGCATTTTTGGAGGAGCAAGGCTGGGGCTACGTCTCTACCTTCGGCGGTGCAGAACCCGGCTGTCGCGTCGCAAAGCGCGTGCTCGAAATCTGCTCGCGGCCCGAAGTGCTCGCGGGCGCGCGACGCACCGCGGAACGCCTTGTGAAGGGCCTTGAGGAGCTGCGTGCACGTCATCCGTACCTGACGGGCATACGGAAGAAGGGGCTCGTCATGGCCCTCGAGACGGGCGCAGATGGCGGTGCGATCCGGCTCTCTCGCGCGCTATACCGTCGTGGGGTGTGGGCGATGTTCTCCGGTTTCGCACCCTCGGTCCTGCAGTGGAAGGTAGGGCTCCTTGCGGACGATGCCTATTGCGAGGCGCTGCTGGGACGCCTTGACGCCGCGCTCACGGACGTCGAGGCGGAAAGCTCCGCGTAGGTGGACTTCGCGGCTTTGGACCAAAAGGAGCAGGTCGAGCGCCTCTCGCGCCTGGCCTCGTGTGCTCTGTCCGCCTGGGATCTTCCCTCGCCGCAAGTGGCGCTTCTCAAGTACCGTGAGAATGCAGTCTTCGCAGTTACGGCTTCAGACGGCGCACGGGCAGTCTTGCGTGTGCATCGGCCGGGCTACCACAGCGACGGGGAGATCCGCTCTGAGGTCGCATGGATGCGTGCCCTCGACGCCGCGGGCATCCCGACGCCGACGATCATCGACACGCGTGCAGGCGATGTGCTCACAACCGTCGCGGTCGACAGCGTGCCTGAGGCGCGCCAGTGCGATCTCATGGCCTGGGTGGACGGCCGGCCGCCCGGTACTCTGGAGGCCGGCGTTGTCGGAGCGGACGAAGCGGTGCGCGCTCTCTATCGCGCCGTGGGAGAGCTCGCAGCGCGCATGCATGCCCACGCCGCGAGCTGGAAGCATCCCGAGTCGTTCTGCCGCCCGTCGTGGGATGCGGAGACCCTCGTCGGAGACAACCCTACCTTCGGTCGTTTCTGGGAACTCGAAGTACTGACGGACTCACAGCGCCCTATCGTCCTCGCCGCGCGCGACCGCGTGCGGGAGCGCCTGACCGCGCTTGGTCCCGCGAATGCCTTGATTCACGGGGATCTCGTGCCCGACAACATCCTGGTGGACGGCGCGCGGACGCGCGTCATCGACTTCGACGACTGCGGCTGGTCGTGGGTCGCCTTCGAGCTCGCCACATCCATCTTCTCGCTCCAGATCTCGGGGCGGCTGGAGGTCGGGCTCGAGGGCTATCTCGACGGCTACCGCCGAGTCCGGTCCTTCCCGGAGTACGAACTCGCCTGGCTGCCGGATCTCCTCGTGGCCCGGGGACTCAGCTACCTCGGTTGGCCCGTGGGACGCCCCGAGATCCACTCGATGCGGCCGCTTTTGCCCTTCTTGGCGGGGGCCATCACAGACGCGTGTCAATCCTACCTGACAGGAGCCGGCGCCGGCGAGAGCCCTCTCTAGGGGACCACGCCGCACGGCCGTTCCCGCTATCGCCAGCAGGACCGCAGCGCGGGCACCTGCGGCCCGCCCTTGGGGCGCTCAGTCCCCTGGAACCTTGGGGCTGGCGAGCGTCAGACCCAGACTGGTCAAAGTCGGTGACTGGCCGATGCGACTCCCCAAGATCAGTGGTGGCGCCGCTGCGCACGCCCGCCACGCAAAGCCGCGACCGGCGTGTCGGTGCCAGATCCTGCGCCCGGACTCGCAAGACTCGGCCGATGATCACCCTCGTCGAGATCGATCACGGTGGAGCCCAGCGGGGGCACACCGAAGCCGTACACGGTCACGCCGTCCCGTCCCCGGTAGCTGTACCAAGAGGCAGCACCCTCTGCTTCGCGCGTCGCGCCCGCAGTCGAGGGCTCCGGCGGCTGCGGCGACGCCATCGGCTCGCGGTGCCCGGCGTGCGTGGCGGAGATCCCCGCACACGTAAGGACCGGGAGAGCGACCCCGGCGCAGGTCAGGATCGGGCCGAAGAGCAGGAGGCCGGCGAGGAGCGCGGCATAGCCGACCAGGGGATGCGCGAAGCGTTGGATCCGGCGAACCGGGGGTTTGCCAGCCCGCAGACGGGCAGCTCGCAGCTCGGCGGATGCCTCCCGGACGGCGGCCACCTGCGCGGGGGTCCAGGCTGCAGGTGCCGGGGCCCTTTCGAAGTCGCGGGGAGTGCTCATGCAAACACTTATCGTCACGACGGCGCTGCGTCTTCACGTGAGGGCGTGTATACCTGGATATCCAACTGCGCATCAATTGCGCAGCATCTGCTCGCCTGTGTTGAAGACGCGGGGCCGCCCCGTGGAGGGAGCTTGGCCGTGCTCGTGGTGACGGATTGCACGCCGTTCGCAAACGTGACGCTGGGAACCGCGCCCACTTCGCAGGAGGGTTGGCGCGGTTCGTACTACCTTTGTCCGTCGCCATGCTGGCCTTCGAGGAGCTTTGCAATGGCTCGTCCGACAAGGACTTCGAAATCCCTCAGAGGCATCGAGCCAATAGCCCTTGGTCTCCGACCTGGACGCTCTCTGAGAGGTTCCGACGGTCGATCGATCTTGAGGCCATGGTCGCCAACCCGTGGCTGGACCCTCTGGGGCTCTTCGGATCGCTGGCGGGGGTGACAGGT
>DOUU01000215.1:16365-16523 GCA_003520425.1 Deltaproteobacteria bacterium
CGAGTGACGAACTGTCACAGCCTCCAATTTCGCTCGTGTCCCTTCGGACCCCTCACTTGCCTCCGGATCGGCGCGCGGCCCGATCGGAGTCCGCGCCGCCTTACCCAAGCGCGGCCTGCCGGCTGCAGATGAGCCCCTAGGAGAAAGGTATGATGACG
>DOUU01000390.1 GCA_003520425.1 Deltaproteobacteria bacterium
TCTTTGACACAACTCGAAGGTTACAGCTCCAACGTTCGAGGAGTCGCCCTCTAGGGCCCGAAGAGACCCTCACTCTCAACCATAGGAGGGCAGGAGTCCTTTTGTCCGTCGGTTCCGCGAAGGGTGCCACCATCTACGCACTCACGATTACCGACGGGACGCAGACCGCCACGCTCTCGACTCTTGGAACGGACGAAAGCTTCACGCCCGGCACCGGCGGAAACGGAGGGACCTACTCCCTGATCTCGCCCTTTAGCCTCCAGATGGGCACTCTCAGCAGCTGGACCTCGACCTACAGCGACCCCGCTATCACGGACAACTTCACCATCACCAACACGACGGGCTCCACCCAGACGTATACCGTCACCGTAAGTTCACCGGCCTCGTTGGCAAGCCCCACACAGATGAGCGGTTCGGCGGGTCTTACGCTCACGAATGGGAGCAACGCGAGCGGTGCGACGCTTGCGAACTCGTCCAATCCGGTCTATGTCGCCCTTATCGACGGGTCCTCGGTTCAAACGCTCTTTAACCAACCGTACACGCTGTCCTGCCCGTCAGCCTTCTGCAGTACCTCCAGCAACGCAAGCTTTGGGACCCCGACACCCATTTCCGGTCCTGGGGTGACCTCTTCGATCGGCATCACAATCCAGTTTACCCTGACGCAGGGCGCCTCCGCGGGAGTGACGAGCGTCTTCAATGTCGTACCCGAGCCCACGAGCCTCGCCCTTGTTGGCGCTGGGATCCTGGCACTCGCGGCGGTCGGGAGTAGGCGAGGCCACGACGGCTGATCCTCGACTTCCCGGAGCGAGATTTTCGCTGGGCTTGCACCCCGGCGTTTCGTGATCATGAAAGCCCGATTTCGTCTTCGCGACCAGACGGGTTGCAGGCTTGCCGCCCCAGGCCTTTCGTATCGACTTTAGGTTCCGGGAGCGCCGGAAAAGCGGGTTCCGCGGCAACCTCTCATCGCCGGGAGGATCGGAACGATTCGGCCGCGCCCTTGCTTGGCTTGTAGCGGAGTTCGCGCCGGAGGCGTATTCAAGGGGTGGAGATGTCAAGGAGGTGCCCTTGCGTTCCGCGCGGTTCCTCCAGAGCGGCCTCGCCTTCGCTCTTCTTGTGAGCGCAAGCGCCGCGTGGTCTCACGGTCAGGGTGGGGGTCACGGGGGCCATGGTTTTCACAGCGGGAGAGGCCGAGCCTTTGGATTTCGCGGCTTCGGTCACCACTTCCACGGCGGCGCACTTTTCATCAGTCCTTTCGAGCCCTTCGGGCTTGAGCCCGAGCCCTTCTCCCCTGGAATCGCGGTAGGCCCTCTTGGGTGTGAAGACGGGCTGGGTGTGCCGGTTGGTTGCTCGTACTTTCCGCCGGGAATCGGACTGCTGGACGAGGGACCGTCGCTTCCCGAGGAGCCCTTCGCCGCGACGGAAGAAATCGATCCCAGCCGGGCCCGTTGGCGGGAGCCCGAGCCAGGTGAGTGCCCTCCGAATCAGAAGCTCCTGCGCCTTCCTGGTCAGCCAAAGTGGCGGTGTGCAGATCCTCGGCTGCACCACGCGGAGGCCGCTGGGTCCGCTCCGTAGAAGGCGTTCCTCTCGCGCGCCGGGGGCACAGGGTCAGCTCGTTCAAGGCGGGGCTCATTCGCGGGTGGAGACGCCTTTCCCTTGGGGCCGTTCTCTTTTGAGGAAATCAGCGCCGCCCGTCGATCCGATGGGCCGGATCCGCAACTGAGACGGCTTGCGAGGGCGGAGCCTCATCGACGAGGACCACGAGGACTCCGCCTTCGCCCGCGAAGCGCGGATGCCAGCGGGTTTCTACGACGGCCCAGCCGTTTTCCTCAGCGTCCGCTCGCGCGTGCGCCCTGGCTTCCTCAAAATTCAGCGCCGGGTACGCAATCGATCTCGCCACCCGGATCTCCCAACCCGCCCAAGCGGCCTTTTCGGAGAGAGTCGAAGTCCTGCGACCCGACGAGGGCTTCGATCGTCTGTCGGTGAGTGTCTCGTGCGGGGCCGAAGGTGCCCCTGGCGGCGGCTGCTCTTGCCCTCGCCCTGGCCTTCGCTTTTGGGGCGGGGTTGACGGATGCCGCTCGGAGCAGTGCGTGGACTTGGAGCGGTGCTCGGCCTGCCGCATGGTCAACGCCCGGGGATGTGAGATGCTGCCCAGTCAGTGGACTGGCCGCGCCAAGCGCATCCTTCGGGCGCACCTGAAGCCGCAGGGGTCCGAAGAGTAAGGACGCACCTGCGGGTCGACGGACTCGTCCAGGGTGTTGGCTTTCGGCCTTTCGTTCATGCCCTCGCGGTGCGCCTCAGGCTCGCCGGATTCGTCGCCAACGACATGCAAGGCGCAGTCGTCGAGGTCGAGGGAGCCGAGGACCAGGTCTCTCGGTTTCTGGAGCGCCTCGCCGCCGAAGCGCCTCCCCTCTCTTCGATCCAAGGCTTGGCGACAACGCCTCTACCTCCGACGGGAGAAGTCGGTTTCAAGATCGCGGACAGCTGGCTTGGCGGCGAAAGCCAGGTGCTGGTTTCTCCCGACGTTGCCACCTGCGCGGAGTGCATCCAAGAGATCTTCGACCCCGCGAACCGTCGCTATGGCTATCCCTTTACCAACTGCACCGGCTGCGGCCCGCGCTTCACCATCGTGC
>DOUU01000076.1 GCA_003520425.1 Deltaproteobacteria bacterium
CACCAGTGCGGCATTGATGCTGAGTTCAGAGATCCCTGTGGCATGGATGCTGCTCAACGTCGGAATTATTCAGATCCTCTACCTTGCGATTTTCTCGCCGTACGGCATCGGCTGGGCATCGGCATATATCTTCTCAGGGATCGCGGTCGCAGCAGCGTTCCTGGCGGCGTTTGAGCTTGCCCTTTGGCCCGTGAATGATGAGCCGGAACTTCGGCACTCGCTGGCCAAATGCCTCCGCGAGACGCGCCTAAGGCTCGAACTCATTGGGCGTGCCTGGCTCGCGACTCCTGGCGAACCTCTCGCAGCGGTGCCGGCTCTGCAATCGAAGCTGGGCGCTCACCTGAAGCTTCTGGACGGTGTCAAAAGTGAGCACCGAGATGAGCGCCGGACTGCACGGCTACTCGGGGAGATCAGCCAGGTGGAGCGCATTGCCTTCGCGACGGAGAGGCTGGCGCTCATCGCGAAGGTGCCAGGCTCTCACGCTCTGCACGGGGAGCTACGGAATCAGGTGCAGGACTCGCTCCGTACTGGGGGAGAAGCCATCGAGGAGTTTGCACGCCGCATCGAGGGGGAGTCGTACGCTCCCTTTGTTGGCGTCAGCACCGCCGGTCTGCGAGCGAGCCTCTCCGAGCTCACGGCGGCGAAGGAGCGCGCTCTCCTGCGGCCGGTCCCAGCTACGACCGACGAATCGAGCGTGAGTGCACTCATCGCGGGCCTTGAGCAATTAGGTGATGTCGTGGAGGCGCCCGTGGACGTGCCGCCGGCCGATACGCTGGGCCCGCCCGCTCCGCGTTCGCTCTCCGCGCGGCTCGGGCCCGATGCAATGCGCTACGGCGTGAAGGTGGGGCTGGCGGCTGTCTTGGGCCTGCTCATCGGTCTTTTTGCGAATCGGCCGAACCTGGCGGTCATCCTCTGGACCGTGATGATTGCCAGTCTCCCGGGATACGGCGCAACCGTCCGGAAGATGGGCTTGCGCCTCATCGGAGCACTCACGGGTGGACTCATCACTCTCGGCGTGCTGATCGTGGTCTCCGCGAGTTATGACTCGCTGCTAGCCTATCTCGTGGTGGTGTTCTGCGTAACCTGGCTCGGCAGCTATGTCGCGCAGAGCAGCGAACGCCTCTCCTATGCGGGGATCCAGCTCACCAATACATTTCTGATCCTCTATATCGCGCTTGAGCCCAAAGCAAGCGAATACGATCCGCTGTGGCGCTTCTGGGGGATCGTGCTTGGCACTCTTTCGCTGGCGCTGGTCGAGCTGGTCGTCTGGCCGGAGCATACCGGTCCGCGCTTACGCGCTGCGCTCGGACGCGCGACACGTATGGCCTCGGCTCTCTGGCCCGGGGTTCTGCCGGCTCCTCCACCGCAGCTGCGACGCGCTGAAATCGACCTGATCGTGGTCCTTCGACACGCAACAGGGCTTGCCGATGAAGCGCGCCTCGAGGGCACGAAGACAGGCGTGGATCCGGCGGCCGCACTGGCTGCAACGGAGACACTCCGCCGCATTGCCTACCGCCTGATTGGTCTTGCTCTCCCGTCACGCATGGCACTCTCACCCGAAGTCGACGCCCTGCGAAGCCGAATCGTGCACGCAATCAATGGCCGGCTCGCAGCGCTGGCGGGACGGATTGATCCCTCGACAGAGCAGGTGGCCGCGGTGGGCGTGGAAGAGCTCGATCTCTCTTTGCGCCGTCTGAGGGAGCGGCAGCTCACCGCCCCGGAGAGCGCACAGGCGGAAAGCTGCGAACGCTTGGCGGTGTTGGTACACGACCTCGAGCGAACGTTCGCGGGCCTCGTGGCGACCTAGAATGCCAGCGGGATCCCGCTTCCCGCCATTGGTAGAACCAGGAGCAATCTGCGATGCATGGACGAATCCTACCCATTGCCCGGGCCGCTGCGCTCATGGGTGTGCTCGGCTGCACCTCGCTTGCGCAGCTCCCCGATAGTCTTCTTGACGCAAGAGCTCCTGCGAGCGCAGAGCGGCCGTGGACGCCAAGCCCGGAAATGCGCGAGCGCTATGCCATGTCCGATCCAGACCGCGCCCCGCGAGGACTCCCAGCCGACGCACCCTCGTCGAGTGGAGGCACCTATGACCTCCCTACGCTCATTGATCTCGCTCTTGCGGAAAATCCCACAACGCGGGCGGCGTGGGAGGCAGCGCGGGCGTCCGAGGGCGGGCTTGGCCGTGCCAAAGCCGAGGACTACCCGCACCTGCGGCTCTCGGCCTACGGGGGCATCAACAACTTTCCTTTTCCGATCCCTAACCAGACCTACGAGATTCGGAACCGCCTTGTCCTGCCGCAGGCTGAGGTCGCCTATACGCTCTTCGACTTTGGTCGGCGAAGTGCAACCGCCGAGCAGGCGAAGGAGCAGCTCATCGCAGCAGACTTTGCTTTCAACCGAAACATTCAGCAGGTGGTCTTCGGTGTGCAGCAGGCGTTCTACGCGCTCGGTGCCGCGCGTTCGAGCGTTGAGGCAGCGGGGAAAAACCTCGAGCTCGCGCACACAAACCGGGAGCTTGCGGAAGAGCGACTCAAGGTGGGCCTCGCCACAGAGCCCGCGGTGTTGCTCGCCCGCCAGCTCCAGGCAGAATCCGAGTACGACCTCGAGAGTGCGAAGTCAGCGGTCGAGACCGCACGCTCCGCCCTCGCGACGGTGGTAGGGATTCGAGCCGACATACCGCTCGAGGTGGAGACGCTTGAGCATCTGCCTCTTCCCGCCGCACTTCCCGATCGCGTCGATGAGCTGGTGGAAACTGCGGTTTCACAGAGGCCGGATCTCGCTGCGAAAGTGGCGTCGCTCCGCGCGCACGAGGCTGCGCTTGCGAAGGCAAAAGCTGCCTGGTTTCCGCAGGTGAGCTTCCTGGGTGAACTCGGCCAGGCCTTTTGGTCCTACGATGTCGCCGGCTTCCCGCGGCAAAACTCGAGCAACAACGACTACACCGCGCTACTGATCTTCAGATGGGACCTCTTCACGGGATTCGAGCGCCACTACGCGATCCGCCAGGCCCAGGCCGAGGTCGAGGTGTCGCGGGCGGAGCTGCGTGTTGCTGAGCTTGGCACGATCGATGCGGTCTGGCGGAGCTATTACGAGTTCCGGTCAGCACACGAGCGCCACCGCTACGCGGAAGCCTTGCTCAAGGCATCTGAAGAGTCCTATGCCGCGAACCTTGAGACCTATCGTGAAGGGCTTAGCACAATCTCGGATCTCTTGACCGCAGACCGCGATCTGGCCCGCGCACGCTACACGCTGATCCGGGCCAAGACAGACTACCTAGATGCCGCTGCTGCTGTGGACTACGCGGTGGGCGCCACAAGGACACCATGAGAAGCAGAAAGATTGCAAACTGCATGTCGGGAGAAATAAGCTCCTATGCAGGCGCCAGCCGCTCTGCCCTATCGAGCTAACTAAGTGTGGCTTCCGAGAATCTCGGTCGGGTTGCCCAGGGCGGTCACCCGCCCCGGGCTCCCTCAGATCCGGACGTGCCCGAGTCGGGATAGAATCCAGGCACGCGCACCGTTGGGTGGGGTGTGACCACATCCGCCCTTTCGGTTGCGGTGTCGGTTCCTTCCGATGATCCGTTACATCGCTGGCGAGGGAGATGGCTGGCCAGAAGACCCGGCGCAACGCGAGGCGATCTCGGGAGAACTCGACCGAGTAGGATCACCGTCAGCGAGCTGCGGGATCCGAAGGCACGTAACGCGTTATCGACTCCGGCTTCCATTCCTTCGTATGGGCGGGAGGCGGAAGACCGGTAGCACCAAGGATCGTGCAGATCAACAGGGTCCGCGCGGAGCGACGGCAGTGGGGCTTCATGATCTCCTCCATCGCTTTGACCGCCTCGACTGCGTCCGGGTCGCCCCGCTGGGGACCAAATGGGTCGAAACATGGATGGAGCGCACCTCGCTTTGCCAATTGCGCGATCAACTCCCGGACGATGCGATCACTTGGCAAGTCTTGGCGCTTGCCCCTTGCGGATGACGACGGGGGTAGTACCCCAGCATCCGGATCAACCGTGGCCACGTCATTTGGCTTTGCATCGAGAAGACGAACAAGAGGGAGGGCCCGCTCCCTCGGCGGCGGCTCTACGAGCCGTTCCTGACTCCGTGGGTCAGCGATCTCCCAGACAACCCACACAAGGTCCTGGAGTACGTCGGGCCACGCTTCCGTTCCGGGGAATGGCTCCTCACGAGAGCGAGGCAGCGGAAGATTCTTCAAGCCCAGCGTGCGCCACAATACCCCCACCTGCCCCAACACTTTCTTGAGCCTGTCTCGGTCCACGAGTTGCCTTATGCTCCATTCGACAACCGCGCGTTGAGGAGCCATGCGCCCACGATTGACGAGGTGCCGAATCGCCAGAAGCAACCGGTACTGCGTGAGCGTTGGTAGTTCGATCCAATCCTTCCCAACGAAGAAGGCGCAAACTCGATCTCTCCGCTCTTGAGCTTGATCGGACGACGCGTCTCCAGGGTAGGTGCTGGCGACAGCTTGGACGACGTGCTGCTCAAGCCTGTTAAGCAAGCTGCGTTCTGCGGTATCGCGCGGTTCTCGCTCGAACACTCTGGCGAGCTGTGCGCTGAGTTTGTCCTCCTCCGGAAAGGGTCCGCCCCATAGGTCGGCCTGGAAGAGAGCTTCGGCAAGAGCCGATCCGGGGTCGGTGAGGATCTCCGCGGCAGTCGAGTACAGCTTCGGCCAACCCGCTCCAATGATCCCGTCCCAAGAGACGCGGAAGTAGGCAATCTGAAGATCAGTCTTCGCGGTGCTTTGCGGCTGAGGCTCCGGCACGCTCGCGCCTCCTCCCGCCGTGGACCGGCGCTACTTCGTAGACAAGCGCGTCAGATCGTGCGCAAACTTACAGCATCGTGGGGAGTTTGGAAACCACCGTGGCACCCGGATCACCGACGCGATAGACGGGGAAACGCGCGTAATCCGGTCCAAGTTGCGGAGTCGAAGCCATGGAGTACTACGAGGTCCCCTTTCAGAGCCGCTGCTGAAGGCGCTGAGCGAACTTGGACGTACGCGCTCCATCAACCGGGCCCCTGCACAATTCTTCGTGCGATGCTCGGGAATGGGGTTACGTCGCGACGCATCGGCGATCTCGAGCCGCGCCGAGATCCGGATGCCATCCACTTGATCGCCCGCGCTGCCGAGATTGACGATCTTGGGATCTCGAAGCAAGATCAGCTCCCCATCGGCCTCAGCTTGCCAGCTTGCCGATCTCGACGGCGGCAACGCGTCGCGCATGCGCGTAGAGAGCGGCAACAGCGCAACTCGCCATTCGCGTTCGCACATTGTCGGCGCGGCTCGTCAGGATGATCGGTACGCGCGCGCCCAGGACGATGCCCGCCGCGTCAGCACCTGCGAGGAAGCTGAGCTCTTTAGCCAGCATGTTGCCCGCTTCCAGATCGGGGACCAGCAGGATGTCGGCATCGCCTGCGACCACCGACTTGATGTGCTTCACTGCCGCTGCCTCCTGGCTAATGGCACTGTCGAAGGCGAGAGGCCCATCGAGGAGCGCGCCGGTGATCTGGCCGCGATCAGCCATCTTGCAGAGCGCCGCGGCGTCAATCGTCGAAGGGATCCTCGATGTCACCGTCTCCACCGCGGAGAGGATCGCAACCTTAGGAGCGTCGATCTTCAGCGCATGCGCGAGATCGATTGCATTTTGGACGATGTCAACCTTGTCTTCCAAGGTCGGGAAGATGTTGATGGCCGCATCGGTGATGAAGAGCGGCTTCCGATACGTCGGCACGTCCATAATGAATACGTGGCTGATGCGACGCCCAGTGCGCACGCCGGTGTCCTTGCGAACGACTTCGGCTATCAACTCGTCAGTATGCAGGCTGCCCTTCATCAACGCGTCCGCTTCGCCAGCTCGCACAATCCCTACCGCCGTTTCAGCCGCTGCGTGGCTGTGCGGCGCATTGACGAGTCGCAATTCTCCGAGATCGAGTCCGAGGGAGGCGGCAAGTCGCCGAATGCGAGCTTCGGGTCCAACCAGGAGGGGTTTGATGATCCCGGCCTTCGCCGCCTCGAGGGCGCCACTGAGCGACGACTCGTCGCAGGGGTGCGCAACGGCGGTCCGCACCGGGGCCAGCGAGTGGCAGCTGTCGATCAGCGCATCATATTTTTCGTGCTTGCGCGGCTCCGCCATGTCGAAGTGCTCCCTTTTGCAGTGGTGGGGCGATCGTCGGCGGTGAAAGCTCTTCTAGGACCTCGAGGACGACTTCAAATGCGTTCGAGAATCCGAGCTCTGGCAGGAAGCAGCACGCCTTTCTTCCACCGACCTCTGCAAATGTCGCAAGGCCCTCTCCTGGGTAGGCGCGCCTTGATCGTTCCGCTCGCCATCTTCGACGAGCGGCACACGTTTGTAGCTTGACTCGCGAAGAGGCGACCTCCTCTCCGTGACCGCCGCCGCTCCTTGCTACCCTTCTGATCCACCACCGACTCGCCGCTTCTTGCGTTGCTACGGTCCAGCAAGTCTTTAGTAACTCGACTTCTCAGCGCTTAGAGCCAGGCGCCTCCCCGCTCGTTGCACCAAGCCCGGCCTGCCGAGCCAGATAATGGTTACGGATCACTCGCGCGATTCGGGCACAGAACCGATCGCTGCGGCCGGCTTGCCAAGCCGTCTCGATCGACCGGATCTCCGTCGCGAGCTCCGAATCGGCGAACACATCCTGAACCCAGCGCGAGAAGTCTCCATGCTCGAGATGCGAGTCAAACGTGTGTTCAGGTGCGGCGGATAACATCACGACCAGGTCCTTGAGGCTGCGAGCCCTCTGGCCTGTGGGTACCCCGTTGTGCACAAACACGAACGCAATTTCGTCGGAGCTGGCTGTCTCGAAGGGCGTGGCCTTGTGCCGCACGTGCGGGGTCACGCGACTCGCGAGGCGGAAGCGTACTATTTCACCGCCTGATTCTTCGGCGCCGGGAAGCAGCGCGGCCTCGTCTATCTCGAGATCGCCAAGCGCTGCGCTCCAGTCCTTGGTTGACCGCGCCCCGCCGACGAGCCTGCGCAGTGCCTCAGCCTCGGTCCCTTCGCTGCAGCCCGTCACCAGCACGGCCTCTGTCGCGGCGAGCACCTCAGAACCTAGCTCGGCCGCCCGATGGGAAACGAGCATATGACCGCCAGCGCCGAGATCGAGCAAATGGAGCTTTCCCGGATCCAAGAACTGAGCTTCGTCGATCACCAAACGGTGGGGAAGACCGCTGCGGCGCCGCAGCTCGGCGATTCGCTCGAGTAATGCGCCGACGAACAAGTGTTTCTCATCACGCGGGACCCTCAAGAGGTTCACCACCAGACTGATGTCGGGATAGGAGAGGACCTGCTCGATCTGGTCAACCGAAGGCCGGCCCTCCTCCTCATTCACAACGATCACCCCGGGCAGACGCTCGAGCGTCACATAGTCGCCCTCGGGGTCGATCACACACAGGGAATAGTGCTGCAACATCAACTGCTCGCACAGCAGCCCCGCAAGCCAAGACTTCCCTGAATGACGGTCGCCGACGATCAGCATGTTGCGGCCGCGTGGGGTAAGGGCGAGCGGAGCGCCATCCGGGCGCAGGCCAAGGTAAAGGGCCGGCCCTTTCCCCTGACTAAGGGAGAAGTTCGGCTGTGTGGTCACGCGATCAATGAACTTCGCCACTGCTGCAGGGCCCATACCTTGCAACACCTCGTCCGCGGCCCGCTGCAGAGCCGGGCTGCCCCAAGCGACGGCGACTCCGATCTCGCACGCCCGCAGCAGCTCGTGGTCATTCTCTCCATTGCCGACGGCGACTGCATTGTGAAGCGAAACGCGCAGCACTCGCGCTGCAGCGCGCAGGCCTGTTCTCTTGCTAACCGCTTCAGGCAGCACCATCAAACGCGCCTGGTTAAAGACCAAGACTAGTGGGAGCTCTAGGTCGTGGATCACGCTCAAGACGGCCTGCGCATATTTCGCCTCCAGCTCGACTAGGCAAGTACCCGCAACGAACGGAATCTTCCGACGGGTGAGCTCTGGGACGAGGGCTGGCTCCAGTGGGTCGGCGAGTAGGATTTGGCGATCGGAGTCGGGAAAATGGAGAACCGCGCCGTTTTCGGCTACCACCGCATCAAATGCATCTAGGCCGCCGGACACGCGCTGTAGGTCGGCAAGGATCCGGCCGGTGACCAACACCAGCAGGACATCTGTGCCGGACACCCTAGCCAGCGCACGGCGCACCTCCTCATTGAGCTGATCCCGCTCGGCGATGGTGCCGTCGTAGTCAAGAGCCAGCAGCGTCAACCTCATATTTCCCCGCGGCGATTCCCCCACGTCCGGTAATTGGGGGTTCGAGAGATCTCGAGCGCTGTCCGTCATCGCCCCAGCCGCAATCCCATTGCTCGCTCAGCCCGGCGCAGCTGGGAGGCGACGCTGAGCCCTCCCTCAGCGCTTTGCAACAGAAACAAGGTAACGATCTTCGATCGCTCGGAGGATCGATGCCCGAGCCTCCGAAACAACACTCTCGTTTTCAAGGCTCCGGATCGTCTCACCGAGCTCGTCATCCCCCAAGACTTCCTCGATCCAACGGTGGAAGTCCCCACGCCGGAGATGAGCAGAGAACACTTCTTCCGGCACTTCCGAGAGGATGTAAAAGAACTCCCCAACCGTTCGAGCTCGACGATCTGTGGCGCATCCTTGCCGTGTAAAGACGAATTCCTCTCCCGGCCGTACAGGAACGTCGACGTACTTCTGCCGATGCCGAACATGGCCCGTGCGGCGTGCGTCAATCCGGAAGGAGGTGATCAAGGCGGACTCCGCAGAGCCAGGCAGCAGCAGAACTGCCTCGTCGATCTTCAACCCAGTCAGGCTGTCCACCCACTCGGACGAGGGCGGGATGCCCGACACCAGCGCGAGCAGGTCGGCGGCGACACGCCGGTCCGCCACCTTCCTGACGATGATCACTTCGCTCTGGCTAAGCACGGCCGCGGAGAGGTCAGCCACTCGGTACGTCACCAAGACATACCCACCGAGCTCCGGGTCGAAGAGCTCTGCATCGTCGGGGGAGCAGAGGAAGTAGTGTGCTTCATCGATTACAACGCGATGCGGCGCACCGAGGGCCCGACGCAACGAGTTGACGCGCTGGAGGAGTTCCCTGACAAGAGCCGGCTTGGCTCTCGGTGGAAGTGCGGACATGTCCACCACAAGGCTGAGAGCCGGCTGCCGTAGGATCAGCTCCAACGCGGCAACGGGATCCTTGTCCTCACGGAGTCGATAGACAATCACGCCGGGCAGCGCGTCAAGGTGCGTGTAGTCGCCTTCTGGATCCAGAATGCACAGCGAGTAGCGCTTTAGAATCAGTTCCTCGCCGAGCAACCCCGCGAGCCACGACTTCCCTGATTTTGGATCGCCCGCGATCACTGCGTTGCGGCCACGGAGCACCACCTCGACCACCTCTCCGGTCTCGCGCCTTCCCATTCGAAGCCTGTGGTGGCCCAAAGGGATTCTGCCCATGCTGAGCAGCTTGCGAATGTATGGCGCAGCCGCCCAAGGCCCGTCTCCCTGAATGACGTCGTTTGCGTGCGGCTTCAGAGCATCACTGCCCCATCCGACGGCAAGGCCCATTTCGCAGCTGCTTAACAACGGCGGATCGTCTCCAGCACCGCTAATCGCGACGGCGTTGTGTAACGAGGCCCCGAGACGCCACGCAGCCTCGCGAAGGCCGTTCGCCCTGCTAGTCCCGTGCGCGAACACCACGAGGTGATCCTGATCAAGACTGATCCCGTAGGGCAATGCCAGCGCCTGAAGGATCCCGAGCACCTCATGGGACGCAGCCGCAGCCGCTTCCGCGGTGCAGAGGCCACAGCGATGTGCGACCCCTCGCCGAGTGAGCTCCGCGAGAAGCGCGCCATCCAAGCCTTGGCTGAGAGAGACCGGGCACGAGTCTCCAGATACTTGGAGAACAGCGCCGTTCTCAGCGACGATCGCATCGAATAAATCGGGAGCCGGGAGCAGTAGCTGAAGCTCGCTCAGGAAGCGACGACTGGTAAGCACCGTCAGTACTCCGCTTCCGCGAGCCTCTCGAAGCGCTTCACTCACATCCTTGTCGATTCGGCCGTCGACGGCGACGGTGTCGAAGTCCGCCGCGAGCAATCGGAGCCTCATCTCGTTATCTCATCCCCCGCCCAATCTCACTCGTTGCCTAGGTGGGACCAAACGAATACGCCTCATTTCAAGAAGAAGGAAGTGCCCAAGAGGAAAAGGCTGGAATTGATTCCGCTGTTCGGCTGCCTGAGACCGGCATTGGAGATATGGTGGAGCCGCCACTCCGCGGTGACCGCCCAACGAGGTTTGAGAAAGTAGTAGAATCCAAGTCCGCCCTGAACACTGAAGTTGAAGCCGTCGGATTGGCCGTTGAGATCAAGGTCGGTTCCCAGGAGCCCAGCACCGGCCTCAAGAAATGGAACGATGCGCTCGATCTGCAGGAAGTTGTAGCGAAACAGGAGCGTGGCGCCGCCTGCGAACCCATGCTCCGGGTGGTATTCGAAGAGCGAAGCGCCTTCGATTAAGAGATCGAGATTCCCCTTGTACCAACTCCCCTCTCCAAGGGGATCCGTCAGGCCGATCGCCCAGTGCGGCATGAAGGCGGCGTATCGAATCTCCTTCAGATTGCCACGATTGGATCCCTCAAGACCGACACCGAACCCGTAGCCCGCCGCGATGGACCACTCCTGCTTCCCATAGCCAAATGCAGTCCCACCCGCGTCATTGGCTACAGGCGAAACCGATTCATCTGCCCAACAAGGGGACGAGAGGAGGATGGATATCAAGAGACATACGAACAACCTGAGGAGATAGCCGCGAACGAGCCGAGATTCCTGCCGCAGGCTCCAGCTCGATCCGAAGGCGCATCCTAAGGCCCGTTCCAACATAGGCTACACACTTTGTGTCGAGATCATCTCAAAATGCAAGGCATCTTTGACTCTCTCGCCTTCAGGCACCCGGGCCAGGCGTGTGGTGTTTGGCCGTGACTCGGTTCTGCGCGACGGATGGACTCTGCCTGCCCGGGATTCGGCCTAAGGTGTTGGAGAAAGCCCACGAACTCGCGCGGGTCATCGGCTTGGACCACAAAGGCCCGCGAGAGCTTCGACTTAGGATATGGCAAAGGGTTTTCGCCGAGTTCGCTTCATCTGTCTGCCTTGGCAACGAACCGAGACGTCCAGGCCGCGTCACTTGATACCAACATGTCGTCGCGTGTGATCCTTTGACACGCCCTGATCTCGGTCTCAGGTGTGCGAAATCTATCTTGAGGTTCCCGCCGCGCTACGCAATTTCGGCAAGAGCCAGTACTACCCGGCCTCGGCGGGCCTTCATAGGCGAATTTGCGAGTCAAAGGATGATGGCGCGCCCTCCATGAGACCGTTATCTGCCAGATTGAT
>DOUU01000311.1 GCA_003520425.1 Deltaproteobacteria bacterium
CAGGATTCCGCAGTCGGCGCGCTCTGCGATGCGCGCCAGGAACTCCCACTCCGGCATCGCGTCTTCCGCATAGGCGAAGTAGGACGACACATTTTCGAGGACAAGGCGGCGCCCGAGTTGAGCTTGGACCTCTTCTACGCGCTTGGCCACGTGGCGAAGGGTCGCCTCCGTGTAGGGAAGCGGCACAAGATCGTGGAGATTGCGACCGCCGACTCCCGTCCAGCACAAGTGGTCGGAGACCCAGGCGGGCTCGAAACGCTGCGCCAGCGCCTTGAGCTCAGCCAGGTAGCTCTCGCTTAGGGGATCGGCCGAGCCAATGTTGAGGGAAACGCCGTGGAGCACGATGGGAAAGCGCGCACGCACCTCGGAAAGGACGCGAAGCGGCCTTCCGCCCGGCACCATGTAGTTCTCACTCAAGGCCTCAAAGAAATCGACGCCGAGCGCTTCGGGATCGCTCTCCGCGAGAATGCGGGGGTAGTGCTTGGGCCGCAGCCCGACACCGACGCCCAGGAAAGGGACGCCCAGGGCATGCGAGGAGTGGGGGATGAGCCCAGCCATGAATCTCGCGGGGAAGCGGGCCGCGTTTGCGGCCCGCTTCCCCGGCTCACGATCTCTTCTGGAGCTTCGCCTTGGCGGCATCGCACTCCGCCGGCGTCATCATGACGAAGCCCTTGCCTGCACACCCGTTCTGCCCCTTGCATGAATTGGCGGCGCTCTTGCAGTCGCTGTGGCCCTTGCACGAGTTCACGCCTTCGCACTTGATCTTCGAGCCGCCTGCAGATTCATCCGCGAAGGCGGACTGGGCGATGCCGGTCATGAAGAGCGCTGCGACTGCTGCAGCCGTGACGACGCTTGTCCCTTTCATTTCACGTTTCCTCGTTTGTAAGGGCGCTCCCGAAGGAGGCGCCCGGATTTACGGGATCTTGCCCCTTTACGCTCCTGCCCCGGGCTAGGTTACAGCGGCCACGAGACCGAGCTCTTCAGTGTCCGCTCCGGGCTGCCCTTGCACCGCGCGCAAGGGCTTTGCCATGCCGGGATCCTTCCCACAGCGCTCTTGGGATCGCAAGATCACCTTGCCCGCTCCAAGCGCAGGGTGAGGGCGCGGACAGGCCCCGCGAGGAGCACAGCGCCCAGCACGGGAGCCATGGCATGAGCCGTGACCCAGTGCCAGACGCTCGGCGATGGGCAGGTCAAATGGACGGCCAGGGCTCCGAAGGCTGTTGTTCCGAGGGCGGTCACAGCCGCATTGAGGCCAAGACGTCTCGGGGCTCCGATCGACACCAAGAAAGCAGCGAGCACCGAGAGAGGAAGCGCAAAGAGAATGCCGCTCAAGCTGCAGACGAGCGCGGCGCGCGCGGCCTCCGCCCCAGGGGCCCCCGAAGGAGGCCCTGCGAAGCAAAGCGCCGCGGTGGCTGCGGCAAGGGAGAGGCCGCCGCCNNCGGATGCCAGAGCCGCGGCGCAGGCTCCGAGCGCCGCTGCGAGAAGGCTGGCTGCGACAAGGCCGAACGGTCCGGAAAGAAGGAGAGCCAGCGCATCGGGCCGAAGCCCTCGGTAGACAACCACCAAGAGCATCGAAAGGCCGCCTGCGCCGAGAAGTGCGGCGAGCTGTGCGCGAAGGCGCGGGATGCGGCGCGTCGGCTCGAGGTCACGCACGAGGAGAGCGAGGAGCCTTTCGGTCGGGACCCGCTTCATGGTGACCTTCGAGCAAGGAGCGCGCGCAGCGCACGGTAGCCCCGGTGGGCGCGCACCCGGAGGGCGCCGGGAGAGACCTTCGCGCGAAGTGCGGCCTCGACCACCGAGAGTCCCTCCACATGGATCATGAGCACGGCCTCGCGCTGTGCGTGGGGCAGCTTCGCGAGCGCGTCGTCCAGGGCGGGCGAGAGCTCGCCGCGCGGGTCTTCTGCAGGGCTTGCAAGGCTTGGCGGCGGAGAAGACGCGCCTTGGAGAAGGTCGTCTTCGGGGAGGACTTCTTCCTTTCCCCTGCGCCGCGCGCGCGCGCGCTGGAAGTCCGTGATCGCGTTTCTCGTGATGGCAAAGAGCCACGGTTCGAAGGGGCGCTCGGGTCTGTATGTCCGGCGCGCGCGGTGCACTGAGAGAAGGACCTCCTGCACCACATCCTCCGCGGCGGCATCGTCGCCAAGGCGGCGCCTCGCGAAGTCCCGCAGGGTCGGCAAGATGTCCGTCAGAAGGCGCTCGTACGCCGCCCTGTCGCCTTCCTGGGCGGCAGCCATCCACGCCGCTCGCGGAGAGGCGTGTTTGAGGTTCTCCGAGTTCCCGTCCGTGATACGTGCTCCCCGCCCGCAATGTTACGCGGCTTGCGACGTAACACGGCTTGGGCTGCGAGCGTACATGACGGCGGACGAGGGCCAATCATGCGCAAAGCGATTGAAAAGAGCGAAATCGCCTTGAAACTCTCTCCCGGGGACCCGATCCGGACCCTTGCGAGCCCCGCATCGCGGGTGGTGCCCTCGCGGGCGTCGCGCCCCCAGCTCTCGGAGATCGGCGAACTCCTCACTCGTCTTCGCCCGCAGCTTGAGGCCGCCGCGCTGCGCGTGACACACGAGAGGGAGGCCGCACGCGACGCCGTGCAGCAGGCTGCGCTGAAGGCGATCCGCTTCCGCCACCAGTTCCGAGGGAAGGCGGCACTCTCGACGTGGATCCATCGCATCGTCGTGAACGAGGCCCTCATGTGGAGAAGGGGAGAGGGCCGTCGCGCCTTGACCCTCGAAAAGCTCGAGCGGGAGATGCCGGAACGAGGCGTCCGCGCAGCCCCGGATGAGCTCCTCAGTCAAAGGCGCCGCGTTGCGGCCGTTGCAAGAGGCCTTGAGCTTCTCGGGGCAGGGGATCGTGAAGTCCTCTTGGAGCTCGCCTCGAATGCGCACTCTCTCCGAGAGCTCACCGCGCGGCTCGGCATCCCGCGCACTGCGCTTCGCACGCGGATCTTCCGCGCGAGGCGGCGGCTTGAGAAACTGATGGAGACGGCCTGAGGACGGCGCGCTTACGCGAGGGGACGAAGCCCGTTCCCTTGCGCATGAACGAGCGGGTGGAAGCGTCGGAGCCAGGCATTTCGACCCACCGTGGCATCGACTCGGCTCGGCAACCGAGCGCGAGGAGAGGATGGAGAAGAGGTCATGACGAAGATCCTCACGTTTTGTCTTGCCCTTGCGAATCGCCTCGATTGGCTCCCGCCGCTTCTCCTTCGCCTTTTCGTCGGATACTTCTTCTTCGAGACGGGATGGGGCAAGATCCACAATCTGGATGCCTTTGCGGAGCGCTTTGCGGGCTGGGGAATCCCGCATCCCTACTTCAATGCGGTGCTCTCTGCGTACACGGAGCTCATCGGGGGTGCGCTCGTTGCGGTGGGACTTCTCACCCGGATCGCGGCGATCCCGCTCATCATCAACATGCTCGTCGCGATCGTCACCGTGAAGCTCGCATCGGTCTCGAGCCTCAACGACTTCGTCGAGCTCGACGAGCCGCTCTACCTCCTCTCGTTCTTCTGGCTCCTGATCGCAGGCCCCGGCATGGTGAGTCTTGACTCCTTCTTGGCGCAGGCCATGGGGATTCGAGACTGGGCCTCAAGCTCGGGGCGGAAGCTCCAGGGCGAGGTCTAGGCGAGGCGCAGGCGAGAGTCGATGAGGCTGCCCTCCCGCACCGCGATGGGAAGCGGCGCTACGGCCCGAAAGCGCGGCTCAGGCGGCGTGATGCGCCCAGGATCCGGAGAAGAAGGCGGGGACCTCCTTTCGCCGGAGGGGAAGCCCAAGCTTGCTGCGCAGGACGTTCTCCCTCAGGCCCCCCGTCTCCTTGCGCCCTCTTTGGCTCGACGTACCGCTTCGAAGCGGCGGAGCGCCGTCCTTCTCCGCTCGGCGTGGCTCACCATCGGCGGGGGATAGTCTTTGGGCGGATGCGGCATTTCCCAGGGTGCGTGGAGGAAGCGCTCGTCCACGCCCTCGAGCTCCGGCACCCAACGCCGCACGAAGCTGCCCTCCCGATCGAACTTCAGGCCCTGCGACACGGGGTTGAAGATCCGAAAGTAGGGCTGCGCGTCGCTGCCGGTGGACGCCGACCACTGCCATCCCCCGTTGTTGCTCGCGGGGTCGCCATCGACCAGTGCGCGGAAGAAGAACCTCTCTCCAAGGCGCCAGTCGAGGAGGAGATCTTTCGTGAGGAAGCTCGCCACGATCATGCGCAGGCGATTGTGCATCCAGCCCGTCGCGGCGAGCTCACGCATGGCTGCGTCGACGATGGGATAGCCCGTTCGGCCCTGGCACCAGGCCGCAAAAGCCTCGGGGTCCTCGTTCCACGCCAAGGCATCATATTCCTTCCGATAGCATCCCCGCTGAACGCGCGGGTTCTCGGCGAGGATGGCGCGATAGAACTCGCGCCACACGAGCTCATCGACCCACTTCCTCGAGCCCTCGGCCGCGCTTCGATCGTCGTCGGCACAGGCCCGCGCAGCACTCACGCACGCGCGCGCGGAGATCACGCCGAATCGAAGATAGGGGGAAAGGCGTGAGGTCCCCTCCCTCGCCGGCATATCGCGGTCGGTGGTGTAGCTTCGCACCGCCTTGGAGAGGAAGCGCTCAAGGCGGCTGTGCGCCGCCTCTTCCCCCGCCACCGGGAGCTCCGCTCGAGACTCGCCAAAGCCGAGCTCCTCGGGGCTTGGCAGCGCAACCCCGAGGTCGCCTTCGACGTTCGGGATGGGGGGCGGAAGGCGGGGTGCGCGGCGGGGCGGCTGCGGCTCGGCGAGGAGGCGCGCCTCCCATGCATTCCGATACGGTGTATAGACCGCAAAGGCGCCGCCGGTTCTCGTCCGGACCTCTTCGCTCCCGAAGACGACGTCGTCTTTGGTTTCGAGGGTCCGCGCGCCCGCGCGTCGGGCCACTGCGCGCACACGCGCATCCCGGCGCCGCGCAAGCGGAGTTTCGCAGCGCCCCCACGTCACAAGCTCCGCGCGCGTTGCGCCAAGGAGCCGCGCGATTTCGGCGGCGGGGTCCCCTCGCAGCACGAGAAGCGTAGATCCGCGCGCGGCAAGCTCGCGGCGGAGCGCCCGAAGGCACTCGAGGAGGAAGCGCACGCGGGGAGCGCCCGTTCTTGAGCCTCGCAGGATCGCTTCGTCGAGCACGAAAAAGGGGAGACACTCGTCGGCGCGGGCCGCCTCTTCGAGGGCCAGGTTGTCTCGAAGCCGCAGATCGGCGCGGAACCAGTGAAGGGCGCGCATCAGGCGGCCGGCGATCGCCGTGGTGTCGGGACGCCGCAGCGCTCGGGCGCGTGCAAGGCGCGCATCACAATCGAGGGGGCGGCGGGGCTGCGTCGTGACAGGAAGGTCACCGCGCTCCCGCCGGTACCCGACGGAAGCCATCGCGGGTGCGATCCAGTCGTCCGCGAGCTCCGCGGCCGGCGTGCCGGAGGCGCAGGCGCGGCGTGACCCTCCCTCCGACGAAGAGGTCAAGCGCAGCGGGATCGAGCAGGGAGAGCCCAGCGCCGCGCACGAAGCGGAGAGCGAGGGCGATTGGAAACCGGCGATGTCCCCCCGGAGTCTTTACGGCCAGCACCCGCCCCTGGTCGATCCAGCGCCTGACGGTCGACTCGCCAAGCCCGACCGCACGGACCCGCTGGACGGGCGACACGTACCTCCCTGAATCGGTCAAAGGCCACTCCCCCAACGACGTTTCCGAGACTAGGATCGGCCTCCGAAACGTCAAGAAATCCCGCGGCATCGGGGGCTGTCACGCACTCCTTGACACCCTTCTAGGGTGGTTCCCGATTGCGTCGGGATGTCCTTCAGGCCGCGGCGCGTCGCACGCGAGCCTTTGCCGCATTCGGGCTGGCTCTTGCGCTGCCGGTCTTGGGGCGGGCTATCTTCCTCGCGCCCTGCAGAAGCCGGAGGTGCTCCTTGCGCTACGGGCTCCCTACGCGCTCGTGCCTTCCCTGTGGACCCTCCTGGGCTTTGCGATTGCGCTGGCCGATGCCACGGGTCGCGCGTCCCATGCCGCCATTCGAGCGGGAATCAGCGCGCGCCGCGCGGGCGGCGTGGCGAAAGATCCGCTCCGACCGGGCCGGATGATCGAGGTCGCCTCGTGAGCGCAAACGAGTCGCCCACGGCGGAGCGAACGCGCACCGTTGTCGCCCGGCGGATCACGACGGTCACAGCGGTGTGCGGCTCCTTCGTGCTCGTGGTGGCCTTGCTCCCGCTGGCACTTCCGATCGCACTGATCCACGACCTCGTGCGCGGAACGCGCCTCAAGGCCGTGCGCTGCCTTCTCCTTCTCGCATGGTTCCTCTTCTGCGAGGTCTGGGGACTGGCGGTGACGGCGCTTCTTCTTCTGGGCGAGGCCACGATCGCAAGGGGCGATCGCGAGCGAGGGGATCGCTGGTTCTATGCGCTCGAGTCGCTCTGGTCGGGAGCCCTCTTCCACGGGGCCGAACGCATCTTTCACTTCCGCGTCGTCGTCGACCCGGCGAGCGATCGCGGGATGGGCCCGCTCATCGTGTTCGCGAGGCACACCAGCATCGGCGACGTGCTCCTTCCCCTGCTTCTTCTCGGTCCCCGCGGCCTGCGCATGCGCTACGTGATGAAGCAGGAGCTGCGCGTCGATCCTTGCCTTGACATCGTCGGGGACCGCGTCCCAAACACGTTCGTGCGGCGTGACTCGGGCGACTCGGCGCCGGAGATCGCGGCGGTGGTTCGCCTGCTGAGCAACCTCTCGGCACGGGATTGCGTCGTGATCTTTCCGGAAGGGACACGCTTTACCCCCGCAAAGCGCGCGCGCGTCCTGGCTCGGATCGCGGCCTCGGGCAACCCCGAGGCCGAGCGCCGCGCGTTGAGGCTGAAGCAGGTCCTCCCGCCCCGACCGGGCGGAACGCTGGGGCTCCTGGAGGCAAACCCCGGGGCAGACGTTCTCTTTTTTGCAACCACCGGTTTCGAGGGCATCGCGACGGTCTGGGACCTGTGGGCGGGAAGGCTCATCGGAGCCACGATCCGGGTCTTCACCTGGCGCGTCCCTTACGCGGAGATCCCCAAGGACCAAGAGGGTCGCCTTGCGTGGCTCGCCGAAAACTGGCAGCGGCTCGACGACTGGGTAGGGGAGCACCGCGCGCGCCAGGAAAGCTGAGGGCCTCGCCGATCGGCCGCGCCGGCTAGCGTTTAGGGCTGCGCGAGAAGCTTCTCGAGCTCGGGCCAGTCGATCGCGGTCTGGGCTGCGAAGGCCTTGAGCAGGAGCTCCCGGTCGGCCGCGTCTTCCTCGCCCTTGCGATAGGTGCGAACCGCCTTGCCGAGGACATCGGCGGGAGGCGGGGGCGGAGCCTCGTGCTTCAGCGCTCCCTCCTCGTGCTCGAGGCCGACGAGATCCAGCCACTCGAGAAGAAGGGCCTTGCGACACTGCAGGAAGTACACCGCGAGAAGCTCTTCGGCGAGGTCGCTTGCGGCGACGCGGGAGAGCGTGCGCCGCACGGCGTCCGCACGTTTTTCGAAAGGCTGCCGCATCAAGAAGACGGGGCGCGCGCGAAGCGCTGCGCTGGCCACCGCCACGGCCTGGCTGAAGGACGCCGGGGACGCCTCTGAGATGGCCTTCAGCACCTGACGGGCGTGCTCCGGCGACATCGTCGCGAAGACTTGGTAGGACCGCATGGCGGCGTGTTTAGCACCGCGCGACCGACGCGTCGCCCTTTTCGCTGCGTTGAAGGGCGAGGTCCGGGATCGGGTTGCCGCCGACCACAGCGCGCAAGCCCCGGTCGTAGGTGAAGAAGTTCCACGCCCAGTTGAGGAGCACCGCAGCGCGGTTGCGGAAGCCTACGAGAAAGACGATGTGCACCAGGAGCCACGCCCACCAGGCGATCCGGCCCGAGAGCTCCCAGCCGAAGACCAGGGCCACGGCGCGGTTGCGGCCGATCGTCGCCATCGAGCCCTTGTCGTGGTAACGAAATGGGAAGGGCGGGTGTCCGCGCAGCGTGCGCAGCAAATTGAGCGCGACCGCCTGCCCCTGCTGGATGGCCACCGGTGCGACCTGCGGGAGCCGCTCCGCCCCCTTGAGGAGGGCGAGGTCCCCGATCGCATACACGCCTGGATGTCCCGGCACCGCGAGCGTCTCGTCGACCGCGATGCGCCCGCTTTGCCCGCTCGCAAGCCCGAGCTCCTCGGCGAGCTTTTCACCGCGCACGCCGGCCGCCCACACCACGGTTCGCGCGGGGATGCGCTGGCCCGAGCGCAGCCAAACGCCTGTGGGGTCCACGCGCTCGACCAGCGCCCCAAGGCGCACCTCGACACCGAGGCCCGTCACCTGAAGGAGCGCCTTCGCCTGAAGGCGCGGCGGCAAGGAGGGCAGGAGTGCGCTTCGGCCTTCGAGGAGCCACACCCGCATCGCGCCTTCGAGGGCAGGAAAATCGTGAGGCACGACATGGCGCTTCAGTTCGGCGAGCGCACCGGCGAGCTCGACGCCCGTGGGTCCTCCTCCCACCACGACGAATCCGAGGAGCTCCTCGCGCAGCGCAGGATCGGCGGTCGCGTCCGCGCGTTCGAGGCAGGAGAGCGCGCGGTTGCGCACCGCGAGGGCGTGCTCGAGATCGTGAAGCGGGAGCGCATGGTCCGCGACGCTTTGGTTGCCCCACGTCTCCGTTGTGCTCCCGGCCGCGAGAACGAGAAAGTCAAAGGGAATGTGCTCGCCGCCTTGCAGCGCCACCCAGCGCGCGTCAAGGTCGGCGCCGCACACCTCGCCGAGACGGAAGCGCGCGTTGGGAAGGCTCCGCAGGATGGACCTTACGGGGTGCGCCACGTCCTGTGCGGTGAGGCCCGAGGTCGCGACCTGGTAGAGGAGGGGAAGGAAGGCGTGGTAGTTGTGGCGGTCGATCACCGTCACGTCGACCGGCGCGTGACGCAGGGCGCGGGCCACGGCGAGCCCGCCAAAGCCCGCACCCACGATCACGATGCGCGGCTTCGTCACGCGTGCGCCTCGCCCCCTGCCTTGAAGAGAAGCGGGGCCTTCGCGAGCGCACCCCTTCTCGGTCCGGCTCGCGGGCTCCGCGGGTGCAGGGGGCCCGTTCACGGGGACGCCGGGTGCGCGACGGCTGTCCACAGGAGGACGAGTCCTGCAGCGCCCGCGGAGTGGAGGGCCGTTACCTCGACCGGGAGGCGCAGCAGAACGTTCGCGATGCCGAGACCGACCTGCACGAGGCCGAGGAGGGCGGCAAGGGCGGTCAGGCGCGCGAGGCGGGGCTCGCGCCGCGCGAGAAATGCGCAAAGGAGGAGTGTCGCAAGAAGCAGGTACCCGTTCGTTCGATGGAGCAAGTGAAGGCCCTGTGCGCCCTCAAAGGAGGGAAAGAAGACCCCTCCGGCACAGGTCGGCCACTCAAGGCAGGCAAGGCCCGCATAGCGGGAGGAAACGAGGCCACCGAGCACGACCTGAAACGCGAGGAAGACCCCGGCTGCCCCGATCCAAAGGCGAAGCCCGCGGCGCGGTCTTTTCGGCGGCGCGTTGGCGCGCCCGCCCCGCGCCGCGCTCGCCGCATCGGAGATCCGCTGCTGGACGAGAAGCAGCGTCGCGGCGAAGAGATTCCCGATCGCAAGGTGCGCGGTCACCGTCCAGGCGGCGAGGAGGTGGAGCACGGTGAGCCCGCCGAGCACGACCTGAAAGAGGAGAAGGAGCCCTGCGGCGGCGCTCCATCTCGCGGTGAGACCGCGTGTTTTCGGGGAGATGAGGCATGTGGCGGTAAGACCCAGAAAGAGCAGAGACACGACGGCGCCGGTGATGCGATGCCCGTACTCGAAGGCCACCCGAAAGTCGAGCTGCGGGACGAACGCACCCCAACACAAGGGCCAGTCCGGACAGGCAAGGCCCGCACCGTGGGCACGCACCAAGGCGCCGAGCACGAGCTGCCCCGCGGTGAGCGCGACCAAGGCGGCGTAGGCGTGGGAGAGGTGGGTGAGAAAACGCGCATCG
>DOUU01000342.1:0-13532 GCA_003520425.1 Deltaproteobacteria bacterium
ACCGGCCCACGTTCGTGAAGAGCCTGGCGATGGTACCCATCCGCACCGCGGATCCCATCGGCGCGATCGGCAACTACTGGGCGAAGCGTCACCAGGCGACGCCCGCGGAGCTGAGCCTGTTGCAGGCTCTCGCCCACAGCACTTCCGTCGCGCTCGAGAGCGTCTCTCTCTACGCAGAGCTCGAGCGCCGAGTGGCCGAGCGGACCGACGAGCTCCATGCCTCGAACGCCGAGTTGATCGAGGCCAACAATGCCCTCAGCGAGCTGCATCGTCAGAAAGAAGCGCTCGCGGCTCTTCTCGTCCACGACCTGCGCAGCCCCGCCGCGACGATCGTGATGCGCGCGCAGATGCGGCTCGACGATCCGACGCTTTCGGACAAGGATCGGCGGCATTGGACCCACGAGCTCGCTGCGGGCGAGACGATCACCCGCATGGCGACGAACCTGCTCGACGTCGCGCAATCCGACGCTGGTGGTTTGGTGGTCAAAGCGGCGCCGCTTGAACTCGGTGGCCTCGTGCGCGGCGTTGTGGAGATCATGTCAGCGCTCGCGGAGGTGCGCAGCCAAGCGATTGAGGTGGATCTGCCCGAAGAGGCGATTGAGCTCACAGCGGACCGCGAGCTGCTGCGACGCGTGCTCCAGAATCTGATCGACAACGGCCTGCGATACTCCCCGTCGGGTAGTGACGTGCGAATCGACATCGCCGCGGACGAGGCGAGCGTCGACCTTGTCGTTCGCGACCAAGGACCAGGCATTCCGCCCGAGCTGCGGGAGCTTGTCTTCGAGCGCTACGTCCGGCTTTCGGGTGCGGGAGCGGATGAGATGGGGCGCGGCCTTGGGCTCGCCTTCTGCCGGCTCGCGGTCGAAGCACACGGCGGCAAAATCTGGGCCGAGGGAAACGAGCCCAAGGGCCTTTGCTTCCGGGTCCGCCTGCCCCGCGCCCCGATCTCCGCCCCGCCGTCGAGTTGAGCACGTCGCGTGGCTGGAACACAGCGACTCCGAGGCCGCTCCTACACAGCGACGGCGCGATCGATGCCGCACTGGATGGCCTCGGGATTGCACGCGTTCTCACCCATCAGGTCATGCACCATGTCGGTGCCGGCCGACTGGTCCTCGTCCTTGACGATTTCGCTCCGCTGCCCGTACCGGTCAGTCTCGTGTACCAGGCCAACCGCCAACGCTCGCCGAATGTGCGGGCGATGATCGGCGCCGTTCGGGAGCATCTTCGAACCGCACGCCTGTGCTGAGGAGACGGCAGATTCCATGGAGCTCGTTGCGGGGACGCAGCGCCGGGATCTCCCGAACCGTTCCGCGGCTGCGTCTATTTCGGCGGCGGTTCGTCTGCGAGGAGCGCAGACACGCGCGCCGCAATCGGTGCGAGAGGGCGTTCGAGCCCGTCCATATGATCGGCGACATTGCCGCTCCGGTCGAGCAGCGTGATGCGGATGGTGTGGCTGTACTGGCCCGTGCCCGTGGGGCGGTACTTGAATCCGAGAACGTTCGCCAGCACACGCACGTCATCCGGGGATCCATTCAGCAGGCTCCAGCGTGAGAGATCGAGGTCGTTCTTCCGCGCGTAGGCGAGGAGACGCTCGGGGGTGTCGACCAGCGGGTCGATGGTGACGAGCACGAAGCGCGTGCGCCTGCGGTCGGCCTCCGGCAGCATCGCCTCTACCTTCTTCAAGTCGCGCACGATGATCGGGCAGATGGAATCGCAGGTGCCGTAGAAGAGCACCAGGAGCACCGGGCTCCCGCGGAGCGAGGCGAGCGCGAAGGCACGTCCGTCTTGATCGGTCCAGGCGCCCGGCAGCTGGTAGAGCGAGCGATCAGCGACCGGTGCGTCCCCCGGGATCGCGGGATGCGTCGGGTGTCCCTCGTGGCCCGCGCCGGAGCTGTCCACAGCACGTGCCGCCGGCCCAAAGGTCGCCGCGAAGGCTGCGAAGAGAAGGAGGGAAGGGAAGGCTCTGCTCATGGCAGACTCCTCGCGCAGCGGAACCCCAGGTGGTGGAGGGCGTAGGTCGCCTGAAGGCTCGACCGGAACGCGGTGCGCATGAAGGTCGTATAGCTGCGGGGGTCGGCAGCCCCCACTGAGCCGCCCCCGCACACGCGTTCGCTCGTTCGATCCCGATCGGTTCGGTTGTCGGCGGGTGCGAAGCTCGCGTTGAAGTCTTCGACCCACTCCCAGATTACTCCGTGGAGGTCGCGGATGCCCCATGCGTTCGGCGGCGTCGAGCCGACCCGCGGGAGGAAGCCGCGGGGCCGCGCATAGAAGGCGAGGATACGTCGTTCGGTCTCGGTCTTCGCAGCGGCATCTTCCGACGGCGGCGCCGCGGCGAACTCCCACTCAGCCTCGGTCGGGAGCCGCTTGCCCTGGGATCGACAATAGGCCTCGGCTGCAAACCACGAGACGAACGTGACCGGGGCGTCCTGCGGAATCTCCGCGCCGGGCTCGAGATCTCCCACCCAGTCCGAGAGGTAGGCGCGGTCTGCGAAGAGCGGCGACACATGGGAACGTCGCCAGGATGGGACCTCGCGCACGAAATCGAGGAATTGCGCGCGGGTCACAGGAAGAACGTCCAAGAGAAAGGGCTCGACGCGCGTCGGCGCCTCGTTCTTCACCGGGTAGAAGGGAGCGTATACGCCACCCGGGAGCCGCTGCATCCCAGGCGAGGCCTCCGATGCTTTGGCCGCGCCGGCCAAGGAGAGTGCCAGGCCGAGCGTCGCCGCGAAGATCGTCCGCACCCTATCTCCTAGGGGTGCCCCTGCTCCGTGGGCTTGGGAAGCGAGGCGCGGACCTTCGCGACCTCGCCGGCGGTGACCGGGTCTCCCTGGTTGCCGAAGCTATTCCGCACGTAGGTGAGTACGTTGGCGATCTCGTGGTCCGTGAGGTGCGACCACGACGGCATCACGTTCTGGTACCGCTGGCCATTCACTGTGATCTCGCTGGACAGACCCGCCAGCACGATGCGGATCGAGCGCTCCTTGTCGGCCATGAGGAAGTCGGATTTCGCGAGTGGCGGGAAGACGCTCGCGAGACCCTGTCCCTCGGCCTGGTGACAGGTGGAGCACGTGCCCTGGAAGACGGCCTTGCCGCGCTCGAGGCGGGCTTCGAGGGACTCGCCCTCGGTTGTCGCGGCCGCCGTCGCTGCGCGCTTGGCCTCGAGGGCCTTCTCCGAGTACTCGGCCAGATAGACCTCGTCCACCTCCTTGCCGGAGTAGACGAGCTTGTCCTCCGGTCCTTCCACCTTGAGCATGCCGAGCGCCCCCTTGTTGAACGCGCGGATCAGGGAGTGATCGACGAGGATGAACGTACCGGGCACCTCGAGCTTGAACTCCACAACGGCCGCCCCTCCCGCCGGAATGACCGTCGTCTGCACGTCGTGAGCAGTCTCGCGCGCCCCCTCGATGCGGACGGCATCAAAGATCTCGCCGATCACATGGAACGAGCTCACGAGGTTCGGACCGCCGTCACCGACGAAGAGACGTACCGTCTCCCCGACCTTGGCGGTGAGCGCCCGCTCGCCGACGAGCGCACCATCGCGCCCGTTGAAAACCACATAGGTGGGCTGTTCGAGCATCTCCTTGTCCATGTCGAAGGGCTGGAGTCCGGGCTCCTTGAAGCCGCCACGCGTGTAGAAGTCACCCTGCATCACGTAGTACTCGCGATCGACCTTCGGCAGACCCTCCTCCGGCTCGACCACGATCAGGCCATACATCCCGTTGGCCACGTGCATGGGCACTGGTGCCGTGGCGCAGTGGTAGACGAATACGCCCGCGTTGAGGGCGCGAAAGCTGAACTGCGATTGATGGCCGGGCGCCGTGAAGGTGCTCGAGGCGCCGCCGCCCGGCCCGGTCACAGCATGCAGATCGATATTGTGGGGCATCGTGTTGTCGGGATGGTTCATGAGGTGGAGCTCAACCAGGTCGCCGCGCCGCACGCGGATCATGGGGCCGGGCACGGTTCCCCCGAAGGTCCAAAACGTGTACTGCGTGCCGTCGGCAATCTCCTTCACGAGTTCCTTCACCTCGAGTTTCACCACCACCTTCGCGGCGTGGTCGCGGTTTGTGGGCGGCGCTGCGAGGGGTGGGACACCGAACTGCGCCTCGACGACCGGCAGGGTGGCTGGGTCGATCGCGGGGAGCGCCGCCGCTGGCCCGGGCGAGAATGCGCTCCGGCACGCGGCGAGCGCGAGGCCAACGACGAGCGCGGCGAGCAAGCGGCAGCGGGTTCGGTTCATGAGGCCTCCGATGGCAGGGGCCAGCGGCGGCCGGCCGTGATGATTCTGGCACATGTCCTGCGCAGGGGTGTCCCTTGGCGACGGTCTGGAAGCCCCTTGCCGGCCGAGAGCCGCTCGAAATGGCTCTCTCCGCGGGCGCCTGTGCTCGTCGTGCCAGGTCGAGCTGCTCTCGGTCGTCGTCCCCCGATCTCACGCTCCCGATGCGGAAGGGCCGTTCTCATTGGCGCCGAAGCCTCCTGGGAGCTTCCATGGGTTTCGGAGCTTCTCGTCCCGCGGAAGCGAGCCCCTCGAGTGCCGCCCGAAATGCAAGAGCCCACCGACGATCGACGGAGGCCTTGGAGGTGCCGAGCCAACCAGCGCTCTCCTGCACCGCCAGCCCCTGGGCGAGCGCCACGAGCACATGGGCGATGTCGGTCTCATTGCCCGAGAGGAAACCCGCGTCGATACAGCGGCGGACGTGCCCGACGATGAACTCCCGGACCGCTCCGCCCGCGCGGAGTTCTTTGGGACCTGGGTCGAAGTCGGCGAACGGCCGCGAGAACATCACTTGGGCCAGCACCGGGTTCTCGCGGACGAACGAACGAAAGATCTCAAGCACGCGAACCAGATCGCCGCGAGAATCGTCGGAGTCCTCGAATTGGTCGAAGCGGCGGCGGAGCTGACGAAAGCCTTCGAAGAACACCTCACGGACGAGCCCGGCCTTGTCGCCGAAGAGCTCGTAGACGGCTGGAACGGACGTTGCCGCCCTCTCCGCGACCCTTCGGGCCGTGAGCCCTGCGATGCCCTCATCGGCGAGGGTCGCCAGCGCCACGTGCAGCACCCGATTCCGCAGCGCGGGCGTCCGCTGCTTCACTCTCGGCACGTTCGGATCCTAGTGAAACAGCGGCAACAACACCGTGCAATCCGTTCTGGCGGCGTTTCGGTCGGCGCTGACAAGAGGGTGTGGGTCGCGCCTTTCTCACGCATGGCTTGCGGCTGGGCGTCGAAGTGCAGCGTCGTCGGCCTCGATCGCCGTGCGGAGGGCTCTTAGCGTGTGCTCTCGGGCGCGCAGCTTGCTCGCTGCGTGCGCCTCCATGTCCAGCGTGGATAGGGCGACCGCAGTGCTTCGTGCAACCCGCTGCAGCTCCGAGACTCCGACGACGCGGTCCAGGAGGCCAGCCTCGACTGCATTGTCCGGCGAGAAGGGCTCGGCCAGCGTGACTGCTCTGTTGAAGTGCGCGGGCGCAAGGCGTTGCCGCAGGATCTCGATCGCGGCACGCGGCATCGTGATCCCGATCGCCACCTCATTCGCAGCGAGCTTGTAGGGACCAGCCGCGCCCACTCGGTAGTCGCCGGAAAGGAGCAGAAAGACGCCCATCGCCACTGCGTGACCCGTGCACGCGATGGCCACCGGCATGGGGAACGATAGGACTCGCTCCGCCAGCTCGAAGCCCGCACGCACCATTGCGATCGACTCGGAACCACCCGCTCTGAGCACGGGCAAATCGAACCCCGCCGAGAAAACACCCGGCCTGCCGCCAAGCACAACGACCGCTCGGTCTGCTGCAGCTCGGTCGAGGGCCGCGTTGAGCTCTGCGAGCATTTCGAGTGACAGCACATTGACCTTGCCGTCGTCCATGGTGATCGTGGCAAATGAGTTTTCGAGCTGGTAGCTGACGAGCGGTCGCATCGCACTTCTCCCTTCTTTTCAAGCGGGCAGCAAGGATCGGGCCGTTTCGGCCGGAGCAATGACCTCACCCCAGGGTTATCAAAACAACGTTCCGGAATCAAGTTACGATTCGGTTCAGCGCCTCCCGGAACTGAGTCGGGGGGTTTGGTGGGCCGTTTCGCCCCGGGAGGGCCAAGGGTCGAAACGCACAGCCAAGGGCGGTAGGGCCTGTCGGCCGCGGCCGACCTCCTGCTACAAAGCCTCCGGCTACAAGGGTGGCTAGGAGAGCAGGCCATGTCCATGCAGAGCCGGGCCCACTTCGAGCCGCGTGGGGGCGAGAGCTGGCGGGACCCTTTCACCATGTACCGGGCATTGCGCGACCACGATCCGGTCCACCACGTGGCCGACGACCACGACGGTCGAGACTACTGGGTGCTCTCGCGCTTCGCCCATGTGCTGGACGCTGCGGTGGACGCCCGCACGTTCTCTTCGGCTTCGGGGCTCACGTTCTCGTACGGCGAGATGGAGCGGCTCGGCCTCGAGGCGCCCATCGTGATGATGGACCCCCCCGACCACACCGCGCTGCGGAAGCTGATCATCAAACGCGTCACCCCACAGCAGGTGGAGGCGCTCACGCCCATGATTCGCGAATTCGTAGTGGCGCGCGTGGAGGTGCTGCGGGAGAGCGGCGAGGGCTGTGTGGTGAGCGAGCTCTTCCGCCCGCTCGCGAGCTTCGTTGTGGCGCACTTCCTGGGCGTCCCACTGGCCGACCGCCCTCGCTTCGGGCGCTGGACTGATGCCATCGTGAGCGCGGGCGCGGGCGGCAACGTCCTGAGCGCCGGAGAAGCCGTGCGAGAGATGTTCAGCTATTTCGCTGGCCTCATCGCGCGGCGGCGCGCGGAACCTGCCGAAGACATGATCTCCGCTCTGGTCCATGGACGCCTGCGCACCGGCGAGGACGTCTCGCTCGCCAAGACGCTGGGTGTCGCCTTCACGATGGTGACCGGCGGCAACGACACCATCATGGGTCTGCTTGGCGGGGCGTTCGAGTTGCTTACTCGGCACCGGGAGCAGCGCATGCTGCTGCTCAGAGATCCGGGACGCATCCCGAATGCGATCGAGGAGTTCCTGCGTCTTACCGCGCCGGTCCAGGGTCTGGCACGCACGACCACCCGCGACATCATGCTCGAGGGCAAGGCCATTCCGCGGGGCCGCAAGGTGATGCTGCTCTATGCCTCGGCCAACCGCGACGAACGCGAATTCGGCGCAGATGCAGAGGTGTGCGATGTGACGCGCAAGATCCGCCGCCACCTGAGCTTCAGTTACGGACCGCACCACTGCATCGGCGCCGCACCCGCGCGCCTGCAGGCGCGTGTCGTGCTGGAGGAGGTGTTGGCGCGCTGCCCGGACTTCGCTGTGGACATCGAGGCGGCGCGCTACGCGCCGGGGCCCTTTGTGCGGCGGTTCGAGTACCTGCCCTTCCGCTCGGGGGACCGAGGCTAGCGTCCACAAGCGGGTTGACGAGCTTGAGTTCCAGCGACCCCGTTCGGCTCGATCGGAATAACGACAGGCTCCGAGCTCTCCGCGAGTTGCGGTGATGAGTACCTGAGGCATTGCGTCGCGCTGATTCCGCCGTGTGTGGGGCTTTGTGGCACCTCTCCCGCCTCAAGCGGTGCGTGAGGCCTCGAATGCACGTTGTTGTCTGACCCTCTTCGCTCGGGGCACGACGTTTGCATCGTCGCGGTTGATGCTGTCGGAAGGACGATCTGGGATTCGAACTCCCATTCGCGTAGAACAACACAATCAACGAGGTGAGAAAGGGCACATAATGGGGTTCTTTCGGCGTGTGCTTAAGACGGGACTGCTCGGGGCGGTGTTCGCAGCGGGCTATCTCTGCGGGATGACAGCGCATCCGAGCGCTCAGGCGCAGGTGGGTGAAGTCGGGAAGGAGCTGATGCAGAAGGCCGGGGAATCGGGGGGACCGCTCGGCTCTGCGGCCAAGCTGGGCACGACGATCACCGAGATGAAGGAAAACCTTGACAAGCTGAACAAGAACGTGGGGGCACTCGAAGAGATCAAGAAAGCCCTCGGCGGCTGAACTCGCCTTTTCCTCGGCCAACCAGCGCGGCCGGGCTCCCGTCAGAAGGGGATTGCCTATGTCCATGCTCAGTGAGTTCAAAGAGTTTGCGGTCAAGGGGAATGTCGTCGACATGGCAGTCGGCATCATCATCGGGGCCGCATTCGGAGGAATCGTCAACTCGCTCGTGAACGACGTGATCATGCCTCCCGTTGGCCTCCTTCTCGGCAAAGTCGATTTTTCGAATCTCTTTGTCGATCTCTCAGGGAAGGGATTTGTTGCGCTCTCTGAAGCCAAGAAGGCGGGCGCGCCGGTGATGGCGTACGGCCTCTTCCTCAACACTGTCATTAACTTCGTGATCCTCGCCTTCGTGATTTTCCTCGTGGTCCAAGGCGTGAACCGGCTCAAGCGCCAGCAGGCAGCCGCACCGCCGGCCGCACCTCCCGGGCCAACGGCGGAGGAGACGTTGCTGCGTGAGATTCGCGACCTTCTCGCGCGAGGTCGTTAGGCACCGCATTGTGACAACCCGTTTTGACCGTGCCGCCAGGCGGAAAGGAAGCCTTTGATGAGTGGCATTCGAATGTTTTTGACCGCGCTAGCTTGCTCCTTCGTGGTGACCCCATTTTTTGCATGCTCGGCGATGTCACCCTCCGGCTCGACCGACTCCAAGGCTTGCTCTCAGAATCTTGACGCCGCTTCCAGCAAGCTCGATTACGCGAAATCAAAGGGCTACAGCGCAAAGGTCGAGTGGGCGAAGGCGGAAGCGCTTCTGGCCGAGGCGAAGGCTGAGCAGGAAGCCAAGCACTACGACACGTGCGTCTCGAAGGTCAAGGAGGCGCAGCCCTATGTAGATGCGAGCCTGAAATGACGCTCCGTCGAGGCACCGAACACGAGGTGTCTTCGATGAGGATGGCTGGCCCTCCACAGTTCAGTACGCACCCCTCGCAAAGACATCCGAGGTCGTAGCCTGATCGCGGAGAGCTTGCAGCGACAACAAATCTCGAACGAGTGCAAGGCCCACGGGCCCGTGTCCTGCGGCCGAACTTCGAGCCGGACGGGCGGCGATCTTGACAGATCCCTGTCGAGCACCAGGCCGATGGCCATGGTTCGAAGCCGTTCATGGCAGGGNNGATGTCTATGGCCGATTCTTTCGGGAGGCAGCGAGCGTACACCGAGGCTATGGCATCCCAATGAGGGCGTTCCCCGAGGGTGATTTCTCGTCGGCTCTCTGCAGAATCACGCAATCAGGATCGTCTTGGACTTGATCCCCTCTCCCTTCGCGCTCGCAGGTACTCGCGACGGACCCTGACTGGGGTCAACAGTCAGCGCAAGATTCCCAGAGACGAGAGACGGGTCTCCTGGCATCTTGCCCATCCGCCGCCTTGAACCGACTCTCGAGGTTGACTCCTTCGGCTCGTCTCGTTTGCAAGGCGCCGGAGAGTGGAAGGGTGAAGCGACTCTAGAGGCCAGGCCGAGAAAGAAGTACATCTGAAGCCGCGGGTGATTCCCGGCAGGCCGGGAAGGCCCTCAAAGGAGAACACGATGGCGTTGCGTGAGATCATATGGGGAGGCATCACAGCTGTCGCAGTCGTGCTTGGTCCTGCACCGTTTTGGGCAGCCGCGGACACACAGTCTACAGCTGGGGTGGGGGCGCTCCCGCCGGCTGCCGTCATGGAGCAGGCCGCCCAACGCGCGATGACGCCAGCGCAGGCGCTTCAAAGACTCAAAGAGGGAAATGCACGTTTCGCAAGCGGGAAGCTTGTCGAGCGAGACTGGATCGGTGCGGTCAAGAAGACCGCTTCGGGCCAATATCCGTTTGCGACCATCCTCGGCTGCATTGATTCTCGCGTCCCTCCCGAGATCGTATTTGACCAAGGAATCGGGGACATCTTCTCGGTGCGAATCGCAGGGAATTTTGTCGATCCCGAGATTCTCGGAAGTCTCGAGTTCGCTTCGAAAGTCGCAGGCTCGAAGCTGATCGTGATTCTTGGCCATAGCGCCTGCGGAGCCATCAAGGGAGCGTGCGACGGGGTCGAGCTAGGGAATCTCACGACCACGCTCTCCCACCTACGACCGGCCGTTGAGGCGGTGCAAGATGTCCCCGGGCCGCGGAACGGCAAGAACGCCGCCTTCGTAGATGCAGTCACCCACATGAATGTTCGCCTTACAATGGAGAGTCTGCGCAAACAGAGTCCCATTCTTGACGAAATGATCACCAAACATGAAGTAGGGCTGGTGGGCGGAGTCTATGACGTGACAACCGGCGTGGTCACCTGGCTCGAATAGTGGGCGCAACTCGCCGCGTGCCCCGGAGCTCGCAGCGAAAAAGGCTGGGCATGGAGACCCGTCTCATCGCGCTCGGGCCAGCGGTGGGAGGAGCCCGAGGTGATGCAAGCCGCGAGCGGACTCCTGCCGTTGGCGTCAGGGGTTTAGGCCCTTCGTTGCGAGGATGAGGTCGAACGGCCCTCGGGCACTCGTTAGCGCCTCGCGTTGCACCTCGAAGCCGACCTTCTGCAGGCGCTCCTCGATCTCGCAGCCGTTCGGTGCCATCGGCGATGACCCTTCGGCCAGATTGGTCGTGACCGGGACTCGTTCCACCACAAGGAGACGGCCTCCCTGAGGCATCCTGTCGAAAAGCCGAGCGAACACCTTGTCGCTCCCGTCCCCAAGCACGACGTCGTCGTCGACGAGGATCTTCTCTACTTGGAGAGGAAACATCGCGAAATCCAGCGGATCCATCTGAACGGCGCGCAGCGTAGGGATCCCCTTTAGCGGGAGGAGCCGCTGATCTGACGGATCGACAACAACGAGCTGGAAGTCGAGAGGGACGAGCTCAAGGATTCTGAGGAAGCAGACGGGGTCGGTGGCGCCTAGAGCGACGAACAAATCGTTCCGTGATAGGTCGAGCAGCTCGATGCATCGCCGCGCAACCGCCTCAGAGTCCTTCCCATTCCCGCGGGCGGTTTGCACGGGATCGGAGGCCTGGGAGGTCCTGCGCCCCCTCCCGCCTCTCCGAGGGATCGACCCGGCATTGGCATGGCCGTCCGACACAGACGCCCATTTTCGGCGGCCGATCGGGCAAAGGCCATCCTCAAACCTGGGTAATTGACGGTGAGGAAGCCGGGAGATCCGAGGGCGGGATGGGGTTTTCCAAAACGAGCGGGCCGGCAGGGGGATGAAGGAAAGGAGTCGTCTTGAAGCGCGCTTTGCGGATCGCAAGAGCCCGAAGCCGGTAAGGGGAGCTGGCGCCGAGCCGGGGGCCGCAGCTATGACCGGCCGCCTCGGTACCTCGAAGTCCTGGAATTCACGTGTTTTTTTGGGGCGATCCACAGCCGAGCGCATTCGGTTTTCGGGAGGGATTGAACGAGGATCCGCTCCTCCTTTTCGCGCTCGCGTGGTTTCCTTGCCGCGTGCCGGCCTGCGAGTCGCTGTGATGGATGGCGGTCAGAGTCGGACGCCGAGATTCCGGGGCTAGCGCAGCCCTCCATGAAAGCCCCGCCGTAGCGTGGCCTCGGGGAGGAGGGCTGGATCTCAAGCGAGCAAGGGGAAGCTCGGCCACGGCGGCACCAGATCTGGGGGGTCCTGGCGCGCCAGGGCGGTCCAGAGAGGCCGAGCTCCCCCTGCTACTGGGCAGACTGGCAGAACTCGGCCCTTTCGGACATTCACGAGACTGGGTAATTCGGCGGCTGAAAAACAGGGGAGGGCATGTCCAGCAGTCCTCCCGGGCGCGCTCGTGCAGAGACGGTGAGAAGGGCTCCTACCTNNCCCTACCTTGGAAGCGCACATCGCTCTCGAGGCTGCCTGTGGCTTTGCTGGTCATGGCCCGATAGGTCATGGTCCCCTCGGCGCCAACTGCTGGCGGAGCGGGGCTTGGGCCGGAGTCGACTCCCATCGTAGGGCTCCGACCCGGAGACCCAATCCCGCGCGAGGAGGGGAGACCGCATGGAAGGATCCTTACGCCGCATCGATTCGGAAGCCGCCGTCCAGCAGCGTTATGGGGCTGCCGCGCAGGTGAGGGAGGTCGCCCTCTGCTGTCCAGTGGACTACGACCCTCGGTACCTGAAGGTGATCCCGAACGAAGTCCTCGAGCGCGACTACGGGTGTGGAGACCCCTCTCGCTACGTGCGGGAGGGCGAGGTGGTCCTCGACCTAGGCAGCGGTGGTGGGAAGATGTGCTTCATCGCTGCCCAGCTCGCAGGTCCGAGAGGGCGTGTGATCGGTGTCGACGTGAACGACGAGATGCTCGCCCTCGCTCGCCGTGCGGCGCCCGTGGTCGCCGAGCGCTTGGGATACGCGAACGTGGACTTTCGGCGCGGCCGGATCCAGGACCTCGCACTCGACCTCGACCGCCTCGACGCGTGGCTCGGACGGAATCCCGTGAATAGCTCGGCTGATCTACTGGCCCTCGAGTGCGAACAGAGGCGCCTGCGCTCTGAGGCGCCACTAGTGCCCGAGGGAAGCGTCGATCTCGCCATTTCAAACTGCGTGCTGAACCTTGTACCCGAGCGCGACAAGCAGCAGCTCATCGGCGAGCTCTTCCGCGTGCTCAGGGTTGGTGGCCGCGTTGCCATCTCCGACATCGTGAGCGACGAGCTGATCCCGCAGCATCTGAAGGACGACCCGAAGCTCTGGAGTGGTTGCATCTCCGGCGCCTTCCACGAGCTTGCTCTCCTGCAAGAGCTCGAAGCCGCCGGCTTCCACGGAATCACGATCGAGAAGTGGGAGCGCGAGCCCTTCGCGGTCATCGAGGGGATCGAGTTCCGATCGGTCACGGTCACTGCCCACAAAGGCAAGCAGGGCCCCTGCTACGAAGCCAACGAGGCCGTGATCTACGCAGGGCCATGGAGGCGCGTAGAGGACGATGACGGCCATGTGTTAGAGCGCGGCGTGCGCGCGGCGGTGTGCGCAAAGACCTTCCGGATCCTCACCTCCGCCCCATACGCCGCGGAGACGATCGGGATCGAGCCGCGAAGGACAATCGCCGAAAACGAGCGCAAAGGGTTCGACTGCCGCCGCACGGCCCCTCGGAGCCCGCGCGAGACAAAGGGCTTCGAGTACAGCGAAACGCGCGAGCCGTGTGGGAGCGGAACGTGCTGCTGACGAGCGGGTCTTCGCGGTCGGACCGCTTCTTCTGTCACGACGAAAGTAAGGAGACGCTCTAGACGCCCCGTGGTCTTTGTGAGCGAAGGCTTGCAGATGCGCGCCCTCTCAAATGTGGTTTCTTAGCCAAGCGGGATAGCTGGCCAACTCGCCCGTACCGAGGTCCGGTGGTCGGCGCGCGGCAAGCACCGCGGCCACCGCCCGCAAACTGTTCTCGACTGTCGCCATGGTGCCGAAGGATTCCAGGCCGAGCGTCCACCACCTTGCGCCTTGAAGTCGAACCTTGGTTAACTCTGCGTTGCAGCCAAGCACTGGCAGTGGCCGCTTCTTGTCTAGGGGCTGCTCCGTGTGGTCGAGCGGGATTTCTTCTGGAATCGACGTTGCGGTGTCGAATTTGCGCAACCATCTCTCTTTCTGGATCGTCACTGTCAAAGGTGGCTGAAGCTCGAGAGGTTCACAGGTCCACTTGG
>DOUU01000342.1:13606-14005 GCA_003520425.1 Deltaproteobacteria bacterium
GCAGCGCAGAATGCGTCTCCCTCGCTGCAGAACCACTCCTTGAGGGCCGTGGGCTCATTTCGCCAAAACCAACGTATTTCGGCTGAGACTTGCATGGCTTGGCCTGCCTTCCCCCGAGCCCCATGCGAGCGGTCGGGCTGAAATCACCTGACGGCTAGACCGTCGCGAGCCTTTGGGGATTTCCCGTAGGCGCTGCTCGCACTATTGGCATCGCTTGCGCGGCTAGAAGTTTTTCATCTTCATCCGTCTCGGCCCATGTCCGCACGAGCGGTCTCCCTTTCGTTCGCGTCTACAGGGCGCTTGCCCGCGCTCCCATGCAGGGTACCAGCCAAATCGCGATGGGCTGAGGCGGTGACGGTTTCAGAGGATCACCGACGGATTCGGGGAGAAGGCCTCGGC
>DOUU01000010.1 GCA_003520425.1 Deltaproteobacteria bacterium
GGGCCTGGAGCCTGCCGGAATCCCGAAGGCGACAGAAGATGGCGAAGATGCTCACTCCTAGGGTATGAGCACCTTCGACGCCTTCGGAGCATCTTCGGAGACGAGCGAGTAAGCAGGGAGTAACCCTATGCCGCGAGTCTGCTCGATCTGCACGCACCCGGAGCTCGCCGGGATCGACCTTGCGATTCAATCGACGCCGAATCGGCGCATAGCGGCGCAGTACGGGCTCACCGAAGCCTCCCTGCGCCGTCACCGGCAGCGGCACCTACCGCAAACGCTCGCGGCCTCCAAGAAGGCCGAGACGGTGACGCGGGCCGATGGGCTGTGGGAGGAGGCTTTGCGGCTTCAGGACGAGGCCGCAACGCTCGTGGACGCAGCAAAACGATCCGGCTCCGTCTCGCAAGCAACGCAAGCCGTACTGTGCGCGCAGCGCGGCCTCGCTCTCATGGCCACACTCCGCGCGCAGATGCCCGAGGTGGCGGGACCTCGGCGCTTCACGATCACATGGCAGGACCCGCAGCGCACCCCGTGCCCACGCTGTGGGTTCATCCGCCCGAGCACGACGCCTCCGAATGGCGCGGCGGTGATCCCTCTTCCTACACCTGCGAGGGACGCTGAAATCAGCGGCTTCGCACGCACGAATGCTTCGCAGGAATCGACGCCCGACGAATCTTGACCCCCTCGCCGTAGAATCCTTGGGATCGCGCATGCCGCCTGGCCAGAGCTCCAGCGTCGTCGAGCTTCGCGAGGTTTCTTGCCGAGAGGGGGTCTTCACGCCAGGGATCCACTCACCCGCTGGGAAGGATCCACGCTGGGATCGGAGCGGCACAGGACGTGCGCAGGCCCTTGCGGTCTACACGGCGCGGCGTTGCCTGGTCACGGCTAGGCCCAAGACGCCCATGATCAGCATCACGATCGTGTCCGGCTCGGGCACGTTCACGTCGAAGGTCATGAAGACGTTGTAGTTCGTGGTGCCGTCGGTGACCGTCCAGCCCGAGGGCCCGAGCGAGAAGCCACACGTGTCCGCGCCCGTGTTGACGACGCAGGTGAGCGAGCTCACCACCGGCGTGTTACCCGTCGTCACAAACGGCGGCGACCAGGCAAGGGGCGCCGTCGCCGTCGCCGGGCCGGTCTCCACGATCTCATACTCGCCGCCCCCGAGCGGGATCGAAGTCACCGGAATGGCCGAGCTGCTAAGAACGCTAAAAAGGCCGGGCGAGAGCGCGGGAAAGGGCGCACCCACGAAGGACACGGGCACGATGTTGTTCAGGTTGAAGCTCACGGTGTTCGCCACGTTGTCGTAGACGAAGGAACCGTTCACTGCGGCGTTGCCATTAAGCGTGAACGCGGGCGTAGTCGGGCAGGTATTCCCGCTGACGCAGATCGCGCCTTGGTCGACCCCCGGGCCGCCTGTCACCGGCAGCGTGATCAAGGTCGCAGACGCCGGCTTGGAGACGCACGCGAGGCCGAGCGCAATCAGAGCCACCGCTAATGTTCTGGATCGCATCTCTCGATTCCCCCCTGTCTCGGCCTTCGCCGCGAGCCTCGATACCCGGACCCGGGCCTCGCTTACCGAGCGCGGGCTCAGGAAAGCCCGCGCCGCCGAGCCGCGGCTCCCAAGGCGACCAATCCGGAGCCGAGGAGAAGCGCGGTACCGGGCTCCGGTACTCCCTGGAAGATCACGTCGGCCTTGAGGGTCACGTTGCCCACGACGGGCAGGCTAAACACCCCGATCGTAATTCCGTTCAGCGTGAGGGTTGAAGGGTTGCTTAGCGTGATCTGGCCTGCGAGCGAAGCGTTTGTGCCGTTCACCGTGGTCGAACCGAAGACATAGAGCCCCGTCCCCGAGACCGTGGCACTCGCCGCGATCGGGCCGACTGTGAACAAGTACGGGTTCGTGCCGGTCGTGGGCGCGATGGGCCCGTAGCCCGAGCCCGGGGTCACGGTTCCGCTCGTGAGCGTGATGTCTTCGCCGTGCAGGTTCCCGGTGAGCGCGAGTGGACCGTCCGGACCGGCCGTGAACTGGAACGACGTAAGGGTCTCGGCTGGGAGGTTGAAGGTGACCTGTGTGCCCGTGAGCGGGATGGTCGTCGACAACACCGTGCCGCCGCTATCGCTCCCCAGAAGCGTCACCGAGCCACCCGTGAAGGTGTAGGTGGTTGCCTGCGCCGAGTCCGCAAGTCCAAGGGCAGCCGCAACCAGCACGAAGGTCGTTAATAACCGAGTTCGCATGGCGCTTTCTCTGCCCCCCTCGGGTGGCCTCGCCCGACGGCAAGGCGTTCTTCTCCTTTTCGCGCCTGACACGCGGAGTTCCCTTCCCAGGAAAACTCAGGACAATGGCATGCAATGCATATGCCCGGGCCTCGGCGCGGCATGTGACGCGATTTAGGTGTCAATTCAGGTAGTTGTCTTTGGGTTATGCCAGGGCGAAAAGACCCGAGGAAAAGCTGTTCCGCTGTGGCGGAAGTTCTCTTCCGCATCGCCGCAACGAAGCAAGCGCGGAGCCGAGGAAGCTGGTGAACTACGTGCTCGCGAGAAACAGCACCCGTTTTCGACTTCGACGGCCCTCTACGGCCCCTCATCCGACCACGCGATTCCCAAAGCAAAGGCCCCGGGCGCAGAGCGATCGAGAGTGTTTGGGAATCCTGGAAGTTGGTCGCTGGCGGCCAAAGGGCTGAGGCCTCGAAGCCGGCGAGGGGCGGCCGGTGCTCCTGCATTGCTCGGCTTTCTGCTCAAGATGGCGGCGCTATTGGGGTCGACGCTCAAGCCATGCTGAATCGGTTGTGGAGCGCACCGCCGTACCTCGACCGAAACGTGTCGAAGCGAAACAAGGACGGCGGCGCTCGGCCTCGAGCGGCCCTTCGCCTGCATTCTCGGGGGCACACAGCCGGAAACCTTCTGGCGAACGGTTGGGGATGCTGAACTCGCCATCGCGAGCGGCTTCGTCAACCGGCTGGCCGTCTTCGCGGCCAAGGCAGGCCCTAGCCTTCCCCGCACAGCGGCTCCCCGCGACTTGATGCCGGCTGCTCTCCAAGCGCTCTCCAGCGAGCTTTGGCGGGAAGCTATCTACCCGTAATCTCTAGCTTTTATTCCACTTCACGCTCAGAGGAAGTACCAAAGATCCAGAACATGGCCTTGGAGGTCGTGAAGGTGGCCAGAGCCGAGTGCCACCAGCAGGAAGAGGGACCCATTGGTGACGGCGTGGACAAGCACGACCGATGCGAGGTGCTTGCGACGGTAGAGCCAAAGATTCCACAGGAGGCCGGTGGCGGCTGCGACCGGGTACTCCCACGGAAGGTGGGAGAAGGTGAATGCGAGCCAAGTGCCGATGAAGCTCCGCCAGCGAAAGCGGGCCATCGGCACATCGCGGAAATCCTCACCCGTATCAAAAACATCGAGGTAGCGGATGAGAAAGCTGCGAATGAAAAGCTCTTCCATAAACGGCGTCACCAGTGCAAATCCCGCAAAGCGGATCGCCACATAGATCGGCGCAAGTGTCGTCCCGAGCGCATAGGGGCGGAATGCGGTCTGCGGATCGCGCCGGGGGAGCGCGGGAAAGAGCACATAGGGCGCGACCCAAACCACTGTCGTCACGAGGCCGAGGAGAACGTCTTGGAAGGCGCCCGGGAGCGTCGGCCGCCAGCTCCTGAGTTCAGGGTAGTCCCCCCGGAGAAAGAAGAAGAGGACAAGGGCTGCCGTGAGGGCGACCCGGAAAATCAGCATATAGGGGGCGATGTCGTGCGGCGTCCGCGCCTGCACTTCGGCTAGCAAGCCGAACGAGGCATACGGCACCACGTAGGGGCCCCAGCCGGTGCCTCGTCGCTGTGCCTCCACCCTCGACGGTTGCCTCCCTTCCGCCGCCCCCTACGCGACCGTTGCGGTGTAGCACGGCCTTCCCGCGTCGGCCTCCAGGAGGGGCAAAGCGGAGAATCGAGACCAACAGGGTGCTCCCCGCGCGCCTTTCTCGGAAGTGAGGCGGCTAACGGAGCTCCTTGTAGTGACGGATCAGATCATTGGTGGAGGAATCGTGGGTGGTAACCCGCCCAGGTCCGCCGAGCTCGGGCAGGATCTTCTTCGCGAGCTGCTTGCCGAGCTCGACTCCCCACTGGTCAAAGGAGTTGATGCCCCAGATGACGCCCTGCACGAAGATCTTGTGCTCATACATCGCGATCAGTTGGCCGAGCGTGCGGGGGGTGAGCTGCTGGAACAGGATGCTGTTGGTGGGCCGGTTGCCCTCGAAGTGCTTGTGCGGGATGAGCCGCTCAATCCTCTCCCGGGGGACCCCCTCCGCCGTGAGCTCGGCGCGGACTTCTTCCTCGCTCTTTCCGCGCATCAGAGCTTCGGTCTGCGCAAAGAAGTTCGAGAGAAGGATCTCGTGGTGCGACCCGATCGGGTTTTGGCTTCTGGCCGGAGCTAGAAAGTCGCAGGACACAAGCTTCGTGCCTTGGTGAATCAGCTGGTAGAACGCGTGTTGCCCGTTCGTGCCAGGCTCCCCCCAGAGCACGGGGCCTGTCGAGACCTCGACCGGCTTCCCTTCGCGCGTTACTCCCTTGCCGTTGCTCTCCATATCGCCCTGCTGAAAGTAGGCCGGGAAGCGATGCATGTACTGGTCGTAAGGCAGGATGGCGAGGGTCTGCGCACCGAAGAAATTGTTGTACCAGATGCCGATCAGAGCCAGCGTTGCGGGGAGGTTCAGCTCAAGAGGAGCAGTGCGGAAGTGCTCGTCCATCTCATGGGCGCCGGCTAAGAGCTCCTCAAAGTGGCCAAAGCCAATGGAGAGCGCGATGGAAAGGCCAATGGCGGACCAGAGCGAATAGCGTCCCCCGACCCAGTCCCAGAACTCAAACATGTTCTTGGGGTCGATTCCGAACTTTCGGACCTCCGCCTCGTTGGTCGATACGGCCACAAAGTGGCGCGCAACGTGCGCCTCGTCCTTCGCGGCTTCGAGCAGCCATGCCTTGGCAGTGTGGGCATTGGTGAGGGTCTCCTGCGTCGTAAATGTTTTTGAGGCGACGATGAAGAGAGTGGTCTCGGGACGGCAACTTCTCAGCGTCTCGACAATCTGGGTGCCATCGATATTGGAGACAAAATGCATGCCGAGGTCGCGCCTCGCGTAGGGCTTCAGGGCCTCGGTGACCATGACCGGGCCGAGGTCCGAACCGCCGATCCCGATGTTGACGATGTCCCGGATCGGCTCTCCCGTGAATCCCCGCCAATCACCGGACCGGACCGATTCGCTGAAATTCCGCATGTGCGCGAGGACGGCATTCACGCCGGGCATCACGTCTTGGCCGTCCACCAGAATGGGGCGGTTGGAGCGGTTGCGAAGCGCGATGTGGAGGACGGCGCGGTCCTCGGTCACGTTGATCTTTTCGCCGCGAAACATGCGCTCTGTCCAGCCCAGAACGTCGGAATCGACGGCCAACGTCCGGAGCAGCCGCATCGTCTCCTCGCTGATCCGGTTTTTCGAGTAGTCAAGCAGGATATCCTGAAAGCGCAGCGAGAAGCGCTGAGAGCGCAGGGGATCCTGCGCAAACAGGTCCCGCATGTGGACGTGAGCGATGCGCGCGTGGTGATCGGCGAGCGCGCGCCAGGCTGTCGAGCTAGAAGGTGCGGTCACGCTGCCCTCCTCCCCGCTCGAGTCTAGGCGGAGATCCAGTAAGCTCGCTAGCGGCGCCTTGGGTCCCGCGCACCGGGAGGAAGCCTCTATGATTGTACTCTTCGAGCATCCGCTTTCACCGTACGCACAGAAGTGCAAGATCGCACTCCGGGAGAAGGGAATTCCGTTCGAAGCCCGTCTTCCGCTGGGCATCGGAAGCGGTATCACAGCCGATCCCGGCTTCACCGAGGCGAGCCCGCGGGGCGAAGTGCCCGCGCTCATCGACGGCGACGTCCAGATCTTCGATTCGACCATTATCCTCGAGTACATTGAAGAGCGCTGGCCCAGCCCGCCCCTTCTGCCGACTCCGCCCAAGGAGAGGGCTCGCATGCGCATCCTCGAGGAGGTGATGGACGCGCACTACGAGCCCATCAATTGGGGCCTCGGGGAGATCCACTTCTTCGGCCGCGCCCGGGGCAAGCTCGCCCGTGAGATCACGGCCCGTGCTGCCGAACAGGTGGAGACCTGGCACCGCTGGCTTGAGCGGCAGCTCGGCTCCCAGCCGTGGTTTGGCGGCGAGCGCTTTGGCTGGGGCGACCTCGTCGTCGTTCCCTACCTGAACGGATCGCGCGGGTTCGGGCTGGTGCCAAAGCCAGAGAGTCGCCTTCACACCTGGCTCGAACGCGTGAACCAAAGGCCGAGCGTCGCGGCTACGGCGAACGAGGCGGCCGCGGCGGTTGCGGGGATGTCGGATGTGTCGAAGCTCGTCGAGAAGGGCCTTTTCAAACGCGAATACCGCGACCATCGCCTTGAGTGGATGATCCGCACCGGTGGCCTCGAGATCGTCCTCGACGGGCTCGCCCGGGACAACATCCGGTTCTTCCGCGAGTTCGACTGAGCGGAGAGGAGTGGCGAGAAGAGCCAAGAAGGCGCGCTGCGCCGTTTTTCGTGGCCTCGTGATGAACAAGCCGCTAGNNGGCCTCGTGATGAACAAGCCGCGTTCCGTGCGGGAGACGGCAAGCGCAGGTGCCTTTCCTTGCCCAAGAAGGGGCACCCATGCGCTGCCTCGAGATCCGCAGCTCCCAGATGGAGCGGAGGGGCTGGCCTCGGGCGTGAGTTTACCCTTTCCCTTGCCCGCCTCGGCGCCGCTGTGGCCTTTTGCGATCTCGGCGAGACGGCCATCGCAGAAACCGAGTCACTGGCAAGGGGCCTTGCGGGAAAGGTGGTAGGCCTCAAGGCCAATGTCGCCATCGAGAGCGAGGTCGCGAAGCTCGTCCAAGATGCCCAGGCCGCGCTCGGCGGCCTAAATGGACTCATCAACAACGCGGGCATCTTCCGGGATGCACGCTCGTGAAGCACGACCGAAAGTCCGACGCATTGCAGCGAATGTCCCTCGACTATTGGAATGCTGTGATCGAGGTGGATCTCACCGGACCCTTCCTTTGCGCCCGAGAGTTTGCAGCGAAGGTGATCGAGACCAAGGGAGCCCCGGCAGTGATCGTGAATATCTCCCCCGCGTCGCGCCACGGAACACGCGGCCAATCGAACTACTCGGCTGCGAAGGCGGGGCTCGTGGCGGACAGAAGCTGTGGGTGGAGGAGCTCACGCCCTACGGGATCCGCACCGGCGCGGTTGCTCCGGGCTTTATCGACACACCGATCTTGCGCGAAATGCGGCCCGAGGTGCTCGAGGGTGCGCTCCAAGCCGTGCCGCTCCGACGACCGGGCAAGCCGAGCGAGATCTTCCAAGCCGTGAAGTTCATTCTTGAGTGCGACTACTTCACGGGGCGATGTGTGGACGTCGACGGCGGCATTCGGAGCTAAAGAAAAGGTCTGCCAACCGGGGCGCCCTCGCCCCTCCTCCCCCCTCTGGCAGGCATCTCGACAGAGAAGCCCGGCGCGAACTCGCCTCGCGCGCTTCGAAGCCACGCGCGCCCATCCGCAAAAAAAGCGAGTCCTGCCCGAAGAGCGCTCGAGGAAATCAGCTGGCCGGCTCGTGCCGCGTCTTCTCAAGGATGACTTTCCGGATCTCCGGCAGCGAAGCGCGCGCGGCGGCTTCGCCCGCCTCGATGAGCCGCTTCTTCTGCGCGAAATCGTCAAACGAGACGTTGCCCACTTCGGGCCGGATCACGACATCCGCCTCGCGCGCCCGCAGATCGCCGATGAGGGACGCCATGATCGTGACGGCCCGGTACGCGATCACGAGGGGGTTGGTCGGCGTCTCCTGCGGGATGTCGGGCGGAATGGCCACGGCGATCACCACTTCGGCGCCGAGCTGGCGCGCAGCGTCCGCCGGGACGGGGTCGACGACACCTCCGTCCACATAGGTTTTGCCGTCGATCGTCACCGGAACGAAGACACCGGGAATCGCGGCGGAGGCATGGACCGCGGACGCGACCGGGCCACGCGTGAAGATCATGGGCTGCCCGGTCCGCAAGTCGACGGCCACAGCCGCAAACGGCAGCGCCATCTGCTCGATCGATGGGTTGCGAAGGCGCGTGCGCAAGAACTCCTCCAGGAGCTCCCCTTTTATGAGGCCACCCGAGAGCACGGAGGAGATCGCGTAGTCGAAGATGTCCGCCTCGCGGAGCGCGACCGCGTGAAATTCCGCATCGAGAACCCGGCCGGTATCTGCGTAGAGTGCACCGACGAGCGCTCCCACGGAGGTGCCTGCGACCGCAGCTACAGGGATGCGCTCCTGCTCGAGAACGCGAAGCACGCCGATTTCAGCAAATCCGCGGGCACCGCCGCCGCCAAGGGCAATCCCGACGCGGGGCAACACATCCTTTGTGGCCTTCGGAACGCCGGGGTGCGGGCATCCCGAAAGGGCGAGCGCGAGCGTCGTCATTGTGCAGAATGTACGGCGTCGCAAAGGCGGGCTTGCCCTCATGGCGCCGGAATGTACCCACTCCCGCACCCAGGGGCGGTCCGGGGCTCGCTGCTCGGCCGAGCGGCGTCGGCCTGGTTTCCAAGGGGGAGGTGCGCAAAGGCGCTCGGCCCCCTCGAACTCAGTAG
>DOUU01000313.1 GCA_003520425.1 Deltaproteobacteria bacterium
CGGCCACGACCTCGCTCACGACCTTGCGGAGGTCGATGGGCTCGAGCTGTAAGGGTCCAGAGGAGATCGCGGAGAGGGCGAGTTGAGCGGTGATCATGTCCGACATGCGCCGCACCGCTCGACGAATCTGGCGCAAATACCCAAGGGCCTTCTCGTCGAGCGCGTCTCCGCTCCCCGTTTCGAGGAGCTCGGTCCAGATAGTCATCGTGCCGAGCGGTTGCCTCAGCTCGTGCGCGACAAAGGAAGCGAAGCGCCTCAAGTCCTCGTTTGAACGCGCAAGATCGGCAGTCCGACTCTTGACGCGTTCTTCCAGCTCAGCGTTCAGCATCCGGATCTCTTCGCGAGCGCGGTGCGACTCCTCGATGCGGCGGCTGAGTTCCGCATTCCCGAGCTCGACGGCCGCCGCCCGAGCGGACGCCTGCTGCGCAAGGCGCAGCGACAGGGCAAGGAGTGCGGCAATTGCGGCTCCGGAGAAGAGCGTGATCCATGGCAGCGGGGTCGCAAATCGCGCGCGAAGTGCGCCGGCGGGTGCCACTCCCACGCGCCAGATGCTCCCGCCGGGAAGAGCAATGGCGACCCATCGAGACTGGGCTGCGCCCTGGAGAGGCTCTCCAGAGAGCGCGATGCGCTGTGCCGTGACGCTTGCGACGAAATCCGATCCCATGTTTGCGAACACCCGAGCCAGCTCGTCTTGCGCGTCGAACACCCCTGCCAGGTATCCATCCGGGATGCCTCCCGGCCGGAACACCGGCATGAAGATGCGGAAGCCTGCGCGGTCGCCACCGATCTTCAGCGGATCCGACACCACTGCGCTGCGATTTTCGCGTGCCCGATGAAGTGNNTAGGATTTCGCATCGGGATCACTCGGGGGGGCAGACTGAGGGAATCGCCAGCGGAGCTCGTCTTTGGCGTCGAGCCACTCCAAGGCGCGGAGGGACGGCGCCAAATCGGTGAGGAGGGCAGCATTGCGCTCCACTTCGGAGCGTCGGGGCCGACCAGAGATCTCCCATTCCCAGGCCTGAAACTCAAGTCCTTGAACCCGAGCGGCCATGTGGGCCGTAATCGAGGCACTGAGGTGATCGGCTGCAGCCTCGATCGCCTGGCGAACCCGCCCTTCCTCCTGCGCGCGAAGATCTAGTGCCAGCACGAGGGTTGCAGCCATTGTCGCGAGGCCCGCAAGCGCAGGGTCGAGCCAGGCATGGGCCGCGCTCCCGCGGCGTGTGCGTCCTACCTCGCTGCGCGCGAGAGCCGCAATGCCCGCGCCGAGGACCAGGAGCGAAAACCCCAGCACCAGGGAAGGCGCGCTTGCGCCTGGAAAGGCCTGCGTATTTTCAACCCGTGCAGCACGTCCAATCGTCGAGACGAGTCCCACGGTTGCGACCAGAAGACCGCCCAGAGCGGCGAAAACGGGCTGCCGGCGAGTCGCGAGAAGCGCGAGGGATCCAACTCCAAGCGCGAGCGTAGCCGTCGGGAGATCTTCTCCAGCAGTCTCTCTCGAGCGCGCAACGAGGAAGCCAAACTCGCGCAGAGGCGCCGATGCGTCGATGCCTGCCCAGGCGAGGAGCTCCATCCCCGCGACTCCAAGAACGGGGAGCACAAGCAGGCGCGAGAGGATGTGGCTGCCGCTTCTTGCAGCGAGGGCAAGCGAGAGGCCGACCAAGAGCAGTCCAACGCCATCCGGGGGGGACACCCCGAGCTCCAGGTGCGGGACTTCGGCCCCACGGACGGCGTCCGCCAAAGCGACAACGCCGACAAGTGCGACCAGGAGCCCCGTCACGATCAGCCCCAGCGGGGGTTTCCCGCCGGGAGAGGGGCCTGCTGCCATGGTGTCAGCGTAACACCTGGCGCGGAGTATTCACCGGAGATGGATCGAGGGTTCAATTCTCCAGAAAACCGAAAGGTTGTGTCTCCGCATGACGCGGAGAACCGCGAGGACCTGGGAAAGCGGTGGGTGATTCAAGAAGCCGATGCAGTTCTCCTGGAGGGGGCGGTCCGGCACTCCCTCATCGCAGCGATCGGCTCGGCTCTGTGCCATTCCCCGAGCCCGTGGCAACCGGACCCACGCGAGAGACTTAGTCTCCCCGAACCGAAAGAGGCGTTGCTACCTCCTCGAGGGAGCGCCCTTCGGCGTTCACGCCGAAGAATACCGCGGCGATCGCCCCCACGAGCATCAGGCCTGCGGCGAGTAGATCCCCGTAGAAGACGCTCGTCGGCGATGTCTGGATCAGCCTGCTGAAGATCCATGGCGCAAGACTTCCGGAGGCTTGCGCAACGATGAAGAACGAAGCAATGGCCATGGCGCGGATCTCCAGGGGAAAGATCTCACTCACCGTGAGATATCCGGCGCTTGCACCAGCAGACGCAAAGAAGAAGACCGCCGACCACATCACGGTTTGGGTCGTCGCCGTGAGCTGGCCTTGCCAAAATAGATACCCGGTCGTAGCGAGCAGAAGTCCGGAGATGCCATAAGTCCCGGCGATCATGGGCCGGCGACCGATGGTATCGAAGAGCCGGCCAAGAACGAGCGGTCCACAGAAGTTGACCGCCGCGAAAGGCAGGAGGTACATCCCGATCTGCTGAGACGGGACTCCGTAGAATTTCGACAGCGCGAGGGCATAGGTGAAGAAGACTGCGTTGTAGAGAAATGACTGAGTCACCATGAGTGTCGTACCGAGGATCGTCCGCCGCGGGTAGGTTCCCAAGAGCTCCCGGNNCCGGGCCACCGTGGCATAGTTTGTACGCTCCACGGGACGGACGCGGATCACGCCCTTCGTCTCCGGCAGGGAGCGAAGTCCGCAACTCCGACTCACGGCCTCTTCGATGGCCGCGACAATTTTCTCAGCTTCGCTCGAGATTCCGCGCGTGATGAGCCAGCGGGGGCTTTCTGGTACGGCCTTTCGGACCAACAAGACGCCGATGGCGAGGATTGATCCAAAGGCGAAGCACAAGCGCCACCCGATTGTTTCTGGCACCACGTGTGGATTCAGCAGCGGAATTGTCATCAGGGCCCCGGCGACCGTGCCGATCCACCAACTGCCATTGATTGCGAGATCGGTATGTCCACGCACGCGAGCGGGGATCAACTCGTCGATTGCAGAGTTGATCGCAGAATACTCCCCACCGATTCCTGCCCCGGTCAGGAAGCGAAACACCATGAAACTCGAAAGGTTCCACGAAAAGGCGGTGAGAACCGTGGCGGAGAGATAGAGAGCGAGAGTGATCAGAAACCAGCGCTTGCGACCCTGGAGATCCGTCAGATAGGAGAAGAGGAGCGCGCCGCCCACCGTACCCACGAGATAGGCCGATGCCGTGAGCCCAACCCCGGTCTCCGTGAGATGGAGGGTTCCGGGACGCGTAAGGGCGGGCGCCATGGCTCCCACGATCGTGACTTCGAGCCCGTCGAGGACCCACGTGACCCCGAGGGCGAGGACCACCCACCAATGCCATCGCGACCAAGGCAAACGGTCCAATCGTTGCGGGATGTCGGTTTCAATCCAACGATGGATCTCGGATCTCGGGGGGCCACTCATCGTCGCGTCGCGTTGAGCCCTGGAAGGCCCGCCGCGAACTCGAAGGGGCGTTCCGGCTCCCGGTTGCGCGACCGTGCTTTTCTCTTGCTCGAGCAAGTTCCGGACCGGTGCGTGCGGGGATCTGTGCTGGTTTGGATCGAGACCGCTGTAAAATCTTCCCTTCCAGAGGAGAAGGGGGTCAAGAAGGCCCATCTGCCCAGGAGGCACGCAGGACTGCGGTCTCGTCAAGAGAACTTCACAACGTGCGTTCCGTGCCGAATCTCCACGATGCGGTGAATTTTTCGACCGTCGGCAAAGAGGACTTGGAAATGGTGGCGACCCGGTGCCAGAGGCACCCGCGCAAGGGGCGTCCGTCCAACGTCATGACCGTCGATCCAGATCCGCGCCCGGGGGCGGGAATCGATCTTCACAAGGATGTGCTGGGGGACCGCCGCGCGGGGGGTATTCTCTGGATGGGCCGGCGGACCATAGAGAGGCGGCGACGGGCCGGTCTCCTCGCGATTCTGTGCGCCCTGCGCTCCTTCACGAGGTTGGGGCGCGATCGTCTGGTCTTGTCCGCCTTCCGGCGGTGGTGCCGAGGACACGACCGCTGGCGCCCGAGGTGGAGGCCCATGAGCGCCACCTGTGACATTGGGCAGTGCGGACATCCGACCTAAGAGGAATGCCGCTCCCGCCACGAGTGCGAAGACCGCAAGCGGTCCGGCGCGCATTTCGGACATCTGCCGGAACCTCTTTGACCCTCGCAGATCTGAAAGGAAGGCGCGTCGAGTGACGCGCGCGAGTTCGAAGGTGCGTTCCGCACCGCGACGGGCTGCTTCTCGAATCGCAGGCACCCTCCTTGCGGTGAAGGCGGCCAACGCAAGGGCGAGGGTTTCCGTGGTGCGTCGAGTGCGAGAGACGAGCGCTCTCAGCGTCGAAGCGCCGCGCCTTGAAGCCTCCGTGAATCTGATGCGCGCGGTGAGCGCAATCCTGGCTGAGCGCCGTGCACTCCAGCTCCGCGCGTGGGAGAGCGCTCTTCGCCCGCGGCCGGAAGCGCCCGCCCACCAATCGGCCATGAACGTGGCCGCGCGTTCGGTGTGGGGGGCGGCCCCGTCGCGGATCTGGGTTGCGGCTTGGCGAAGTACCTGGCCAAGAAGACGCGCGGAGCGGCGTCCAGCATCCGCGGATTCTCGCATCGCCGCTCGAGCCCGGAACGCAATGCAGCGAAGCTCCTCGGGGATGCGGACGAGGAGGGTCTTCGCCTCGTCCGCCGCCGCATCAACGCGCATTCCAACGCCGGATCGTGCGGTCACGGGGGCTTGAAGAGAGGGGCGTGCGGTGGGAAGCGGTACAACCGCTAAATCTTTCGCGCTTTGGACCGGAGCCACTCCGCCTTCGAGTGCTTCGGGGGTTCCTTGGCGCAGCGCTGCCGCAAGATCGCCCGTCGCGAGTCGGCGCTCGAGTTCCCAGCGAACGAGGCGCGGGATTCCCCTGGCCTTCCGTACAAGCTCCGCCCAGTCGAGCTCCCGCAGACGCGAGAGCTCGTCTACGTCGAAGGTGCTGTGTGCCCAGGCAGCGACCTCCGGAGGCGTCACTTCCCCTGCAAGTTCGACGTATGCCGCAGCGCCATGGAATGCCGCAGCTGCAGCTTGCAAGGAGTTCCCCTCCATACCGGCGAGGAGGACCTGCACGGCGTTTCCGGCTCCGCTCACGATCTCGGCCAGACGCGCCGCACTGGCGCGCGGCATGCTCTGCGCCTCGTCGACGAGCAGAAGCGTCCGCACCCCACGGGCGTGAAATGCACGAGCAGCCGCAACGAAATCGTCCTCAGACACTTGCGCACCTTCGAACGCGCGGATCCACGCGATCACGTCTTCAGCGGGAACGTTGAGCCAGGGAACGAAGATGGTGCGGATGGATGGCGGCGGTCGGTTCACAATCCGACGGAGGAGAAGAGTCTTCCCCGCGCCTACGGGTCCCAGAAGCACGATCGGGCTTTGCTCGGCAAGGATGGCGTGCTCTAGGGCCGCGAACGCACGATCACATGCGGAGGACGGGATTGCGCTACCCGGGTCCGCACAGTCGCGGAATGGATTCGCCCGCGCGCACTGAATCGCCATGGAACTCTTGCTTCGGGGTCTGGCCTCGAGGGCGACCAACGGCCCCACTGGTCTGAGTCCAGCATAAAATCTAAATAGGTGCGGGGACGGGCGCAAGGATGGTTCTGGGAAATCTCCGGGTCCTCGGCCGCCCGAGCCCAGCGAAGAGGCCGGCGCCGGAGCCCTGCGGCGCAAGCCTCTCCGGATTTGGTTAGGGGAGGGCTCGAGGCGAGCTTCCGACGCCGGCGGCCTCGCGGAAAAGCTCATCACGAGGCCAACGTCATCTTGACTCGCGATCTCGCTGCCGGTCTGTGACCGACGTCACTCAAGCGAAGGGCAAGGCAGCAAATCGCTCACGCGTCGGCACTCGTGGCGCACGCGACTCAACGACTCGGCGCGGGCCCACACCCACCTTCGGGCGGGCTCCGGATCTACGTGGCGCCTGCGTTCTTCCACGCTTGCTCCGGTCCAGAAGATCTGGGAGGTCGCGCCGATCTCGAACTGGAACACCTTTGCTGAGCACTTGGCGCTTCATGGTAGTCTCGGAGTGCGCGGCTTGTGCGCCGCAAGGAGGAGCTTCGATGCCCGCGAACCCCCCGGAGAACATGCTTCGAATCACGCCCTATCTCTACTACGAAGATGTGGCCCGCGCCTTGGCTTGGCTGGCCAAGGCGTTTGGCTTCCGCGAGCGGATGCGGATGCCGGGACCAGACGGAGGGATCATGCATGCTGAGATGGAGCTTGCGGATGGCGTCATCATGATGGGGCGCCCCGGCGCGGACTACAAGAATCCCGCGCACCTCGGTCAGGTGACTCAAAGCCTCTACGTCTATGTGGATGATGTCGACAAGCACTTTGTGAGCGCGAAGGAGGCAGGGGCGAAGATTCTCGCGGAGCCCGCGGACCAGTTCTACGGCGACCGCCGCTATGGAGTCGAGGACGTGGAGGGGCACCAGTGGTACTTCGCGCAGCACGTGCGCGACGTCGCGCCCGAAGACATGAAACCGCCTGCGTAGGATGCCGCCCGCATGAGCCCAAGAGCAGGCCCTCCGGACGGAGGGCGCCTTCTAGGAGGGGCCGCGCGACCTCGGCGCGGCTCCTCGCTCAGCGGGCCGCTGGATCGTTCCTGACTGGTAGACGATCTCGCCTCCCACCACCGTCAAGAGGCTCTCCGTTCTCGGGAGGTCTGGCACGGGGAGGGTGAAGATGTCCTGCGACAAAACGGCGAGATCGGCGAGTTTGCCGGGTGCAATCTCGCCCTTTTCCTGTTCTTGAAACTCGGCGTATGCAGAGCCCCGCGTATAGGCCTCCACGGCTTGCTCGCGCGTTAGCGCCTCGGAAGGCCTCGAGGGATGAAGCACGGCGAACATCAGGTTGAGAAATGGATTCAGAGGCCCGTCCGAACCCAGTGCGAAGGGAATCCCGGCCTCGACGAGCGATCGTGCGGGGCTGTAGTCGAACGGCTCGCCGTAGCGGGCCGCGAAGATGTCCTTGAAGACGAAATGGCTGGGATTTTGGACCACGATCACTCCCAAATCACGTGCCAGAGGGACGAGATCGGGAAGCAGGCCATCCCCGTGTTCCACTCTCACGCGTCTGCTCGGCCAGTCCACGTGCTTTGCTTCCGACTCCATTGCGCCCAAGAAGAGCTCTGCGGTCCTGTCGCCCACCGCATGGACAAGCAACGGATCATTGCTTTCCAGGGACTCGTGAATCATCGCCCGCATCTCGGGCTCGGGCAGATAGAGTTGCCCTGACCAACCCTCACGATCGCGGTACTCCGAGCGCAGCGCCGCTCGCCGCTCAAGAGGTGTTCCATCGAGAAGCCATTTCGTTCCGCTCACCGCGACCCGCGCACCTCGTTGCGGCTGCTCCGGAAGATCGTGAGCTTGGCTCAGGTCTCGAGCGGCGGCTCCCGTGGCAGGGAATCGAATCACGCGAATGCGAAGCGGCAGCTTCGCTCTCTCAAGCGCCCGAACGTACCTGCCCGTGGCCATGAGAGACATATTCTGCATCGAAGTCACGCCGAAGCGGATCGCCTCTTGCGCCAGCTGCTGAGCGCTCTCGATGGCCTCCTCGTCCGATGCTTGGCAAGCCAATCTGCGCCAATGGGGCCATTGGGCATAGCCGAAAAACTTGCCCGAAATCCGTCGCGTTCCTGGAACGCGCTCGCAGCACCCGCCGAAGGGATCGGGTTCCTCCTCAGACATCTCCAGAGCCGCGATGGCTTTGCTGTTGAGTACGCTTCCGTGGCCGAAATACGCATTGAGTCTCACCGGATGGTCAGGGGCAATGCGGTCCAACTCAAAGCGCGTCGCTCGTGGATCATTCACCACGCTGATCCCGTGAATCCCGAGAATCCAGTCTCCCTTTGGAGCCTCCTTGACTGTGGATGCAAGGGAATCCAAGACTTCGTCCCAGCTCGGTTCCATGCTGCGGAATGAAAGGACGGTCGCGCGTGGGTCCGGGGTATGGTGAAAATGCGCGTCATTGATGCCGGGAATTACAACCCGTCCCGCAAGGTCGATCCGCTCCGTGTGAGTATCGGCGAGGCGCGCGATCTCCTGCGTGGTTCCGACTGCCAGGATTCGATCGCCTGCAATTGCCACCGCTTGCACATACCTGTTGGCTGGGTTGGCTGTAAAGACCTTGCCGTTCAACAGGATGAGATCGGGGCTCAGCCGGCGAGGGGCTCGAAGCGACGGACTCGAAGGGTCTTCAAAGCGGCCTGCCACGGCCTACTCAGCTCCGGGGAGGGGTGAGACGCCTTTGAGCTGCAATGAGGATGCTATTCTTTGGATGCTCGAAGGACGCCCTTCAGGAGCCCAACCAGTTCCGTGGAAACGCCAGGCAGTGCAGCAGTGACCTTGTGGGTTCCATCATCGATCAACTCAAGGCTGCTTGCGAACTCATTGCTCTGTTCCAAACATTCCGTCTGGAGCTGGCGCTCTCCTTTGGAACACGTCGTGCTGCCATCCGGGCATGCAGGGATCGCTACGGAGGCGTGGTATTCGACCGCAGTCGGATCGCTGCCGGCCGTTGCACCGGTGCTAGGGGCGACGTTGTCGAAGCTGATGCTTTTCGATTGGTTGGGGAGAAGGGTCTCGGTACTGCTCGCGACGATCTTTCCGGTATTGTCATAGACCTTTAGTTCGACGGCGCACTGCTGAACCGCCGGTACCTGAACGGCCGGCAGCTGAACCGCTGGGAGGAACGCCACGTTGAGCTTTATGGTTTGACCGACCGCCGCGTCCAATACGGCGATGATCGCAATGACGACTGATAGCTCAATGAGGGTGAAACCCAGCCTAGACCTTGAATCGTGAGGCATGACAATCTCTCCTTCTTAACCGCATAGAAGGCGCGCGGCGAACTGCCGCGGCCCACCAGAAAGCCTCGGGAGTCCGCCCGGCTGTACCCGTGCTCTTTATCCCACGTTGAGCGGACGGCGTCCATGCCAATCCCCGGCCGCAAGGTTTTGCGGGACAGCGGACGGCTCATCTCCTGACCTGCCGAATCGTCTGGGCGCGCGGGCCCCGCCGCTGGTGGCAATCGGGTTCGCGGCGGCCCGCGAGGGAGCTCGGGCAGGCTTGTCGCTGAGATCGACCCCAGAAGGCACGGCTATTATGCGGGCGCCGGGGCTGCCCACGAAAGATCAGAATGGATGGAGGAGCAGCCCACACCGGCTACCCGAATGCGGCCCTGCCCAAAGGATGGATCCCTGCTAGCCGTCGCCGCCGATGCTGGCGGCCTCACGCGCGATTCGAGCGAGGCAGGTCGCCGCGTGCTCGATCCCCTGGAACGCTTCGAATATCCTGAAGCGTTCAGCCTTCGCTCACACCTTGCTCCTCGACTTCAAGATTGTCGACCAACCCGTATACCCCCGCTGTCGTCCGTGTCACGATCAGTGCGACGAGCCGATCCCCCTGCGTTCTCACGATGCCGCTCAGGCGAGCCACGCCGTTTCTTACGTCTATATCAATCTCAGCATCTGTCAGCTCTTGGTGCTTGCGAAGGCGATCCTCGATCGCCTCCTTCAGATGGGCGTCGTTCTTGGTCACGAGCGGCTGCTGCGATCCTGGCACTACCTGAATGGCGTTCTTTATGCCTTTGACGCCGCTCACCTTGCTGACCTCCGCGGCTGCCGCTCGCTTCGTGCGCTCCGAGTCCACGAGCCCGAAGAGAGTGACCAGTCCATCCCGGCTGTCCACGTTGATGTCAAAGGCCCAGCTCTGCAGGTTCGCAAGCAAACGAAGCTTCGCAGCGGTCGTGATCCACATATCCTGCGCCGTTGAATGTTCGTACATCACGTGATCGTAGGGCCCGTCTCGCCATATCTCAGCGTCCGCCATTGTGTCAGGGCTCGAGACCTCGCTCGCGACACCGCGGACACCCTCGACCTCTCTTGCCTTCTCGAGAGCATGCAGATGATCGCTGAGGCTCGCCGCGGTGCCCGACAGGAGTACCACACCCCCATTGACGGATTTCAAAGTGACCGTGCTATTCGCGAGGGCCTCATCACGACTCAGCGTCTCGGATACGCGATGCTTCAGCTCTTGATCCGAAACCCTGACGCTTGGCAGCGAACGGGACGGTACGACCTGCAGAAGATCTCTTACCTCGCGAGCGCCATCCACGCTCCTCGCGGACTGCTCGGCTTTGCTCTTCTCGATCAGTGAACGCACGGTTCCATACAAAGTGACCCGACCGTCGACGGTATCGACGTGAACGCCTGTGGACGAGAGATCTCGAGTCGTGAGCAAGGCGATTTTAACCTTTGTGGTAACCCAGGCATCCGACCGCTCCGTCGCGTGAGCGGGTGCGGACAGCGAGAGGGTGGCCATCAGTACAATGATTGAAAGCTCTCGCAAAGAGCGTCCGAGACAAGACCCCATACTGTCTCCTTCGCTGCTTCGTGCTCGACGACTCCCTATTCTCTCTGTCTGCGTCCCAGCAAGCGCCGTGCCAGCTCGCAGGGGGCACGGGTGGGGAAGCGGTTTCGGACCCTGGAGCGCTTTGGCGGGTAGCACCTTGTAGAATCCGCCATTCACTTGTGGGAGTCGGGCTCCCCCAGCGGTCAAACGCGCGGCGAAACTTGCAAGACAGCCGCTCCACACGGAGCGGAATGCGCCGATGCCCGAAGAGCGACTGTGTCGAGCTGGCCTCTCCACCAATGAGCGGTGTCGGCGCGTGTCCAGGCTCGCGTTCCGCCTCAAGCGGGGATGTCGACCTGGCCTAGGTCGGCTTCGGCGAGCGAGGCGAGCAATCGCGAGCGCCTTCATTGATGCTCTTGATGGGACCGAGAAGTGTTACCGGTCGGCTGCCTGGGACGATCTTCACAGCTTGCGGCGCCTCCGAGGTCCTCTCGGGACTCAATCGACTGAACGAGGGATCGATCGGGCTCGATCGCCTCGAGATCCATCGCGGCGGGCCAGGCATCATCGTCGGCGGGTTCTGCATCGGGTGTCTCGTCATGGACAATCACCTCGAGCGGCGGAGAGCTTCTCACTTGGACCGGTATTGCGCGCACGCCTTCCCCCATGGCCGCTGCCAGGACGCAGGCTCCGAGGGGTAACGCGGAGAATCGACTCTTCATCTCTCTACCTCCCCAAAAGGGCAGGCGGGTACGCCCTCCCGAACTGCATACGATCCGCGCCAGTGATCCATTCATTTGCGAGCCATGTGCCAACGAAATCGATGAGGAGCGAAGTCCGCACTGCTCATGCCGGGGTGCGAGAAGCCCGCGAACGCCCTTTCGGATGTACAAACTACAAATCGCCCGGTGAGGCCCCGTAGGATCTCCCTCGTGTGAAATCGTTGTGGAGGTCGGCCATCGGGAATCGTTGACATCAAAAGCGCCTAGAACGAGAAGCTCCGGGGGCATTGCCCTCCCGGCGCATCCGATCGTCGCTCGGCGTAGTGCCTCGCTGCCCGGGCACGTCTCCTGCAGCGCACGCTGGGACCAGCGCATGGCGTGAAGGTGGGCGCAGACAGGGAGGGCTCATGACAATTTACGAGCTACTTCAGGCCGATCACCAAACGATCCGCGAGCTCTTGGCGCATCTTTCGGAGACTTCGTCCGATCAGACCATGCTCCGCCGCACTCTCTTCGCACGGGTGCGCCACGAGCTCCTCCGGCACGCGCAAACCGAATTGGATGTGTTCTACGCAGCCCTCCTTGAGCAGGGTGCGGATAAGGAGCTCGTTTTCGACGCGATCGAGGATCACGCAGCGGTGACTTTCATGATCGGCGAAGTCGAGACGCTCTCGGTCCACGAGAAGGGGTGGTTTGAAGCCCTGATGGACCTCTCACGGGCGGTTCAGCGGCACGTCCGAGTCGAAGAAGACGTGATCTTCCAGAAGGCCCGCAAGTACCTCCCCGACGTGGAGCTGCTGCAATCCATGCTCGAGCACTGAAATGTCCCCAAGGATCCAGCATCGTCCGTTGAGAGTCGCAGCAGGAGACGGCAGGCTGTGTGAGAAGCTGCGCATGTAGCGGGCGAAGCGCCATGCTTCGTCCCTGCGTTGGAAGGCTCTCGGAATTTGGGGTCTTCTGCATTTCGAGTGGGTGAAAAATGCCTGGTCGCGCGGTGCTACGCCGCGCGGGACAAGGGTTTGGGAGCTTTGTTGAGACGGAGAAATTTGGCATGAAATGGCGATGCGCGAGCGACGACGATTGCAGGATGCGTATCGCTTCCCGGGCTTCCAGCCGTTGGCCACCGTGCGCGGTGTGTTTGGTGATCCGCAGGTGCGCATTCTGCAGCTGGTGCGCCGGCGAAAAAAGCGACGTGTGGCGTCTGCGGGGAAGCCCATCGGGCGTTCTACGATCAGCGGCCCCGGTGGGTGGGCGATCTGGCGTGTGGCGATACGCGGATTTACTTGGAGCTGGCGGTGCGGCGGGTGCAGTGCCGCCGGTGTGGCACGGTGAAGCAGGAAGGCCTGGGCTGGCCGGCCGACGATCCGTTCTTCTCGTACGGCTTGAGGCGTTGCCACTTCAGCGCCGCTCTCCAATTCTCGAAGAAGCGGCGCGCCCAGCCCTCGCGGCGGTAACCCCAGAGCTGGCCGAAGGCCTCCTTTCGGCACGCACCAGCGGGCCCGGTGCTTACCAACACCCCCACCGCGTCGCCTGGCTCGTTACCGGCCCGCGCCGCCCCCGCCCCGTCTTCAACGCGCGGAATCGTCAAATTTGCCGAAGAGGCTAAAAACTCATAGAAGGGAAGAAAACCATGGAAGAAT
>DOUU01000094.1:0-235 GCA_003520425.1 Deltaproteobacteria bacterium
TCGAGCCGCTCGAGCATGGCTCGCGTCGAGCCCCCGATGGCATGGACGGCGTTGAGATCGCGGATCTCGGCCAGGGCCAGACCGAGCGCCTTGAGCCGCTGGATGAAGCGCAGGCGTTCGAGTTCGTCGGGCCCGTACACGCGTCGACCCGCGGCCCGGCGGCGAACACCGGGCAGGAGCCCGAGCTCCTCGTAGTAGCGCACCGTGCGCGGGGAAAGCCCTGTCCGCTCACAGA
>DOUU01000094.1:282-464 GCA_003520425.1 Deltaproteobacteria bacterium
TTGCGGCGGCCGGTCGCGCCGGCCGCGTGCGACCACGAGGCGAGCCACGAGCTCCTCGCGCAGCCCCTCGGGAGGCACCACCGCATCCACCACGAGCTCGCTCGCAAGCCGCTCGATGTCGACCTCCGAGGCGTACTCTTCGCGCAGCTTCTTCACGAACGCCGGGCGCTCGCCCTCGGGCA
>DOUU01000094.1:547-3674 GCA_003520425.1 Deltaproteobacteria bacterium
GAGATGCGGGGCACCGTGGCCTCGGACACCGCCATGATCATCTTGGCCCCCGCCCGGATGATGCCCTGGCGCTCGACCTGCTTGCCGATCATGAACCCCGGCACGTCCGCCAGGTAGAGCAGCGGGATCCCGAAGGCGTCGCACAGCCAGATGAAGCGGGCCGCCTTGTCCGCCGAGTCCACAAACAGAACGCCCCCTTTCACCTTGGGCTGGCTCGCCACGACTCCCACGGGATGGCCGTCGATGCGGGCAAGGCCCGTCAAGATCTCGCCCGCAAAGAGCTTCTTGATCTCAAAGAACGAGCCTGCGTCGACCAGCCGGTCGATGACCTCGCGCATGTCGAAGAGCTTGTTTTCCTCGCGCGGGATCACCGACTCAAGCTCCGCCGGCGAGCGCAGCGGGGCCGCGGGGGCGGCCCGCGGCAGCGCGCCCTCGGCGTGGCTCGGCAAATACGAGAGGTAGCTGCGGGCCGCGCGGAGCGCCTCGGCCTCGTCGTTTGCCAGGAGATCCCCGCAGCCCGACACCGTGCAGTGCATGCGGGCTCCGCCCATTTCTTCGAGGGTCACGGTCTGCCCGATCACCATCTGCGCCATGCGGGGCGAGCCGAGGTACATGCTGGCATTGCCGTTCACCATGAAGACGACGTCGCAGAATGCCGGGATGTAGGCCCCTCCCGCCGCCGATGGGCCGAAGAGGAGGCAAACCTGGGGCACCATGCCCGAGAGGCGGACCTGGTTGTGGAAGATGCGGCCCGCGCCGCGGCGGCCGGGGAACATCTCGACCTGATCCGTGATGCGCGCGCCTGCGGAGTCGATGAGATAGAGGAGCGGGACGCGCAGGCGCTCGGCGCGCTCTTGGATGCGCAGGATCTTCTCCACCGTGCGCGCGCCCCAGGAACCCGCTTTCACCGTGGAATCGTTCGCCAGGACGCAGACCGTCCGCCCCTCGATGGCGCCCGTCCCCGTCACGACGCCGTCGGCGGGCAGATCCGGAGCGAGGGCGTTCGCGAAAACGCCGTCCTCGACGAACGATTCGGGGTCGAGGAGCAGCGCGAGGCGCTCGCGGCAGAAGAGCTTGCCCTCCCCTGCGGCCTTTGCGTGGTACTTCTCGTCTCCGCCGCGGCGGATCCGCGCGAGCTCGCGGCGGACTTCCTCGCCGCCTTTCATGCCGCTCCCTCGCAGGCCCGGCCGCGCAGGCCGAGCCGGGCCCGTAGCACCCGCCCGGGGAGACGGCGCTTCAGCACCTTTTCTTCGAGCCACGCCGTGGTGTCGACGAGGGCGCCAAGATCCACCCCCGTCGCAACCCCCTCGCTCTCCAGCAGGTCTACGACGTCCTCGGTGGCGACGTTGCCGGAGGCTCCGGGCGCGTAGGGGCAGCCTCCCAGTCCGCCGAGCGAGGCGTCGAAGGTGCGCACGCCCGCTTCGTAGCCGGCCTGCAGGTTCGCGAGAGCCCGGCCGTAGGTGTCGTGAAGATGGAGCGCGAGCTTCGGGAGGGGCACCGCGTTTGAGACCGTGCGCACGAGCTCGCGCACCTGGCTTGGGTGCCCGACGCCGATCGTATCGCCGAGTGAGACCTCATCGACGGCGAGCGCGAGAAGATCTGCCGCGAGCTTTGCCACCTTGCCCACCGCGACCGCGCCCTCGTAGGGACAGCCGCAGACCGTCGAGACGTAGGCCCGCAGCAAAACGCCCTCTTCCCCCGCGCGTTCGGCCACGGGCCGGAACCGCTCGAGCGACTCGGCGACCGTGCAGTTCACGTTCTTGCGGTTGTGCGTCTCGCTCGCCGAGACGAAGAGCGCGGCCACGCCAAGCCCTGCCGCGCGCAGGCGCTCGTAGCCCTTCAAGTTCGGAACGAGTGCGCTGTAGCGAACGCCGTCGTAGCGCGCGACCTGCCCCGCGACCTGATCGGCGTCGGCCAGCTGCGGAATCCAGTGCGGAGAGACGAAGGAGGTGATCTCGATGCGGCGCAGCCCCGAGCGCGCGAGGCGGTCGACCAGCTCGACCTTGGCGGCCGTCGCGATGGCCTCGGGCTCATTTTGCAGGCCGTCGCGGGGCCCCACCTCGTACACGACGACGGCGGGCTCCACCGGTACGCTAGGCTTCGTAGTTGTAGAATCCGCGGCCGCTCTTGCGACCGAGCCAACCGGCCTCGACCCGCTTCTTGATCTCGAGGCACGGGGCATAGCGCGACTCGCCGTATTCACGATACAAGCTATCGAGAATCGCGAAGACCACGTCGAGCCCGACGAGGTCGGCCAGTGCCAGCGGTCCCAGCGGATGGTTGCAGCCGAGCTTCATGCACTCGTCGATGCTGTCAGGAGTGGCGACGCCCTGCTGGAGGGCGAAGGCGGCCTCGTTGATCATCGGGAAGAGCACGCGGTTCACCACGAAGCCCGGCGAATCCTTCACCTCGACGGGTACTTTTCCCATGCTCTCGGCCAGGCCGCGAACGGCGGCCACCGTGGAGTCGCTCGTGCGCATCCCCCGCACCACCTCGACCAGACGCATCAGCGGCACCGGGTTGAAGAAGTGCAGACCCACGAAATGCGCCGGCCGCCGGAGGTAGGAAGCCAGCTTCGTCACCGAAAGGCTCGAGGTGTTGGTGGCGATGATGCTCTCGTCACCGGCGATGGCATCAATGCGCTGCAAGAGCTCGCGCTTGAGTTCCAGGTCCTCGGGGAGGCACTCGACGATGCGTTCGCAGGCCTTGAGCTCCTCGAGGGGCACGACGGGTCGAATCCGCTCCATCGTCTCCTCGCACTCCACCTTGGTGAGCTTCTCCTTTGCCACCAGGCGCTCGAGCCCTTGACGGATCTTCTTCACCGCCTGCTCGACCGAAGCCTCTCGACGGTTCTGGAACACGACCGTGTAGCCCGCCTGGGCCGCGGCCTGCGCCAGACCGCAACCCATGGTGCCGGTGCCCACAATGCCGAGCGTGTGTCGCGGCAGCGTCATGGCTAGGCGAGCTCCACGCCGAGGGCCACGGCCTCACCCCCGCCGATACAAAGGGTCGCGACGCCGCGCTTTTCGCCCCGGTCTTTCAGCGCGTGGAGCAGGGTGACGAGGATCCTCGCGCCCGAGCAGCCGATGGGATGTCCGAGGGAGACCGCGCCGCCGTTCACGTTGAC
>DOUU01000094.1:3713-3839 GCA_003520425.1 Deltaproteobacteria bacterium
ACGGGCGCGATCGTGAACCACTTCGGCTCCACCGCTGCCGCCGAGTCGACGACGATTCGGGCCACGACCGGGAAGCCGTGCTTTGCGGCGACACCCGCCGACGTCACCACGAGCGCTGCGGCGCCG
>DOUU01000282.1 GCA_003520425.1 Deltaproteobacteria bacterium
CGACCCGCGGACTCACACAATCTGGCGGCAGGAGGACGCGCGTCCTACCGCGAGCGTGCAGACTGGAGACCCGATCTGAGGGGCCGTGGAGCAGAAGGGCGCGACCCTCGTGACGGTCTGCACAATTTCCACCGGAACCGGATGGCCCGCGCTGGAAGGCAACGCGCAGAATAGGTGAAGGTCCGGCTAGTGAATTTGGGTGCTGCTCTCCAGCGTGAGAGCGGTACTCGCTCTTCCGAAAGAAGCATCGGCCTCCGCATGCCCCAAAATGTTGGAAGAACGTGGCCTGGCTCACGCGCATCTTCCGGCAGACCCGCCTCTGCCTGTCGCAGCGCCATCGTGGTCTAGTCTTCTCTGAACTTGCTCGTTTCGTATCTGTCCATCCTTTCCTCTCGCCGCCGAAGGTCCTGGCCAGACCTTCAGCCTTCTCGAAAACAAGAATCGCGCCGGACCGAGAACCGGGGAGGAGACCCGCCGGACCATGCTCGTGCCGCCTTCCAGGTGCTCCTTCGAGGCGGCGGATGAAGCTCTCGCCCGATGCTGACCGGAAGCTCCGGGTGGAGGGTTTGTTTGAGCTGGCTTGGGACCAAGAGCCGCCCGGGCCCCGGTGACTCCGGGCGGCCCGTCTCGGTAGTGGCGGGGGGGTGATACGTCTACGCGACTCCCGCCCGGGTACGCTGCGTGGCCTGGCCCGGAGGGGCGCGGGTGGTACCGGCAGCCGCGCAGGCTGCGGCTCGGGCGTTGAACCCTCAAAACGTCAGACGACTAATGGCCAATCACAGGGCTCAGAGCACGTGCCCTCCAAAGACTCTTTCGAAGCGCCGCTTCGGGCAACGATGCTGCCACGACGTCGCGGAGGGATTGCGCACGCGCCAGGTAGGCCGCGGCGCTGTCGTCGTGGCCTCTGCGGCGCTCGAGTTCGGCGAGCAAAAGAAGGGCGCTCCAGGATGCGCAGGGGTACGCAATCCGGTCCGCCACCGCGACAGCTTGCGAGAGCGCGGCCTCGGCTTCCTCACGACGATCCTCGAGCAGAAGTGCGGCTCCGCGCAGGCCGAGCGCCCGCGCCTCTAGCTTCGGCGCACGGTGGCGAAGCGCCCCAGCGAATTCGTGATCGGCGTGCGCTAGGGCACGCTCCGGATCTCTCTGTGCGAGCGCCACGCGTCCGAGCCCGTTAGCGATGTGCAGCGCGTAGCGCCAGCGCATCCACGGGTCCTCTCGCGTCTCTGCCTCTTCGCGCAGCCTGCCGAGCACGTCGGCAGCACGCCCGTGCTCTCCGAGTGTTAGGTCGTTTATCGCAAGGTTGATCTCGCCGTTCACAATGAGCTCCGGGTCGCCTAGCTCGCGCGCGAGCACGCAGGCACGCTTGTTGTACTCACGAGCCTGACCGTCATCTCCGAGCTCCGTGTAGCACCACNNCGACTGTCGTCTCCGAGCTCCGTGTAGCACCAGCCCAGTGTGTTGAGAAGGCGCGTCCGCCATGCTCGATCGCCGATCCGTTCTGTGATCGCGTGCGCCTCTCCTAGCCAATTAAGGGCGCGTGCGTAGTCACCCAGGCAGCAGGCTGCCTTGCCCATAAACCACGTGGACCACACGAGGACGTGCGCCAGACGCAGCCGGCGGGCGATCTCGATTGCTTCCGTACCGAAGGCGATGGACCGCTGGTAGTTGCCCGTCCACTCGGCGATCTCGCACAGCATGAAGTTCAAAAGCGCAGCTGCCTCCTCGCTGCCGGCCTCCTTGGCGATTGCAAGCGCACGGAGCGTGCGTTCTTCGTAGCCGTCGATCTCTCCCAGCGCGCTCAGGTGGAAGCCCTCCATGCCGAGGGCCAGTGCTTCAACTCCTCGGATTCTATCCCGCCGGGCAAGGGCAAGAGCCGCGTCGACCGAGCTGCGTGCAGACGCGTATCGGTGACCCCATGTGTCGCTGTGACCCGCGTAGGCGAGGTGCGTGGCTTGGACCGCGGGATCGCTGCTGAGAGTCGCCGCGCGCCGATGGGCGTCGGCCGACGCGTGGAACTCGCTCAAGTAAAAGTGCGCGAGACCGAGCTTGCCTTCAAGCCGTCGTCGGCGCTCGTCGTCGGCTGCGGCGCCCAGGCGCTCTGTGATCGCCAGCGCATTCCGGCAGTGGTGGACGACCGCGTGCGTCGCATATCCTGCCTCTGCTTTCTCGGCGGCGAGCTCGTGATAGGTGAACGCACGCTCCCAGTCTTCTCCCCGCTCAAAGTGAAGCGCCAGCGTTTCGAAGTGCTCCGCGAGCCGGTCGGCATAGAGCTCCTCGATTGCGAGGCCGATGGTGCGGTGGAGGAACTTCCGACGCTCGAGGAGGATGCTGTCGTAAGCGACATCGTGCGTAAGCGCGTGCTTGAACATGTAGGCGAGCTCGGGGTGCATCGCCTTCTCGTAGATCAGCTCAAGCGCCCGCAGCTCTTCGAGCTGACTACGCACGCCCTTACCGGTCTCGACGATTCGCTCGAGCAGGCGGAGAGCAAACTCGCGTCCGATTACTGAGGCGATCTGCATGGCACGCTTCGGCGCGTCGGGGAGCCGGTCGATTCGCGCTGCAAGGACACCTTGGATCGTGTCGGGCACGGCGAGCTCCCTGAGCGCTTGCCCCAGCACGAGGCGACCGCCCTCGATGCGCAGCGCACCCTGTTCCAGAAGGGATTTGGTCACCTCCTCGACGAAGAATGGATTGCCCTCGGCCTTGCGTTCCACGAGATCGCATACGCTCTCCGGAGGATCAACGCCACCGAGCAGGGCCGTTGTCATTCCCGCCATCTCAGCGGATGAGAGTGGGCGCAGACTCACGCGGACATGATAGCTGCGGTCGCCGAACGGGTGCCGATAGCCGGGACGGTGGGAACAAACGAGAAGCGCGCGCGTTGTGGGCAGAGCGTCCCCGAGAAACGCCAAAAACTCTTCCGATGCCGGATCGATCCAGTGCAAGTCCTCGATCACCAACACAAGCGGGCGGAGCTGCGCGGCTTGGAGCGTAATCGCTTTCAAGGCGCCGAAGGTCTGCGCGCGCCGACTCGCGGCATCGAGGGCTGCCGCGGCCTCGTCTCCGGTCGGGAGCGCCAGAAGCTGGCGAACGAAGGGCAGGGTCCAGGCGAGGTTCCCGCCGAGGGCACCAACACCCTCCTCGATCTTGCGGACGGCTGCAGCCTCATCGTCGCGGTCGTCGATCCGGAAATAGCGCCGAAGTCCATCGATGATCGGCAGAAAGGCCGTTGCCTTTCCGTACGAGGCACAACGACCCTCGAACCAGAGGTGGGTTTGGTCCCCGAGCTCTCGACGAAACTCGAACAAGAGACGCGACTTTCCGATCCCGGCATCGCCTACGAGAAAGACGACTTGGCCTTGACCTGCAGAGGCTGCCGCGAAAGCTTCGCGCAATGCACCGAGCTCGCGTTCGCGCCCCGCGAGGGGCGTTAGGCCCACGTCGGCGAGCACGTCGATCCGGCGGCGCTCAGCGCGGTCAGCAAGCACCTCGAACGCCCGTACCGGTGCCGACCGGCCCTTGACCGCCAGCTCGCCACAGTCGCGCGTGTCAAAATACCCAGTCACGAGGCGATGGGTCGCCTCTGAGATCAGGATCGATCCTGCCGGCGCGAGGGCCTGGAGACGCGCCGCGAGGTTCGTCGTGTCGCCCACCGCGGTGTAGTCCATGCGTAGGTCGTTTCCGATCCTTCCGACCACGACGAGCCCCGTGTGGATCCCGACCCTCATACGGAAATCGAGACCCGTGGACTCCAGGAGCTCCCGACGCAGGCGTTCCACCGCCTGTTGCATTGCCACAGCCGCCATGACCGAGCGTCGGGGAGCATCCTCGAGGGCCAGGGGCGCTCCAAAGAGCGCCATGATGCCGTCACCTGTAAACTGGTTTACCGTTCCCTCGAACCGGTGAACCTCGGCCAGAAGCACGTCGAAGAATCGCTCCATAACCGCGTGCATCTGTTCGGGGTCTGTGCGCTCGGAGATCGGAGTGAAACCGATGACGTCGGCAAAGAGCACTGCCACGTGCTTGCGCTCGCCCTCAATCGACGACCGGTGCCGCAGGATCCGCTGTGCGAGGTGGGTGGGCGTATAACTTTGAGGCGCGGCTTCGCTTGCTGAGGTCGCAGCCGCCGTAGCGTGTCCGCAGGTGTCGCAGAAACGCGCCGCGCCACGAAGTTCGGCGCCGCAACTCGCGCAGACTCGGCTGAGCGGGGCACCGCACTGCTCGCAAAAACGTGCCTCTTCGCGATTCCCGTGACTGCAGGCCCCGCAAGTCATGCGCCCAGCATCCACCGAATCGCAGCCTGGGATGAACAGGTCCAACCAGCCTTCTGGTTCGCCAAAACCCATACCTCTTGAAATTGCACGGTATCCCACCCCGAAGCGAGGGGCTACGACCTCTACTCTCGAATCAGACCCCACTGAGGGGGCTCAAACGGAGCGAGTCATCCGGTAGCGGACGAGGTCTATGCGCGGGCGCTCCCAGCGCCAAAGGTCTGGGGTATCGTGTACTGCCGCCATCCGGTTGTTGAACCCCTGCGTGCTCCAGCAGAGAACCTCCGGGTATGGGCTCGCTTCCGAGATCTCAAGCATGTAACGGTCCTCGTGCTGCGGATCGTTCTTTACCTCCTGGTGTCCGAAGTTGAAGAGCGATGGCCCAAGCGAAATGAGGAGCCGCAGGTCACGGCCGAAGGCCTGGTAACGAGCTGAGGGATCGCTCTCTCCTCCGAAATCCATCCGCTTCAAATACTCCATCTGCTGGTAAAGCCCTTTCTGCAGCAGCCGTTCGGCCGCCTCTTCGCCGTGGCGGACCAAGTACTCATTCCTCCCTTCTCCGGCAGTATCCCTCAGGAGTTCCATCATGCGTGCATAGAGGTTGATGTCGTACCACTGAATGACAACAATCGGTCGGTCGATGACGGCGAGGCCAGCGGGTGTGAGGCGTCGAGCGAGTTCGGCTCGAGAAATCGCTCCGGCCGAAACGAGCTTCAATGTCTTCTCGACGACGAAGCTAAAGGCTGCCCCTTTGATCGAAGGTGCCGCGGCCATGTCTTTACTCCCCGCGCCCAATCGAACCTGCGCGTTGCCAACTCGATTCCATCCATTCTCCACTGCGGAGCAATGGCCCCTTAGCGCGACGACTCGGCAATGCTAAGGACGAAGAAATTGGGCTCACCCGCTCCTAGCTCCGCGCATATAAAGAAGCCCCTAACGCGTCATCGGCGACCCTTGGCCGCGGGTTGAGCGGTACTGTCGAAGGCGGTGGGGATCGGGTGCGTGGCTCGATCAATCAATCAAAAACGGCGCCAAGGTCTTCCCCTGGGCCTCCTAAACCTCGCGATCTCCTCTTCCAAACGCCAGTAGAGGCGAAGGCCTTCTCGGTGCCAGCGGATCGCGATCTCTGGGCGCGGAGGAGAATGAGCGCGGCGCCGTCCTGGCTAGACGCGCGAGAGCGAGGATCCGGAGCACGCGATCGGACTTTCGAAAACGGACCCGTTTCCCGCGCATTGGATGACGAAGGGGGGACCTCAGCCTCGAGTGCGGCTCGCGGCCAGAGAAGCGCGTGGAGCACGCCGAGAAAGGTCGCGAGGTTAGGGGCCTCATCGAACGGAGGTTGACCTACCGTGCCAAAAACATCGTTTCGGTGTTAACGAGATTTCGGAAGGCAGAGGGAGCGCATGCTGTCAGGAATGTTGCGATGTCTGTGACGTTCTTCAGTAGGCCAACGCACCCCCAACTGCCAGGGAGCACTCCCGAGACCGCGAAAGCCCATCTTTCGTTCGGATGAAGAGAACCAACACCCTTTCTGATTCTTAGCGGAGGTCAGTGGAACTGTGCAGCAGACATCGCGGATCGGTGGCCGGAGGCCAAGCGTCAGTTTGGCGGAAAATAGCGCAGCGCGCGGGCGACGCTGGCCCCGCGCGGTGTCGAGGAGGTATTTCTAACCGAGCGTGTGGGCGAGATCTCCGTCCCGCGAAAGAACTCTGTTCGAAGCGCAACGCCCATCATGAGCGGTTCGGGCGCTCAACGTGAGTTCCTGTCGTTGTTGAGTCTGGAAGAGGAGCGATCCCTCAGACTCCCAGCGCCTCGGCGACCTCATATGCTGCCCCATAACCAGGAAGGAAGGTAACACCAGGACCCGGGTGACATGAGGCGCCGCAGAGATAGAGGTCCCGGATCGGCGTGGCGTGCGCCGAGCCACGTACCAGGAGTCGCCCGCCGATCATCTGTTCCGGGTGGATCAGGCCGTGGGTGAAGTCGCCGTGGGTCGCGCCCTGCATCGCGGCGAAGTGATCCGAAGAGAACACGGCTTGCTCGACGATGCACTCGCGCAAATCGGGCAGGAACTCACTCAGCCTGTCGATGATTCGCTCAGCCATCTCGTCGCGCAGCTTGCCACGCTCGTCCTTCGGGGCTTCACAGGGAAAGAAAAAACCGTAGGTCGTCGCAATGTGGAATCCTTCAGGAGCAAGGCTGCGATCCATTACTGTCGGGATCTGCATGCCCACCGGAGGATGCGCGGGGACCTCTCCTCTGCGACACGCGTCGTAGCTCGCTTGCTGAAGCTCGGGATCGGGCACCAGGGTCGTGTTGAAACGCGTGTGGGGGTCGGCATTCAGGTGCTCGAAAGGCGGGCCATAGCTCGGCAGACGCCGCAACTTGAAAATCAGATGCACGAAGGCACCTCGGTGCTCGATAGTTTCGATCCGATCGATCAGTGCCGTGTCCAAATGCTCGCGACCCACCAGTCCGAAGAAGGTGGCGGGTTTGTCGAGGCTGGAAAGCACAGCACGCGCGGAGATGCGCCGACCGTCCCGCAGCTCCACCCCCACAGCCTTCCCGGCATCGACCACCACGCGCCGCACAGCCGTCTTGGTGCGTACTTCGCCCCCCTTGTCCACGACCGAACGACACAGGGCCTCCGAAAGGGAGCCCATCCCTCCCTTCACGCGCCGCATGAGACCGCCTCCCTCGTTCATGGCGAAGGTATACACCAGGCAGAGGGCACTCCCGGGCGTAAAGGGGCCTTTGTAGGTCGACTGAACAGCCGCGAAGGCGACAAGGGCGCGCAGCGTGCGATGCTTCCTCGCGTCGGGCAGGAAGCGATCGACGAGATCCATGGCGCTTCCCTTGAAGGCGAGTTCGATCTGGCGGCGCTTGCGCTCGCTCGGGGCCTTCGCGAGCAGCTCGTCCAATGTGGGAGGGACGCTACGCGGCGTGAAGCGATCCATCAGACTTGCGGGATACTGGCAGAAGGCCATGAGACGCACGAAGCCGATCATGGCACGAACGCCGAAGCGGCGGAGGACATGGGACGCCATCCGCAGGGAGTTCGAGTAGAAGATGGCGGGTGGCGAATCCTTGGAGTTCAAGTTCGATGCCATGATCGGCAGCTCGATGAACTCTACGCCGTAGCGCGTGAGCTCGAGCTCGTCTTCGATCCCTTCGGCCAAGGGAAAGAGCAAGCTCGCTCCGACATCGTTGCGGCAGCCCTTGAGAATCTCGCGCGTCCCAGCCATGCCGCCCACATAGCCGTTTTTCTCCAGGCAAAGGACGCGCAGGCCACGACCAGCCAAGAGGGCGGTGGCCGCTAAGCCGTTGTGTCCCGCGCCGACCACCAGCACGTCGTAGTCGGCTGTCGTGTTCATACTCTCCTCCCAATCCAGCGCTCTGCGCCCACTTCATCATAAACCAGTCGCCCGCCTGCCGCGCGGTGGCGTACCGGGTGTCCCCTGGCGCGGCCCGCGGTCGAACCTGATGCCTGTCAGACGCCTGGTTCCGCAATCGAGCGAAGCAACCGCGCGTCTCGACGATCGTTAGAAGCAACGCTGTGGCGAAGCCAGCGGACCTGACGCTCTTGGGCGGCCAGATACAAGCCCATCGCAAAGCCAAAGCTCGTGACCAAGCTCATCGTGAAATAGATCCAGGTCCCCCGCAGACCACGCCGCGGCCCGTCCGTCATCGTCCACAATGGGAATAGCACCGCATTGGTGACCAGCAGGTCCTGGGCACCGGATCCGGCGGCTGGATTGGTGAACAGCATCTTGGTGAAATGAATCCAACTGGCCTCGCTTGGATAGGTCTGCACGTACTGCACATTGAAGTACCACCCTGTGCACACCGATCCGATCGCTAGCAAGTAGTACAGGCCTTCGAGGAGAGATACTCCCGACCCCTTCCAACTGCCCTTGAACAAATAGGCATTGAGGTAGAAGAAGACGCCGATCGAGAGGAGCCCGAGGGCGGCGTGAATCAGGAGCGATGTCATGACTTTTCTTCCTATTAGGTGTCTCGGAGGGATGTCGCGAGAGATCTCCTCCGGCACGATTCCGAGATCCAAAGTACTTCTGGGAGCTTCATAACCCGGAAAGGAATCTTAAGAAAGGGAAAAGCGGAATCCGCCGAGCCCGCGCCAAGAAGGAGCTAGCCAAAACCCGGTCGGTGGGCGGAAGCCCTAGCGCCGCAGCGCGGTGGAGGGGCTTATCGAAGGGCTCAAGCGCGAGCGCGTCCCGGAGAGCCGCGCTGCGCAGGTCGACCCGATTCGGGTCGATCTCGAGCGTCTATGGGAGATCGCTGAGGCCGCATTCGCGACCTTCGCGGTCCCTCCGCATGGCTCCGGACCCCGAACGCAAATTTAGGGTGGACGGGTGTTTGGCTCTCGCTGGCTCAGGAAAGGAAATCCGGGCCAACAACGGTCGGCCCGGATTTCTCTCGCTGGTAGCGGGGCGGGATTTTTCGTTAGTCCCCCGATCGAGGCGACCCTGCCGTTCGCCCCGTGAAGAGGCGAGACTGAGCGGCTCGCAGGAACGCTGGGGACCCTCTGCAACATCCACGGCCGTAGTAAGGCAGGGATCTCGAGGAAACCTCGATTCATCGCACAGGCGTGTCGTCAACGTCCATCACGAGACTGATCCCTGAAGGCCCAGCCTGGAACAGCATTCCCATGCTGGTGCCGTGGAGCTGGATGTATACCCCGCTTGCGTTCTGGATGATGGAGAAGTCTATACCTCCACCTACAGTGGCCGACGCAGTGAGGCCGGCGTAGGTTCCCGGGAAATCTGCGAGTTGACTCAGATGGTAGACATCTCCCGTGGTATTGATACTGGTTGCCCCGATCGCTCCAGCTGAGAGCCCGTTGATCTTGAACTTGTACTCCTTGCCCTTGTACGTCAGGATGCCGCTCCCCCATGCGTACCCGAGCCCAAGGGCTACCGATGTGCCCGACAGCTTGACCGTGGCGTCGGGTGTTTTCGGCTCTTCGTCGGCCGTAACAGAGGTAGCCACAAGTACGAGACTGAGTACTGTGATTGCGGCGACGCGCCCCTTCCGAGTCGATGTTCTCATGAATTTACCTCCAGGCGAAGTCGGTCATCCGGGTCTGGCGCTCAGGATCGCACGGTGAATATGCTACAGGTAGATGGCACCCTGCTCCCCGACGATCCTTGCAACCAGGCTGCAACCACACCACGGTAGAGGCTAAACGTCAACATGGACAGCGAAATGAGGTGCCCGGTCTCGGGCGGAACGCGCGGGAGCACGTCGAACCGAGACTGGTGGCCGAATCAGTGCTCGAGCCGACTGCGGACAGGTTCCGCAACTATCTCGGACACGGCCGGCGACAGGCGGAACATCTGCTAATCGATCGGGCGAACCTGCTGACCTGAGCGCTCCCGAGATGAGCGTTCTCGTGGGTGGCATGCGCGTCCTGAACGCGAACTACCGCCAGTCCCACCTCCACCTCGGCGTCTTCACCGAGCGGCCCGAGACGTTGAACAACGACTTTTTCGTGAACCTACTCGAGATGGGCACGATGGGGCAGCCGACGTCCGAGGCCGGGGAGACAGTCGAGGGCTGTGATCGCAGGACGGGCAAGGTCAGGTTGACATTCTCCGGCCCACGATCGAGCCAGCCATCCGGGACGTGCACACGGTCCTCGTTGGCGACGACACGGCCCTCCGCGACGCCTTGCCGGCGCTGCTCGGACCTGATCGGTTGCGGACCGAGAGGGGGCTTCCGGCGGTAGCCGGAGGGTCGCTGGATGCAGTTGGGATTGTCGGCAAGCAAAGTCGTGCGCCTCCAGCCATAAGTCAACCTGTTGAACGTTGACGTGACAGCCTGTCGGCCGCACGGAGGGGCTCGGGCAGGCGGAAATGGGGCGAACAGCGCAGCACTAGCTCTATGGCGGTTCTTAGGCTGACGCGATGGCCGATGGACACGAACAGCGGCCGCACCGTAGTTCGAGTACGCAGCACCGCGCCGATGGTCTCGCCGCGGTCGGCGAGCGGCGACCATGCGCCGCGTTTGAGTGCCGGCTCCTGATACGTCCCCAAAAGGCGCGACTTGGCGACCCCGATCGTTGGCGTATCGCTAAGCACCCCCACATGGCAAGCAAGACCAAAGCGGCGCGGATGCGCCAGCCCTTGACCATCCACCAACAATAGATCCGGTTTTTCGGACAGACGATCCAGGGCGCTGAGGATCGCTGGCGCTTCCCTGAACGAAAGCAGACCCGGCACGTAGGGAAACGGGATGGGCTGGTGGACCAGAGCGCTTTCGACGACGGCAAGATCGGGAAATGACATGACCACCACGGCCGCACAGAGCTGGTCGGCGACGTAATGCGCGTCGGCGCCCGCCACCCGACGGACCGACCCGAGTCGGTCGTGGGTCACGACCTGCCCACGCAATTGCTCCTGCAGCCGCCGCGCCTGCGCAAAGGATTGCGGCGTGCGTCGCTTTCTCGCCGCCGCCTCCTTTTTCGGCGCGTTCGCGGCTCTACCGCGTTTTCGATTCAGCTTGGCGTTGCTGCTCAAAGGGGTGGAGGAAACGGGCAGGCCAGAGATCGACGCTGGGGCAGACGCACACGTGGCCTCCCGCGGCTTGGTTTGGGCGTGCTGCTTCAGGCGCGGTCCGAAACATGCGCATTGCGCAGCTCATTGAGCGTCCGAGCCCGATCCAGAACCAGTTCAGCCATTGGTTCAAGAGGTCCATGTACGCCTGCTGCGATGGCCAACCACGGCCTCCCGGTGAGGGGTCGAGATAGCGCATCCGCGACCTCCCGCCGAACGTATGCGCGTTCGCCGACCAATTGGCAGCGTCGTTCGCAGCCAGCATCATGGGCGAGATTTGCGCCGGAAGGTTGAACGCCATCGGTTGCAATGAGGGCAGGGGGTGTCCACCGGATGACGAAGGGGAGTGGTGCAGCTGAGACTCGAAGCCCCCTCCCCGGCAGGGCTAGAAAGGGGCTCGATCAGGTAGCGGGGGCCCGCTTTCCATCAAGCGAGAAGGATCCCTTCGACATCCCTGTGGCGGCGTCACCTGGCGTGCGGAAGCGCGGCTCATACGGCCTCGCCCGACCCCCTGAACACTCCTCGAGACATCGCGCGACCCGAAAACAGCTTCCATGATCCGCTCCGTACCTCGACGACCACCGGCGCGGACGCGTCCCGACCCCACTTACAAGACCGATGGAGCAGACGCCCATGGGCCTACTCGAGGCGCCACCAGGAGAAGGCGCGACGCCCCCGAGACGCCGCCTTGCTACGCCGGCCGCTCGCCCTGTGAAGTACTTCACAGCGCCACCGTGTCGCGGATAGTAAGATGGCCCCTGTGACACTCCTGTTAGGAGGCAGCCCCCAACTCTGATCAGATTTCGGGAGGAGAACTCGGATGCCCATCGACCCGGTGAAACTCGATGACTTTATGAATCAGGTCTTTGCCGACCTTGGCGCCACGTTTCATGCGGCGCTGATCGTGATCGGCGACAAGTTGGGTCTCTACCGAGCGCTCGCGGAGGGCGGGCCGCAGACGCCAGAGCAGCTCGCACAACGCACGAACACCGCTGAGCGGTACATCCGAGAATGGCTGGCCGCGCAGGCTGCGGGCGGCTATGCCCATTACAACGCTGCCACTGGCCAGTATTCGCTTGACGACGAGCAAGCCTTCGCCCTCGCGGACGAGTCCAGTCCTGCGTTCGTCCCCGGAGGATTTCAGGTTGCGCTCGCTGCCGCGCGTGCTCAGGAAAAGCTGCTCGATGCATTCCGAACGGGTCAGGGAGTCGGGTGGCATGACCACCATGAAGATCTCTTCGCCGGCACCGAACGGTTCTTCCGGCCGAGCTATGCCGCGCACCTTGTCGCGGAATGGATTCCAGCGCTGGAAGGAGTTGAGGAGAGGTTGCGTGCCGGCGCGCGCGTTGCCGATGTGGGATGCGGCCTGGGTGCCTCAACCCGGCTTCTCGCGAAGGCCTATCCACGCTCTACGTTCTTCGGGTTTGACTATCACCCGACGTCAATCACTCGCGCCCAGGAGATGGCGCAACAGGAGCGCGTTGACGATCGGATCCAGTTCATGGTCGCACGCGCGCAAGACTATCCCGGCGAAAACTATGACCTCGTGACCTTCTTCGACTGCCTACACGATATGGGCGACCCCGTACGCGCGGGTGCGCACGTCCGAGAGACCCTCGCGGCGGACGGGTGCTGGATGATCGTCGAGCCATTTGCGCACGATCGCGTGGAGGACAATCTCAACCCGATCGGTCGAGTCATGTACAGTGCTTCGACGCAGATCTGCACTCCAGCATCTCTGTCGCAGGAAGTCGGGCTAGCGCTCGGCGCCCAAGCCGGCGAGGCTCGGATTCGCGAAGTCGTTAGAACAAGTGGTTTCCGACATTTCCGTCGCGCGACCGAGACGCCGGTAAATCTCGTGTTTGAGGCGCGGCCATGAGGAAGCCTTCCTCAAGCCAAAGGACGCGTCCTGCGCGAGGTTGCTCGCGCTAAAGGCAGGACGCGTCTACGCTTCAGCTGGATGCGGAACGCGAAATGTTGAAGCGATACTCGTTCATCGGCCGGCTCTCACCAGCTTGGTCCGCGTGAAACCTGCGGGCTACTCCACCACGGGCGCGTGGAATCCATGCGAGTTGCCTATCCGCAGGCTTCGCGGAGGAGCGCAGCTACGCGCGTCAGGTGAGCTGGGTCTCTCAGCCCCGGCACGTTGAAGATCACGTCATCGAGGCCTGTGTGAACGAGGGCGCGCACCTCGTCTAAGACGCGCTCCGGCGTGCCGATCGTGAACTGCTCGAGGGCCACTGGCCGATTCGGATCTCCGCTGCCTGCAAGCATCCGCCGCAGTCCCTCGGCCTGGGCCTCCGTGTCGCAGACAAAGAGGCTGCCGAGCCGGGTGCGTCGTATCTGTTTCGGGTCGCGACCGAGTTCACGGCAGTGCCTGTCGAGAACCCCGAGGAGGTGGACGACCGTCTCAGGCCTGCCGACGATGTTGCAGGCGTCGGCGTATTTCGCGACGAGGCGCAGCGTCTTCTTCTCGCCGCTACCGCCGATCATGATCGGTGGTCCACCCGGCCGAATGGGCGGCGGCACGTTGTGCGCTTCCCTCACGGAGTAAAAGCGCCCCTCGAACTTCGCCGCAGGCTCTGTGAACATGCGCCGGCAGATCTGCACCGCCTCTTCGAGACGCTCGAAGCGCTCTTTGATCTTCGGGAACGCAAAGCCGAGGGCGCTGTGCTCCACCTCGTACCAGGCGGCGCCGATGCCGAGGGTCGCCCGCCCGCCCGACAGGACATCTAGGGTCGTGACCTGCTTCGCGACAAGCGCGGGATTCCGATAGGTCACCCCCGTGATCATCGCGCCGAGCTCGGCGTGAGCGGTGCAGGCAGCGATCGCGCCGAGCGTCGTATAGGCTTCCAGAATCGGCGCGCTCGGCCCTCCCAGCGGGGGGAGCTGGAGAAAATGATCCATCACCCAAAACGAGGAGAATCCTGCTGCCTCGCCTGCCTGTACGAGCTCGCGTAGGCGTGGCAACGACTCCTTGGCAGGGTTGCTTGTGATCCACCCGAAGTCGGGGAGCTGCAAGCCGTAGCGCGCCATGCGGTCTGCCTCCGAAGGGTCCGCTCCTTGAGGAGTTCCTCGACTAAGCATAGCGAGCACCGGTCCCGATGCTTTGCGGCATCTGGCACCGCCTGCTTAGCGTGGGCGTCGTCATTGTATCGATGCGCCTGCTGCGGAGCTGGCAGGGGTGCTTCACGGGGGGCGCCGAAACTGAACCCGCGTTTCCCGCTCCTTTGGCGTTTAACGACGAGGAGTTGGTAGCGAAGGGCGAGATCTCATCCCGGAGTGTATCTCGAGTGCGGGGCGTGCCCAGCAGGGCCGAGAGGGCAGGGGGCATCATCGGACGCAGGTTGAACTACGGTGCCAAAAACATCTCATTTCAATGTTGACGAGATTCTCGGAATCCAGTGCGTCCAGCAAAGGCTGGCATGTTCAGTGGGAGGCAGTCCCACCAGGGGAGGAGTCAGGAGCCCTGTAGCTTGGGGCGCAGCGGTAGAAGAAATGAAGCAGTTGAAGCCGACCGACAAAGCCATCCCTGGGATGGTGAGCGAGTCGCCGGGCCGCAACGAAAGTGAACCCACAGGTGGCCTCGACAGAAATAGACATCCGGAGGCCGAGCCCTCTGGTTTCGGGCGAAGGCAGCATGACGNNCTCGACGGTGAGGTCTGCTTCGCGACCATCACCGGATGGTGGATCGGCAGCTTCAGCGCGAAAGTGGCGAAGCGGAGCTGTTTGGTGATCGCCGCCATTGCTGGCATCAGCGAAAACGGCTCTAGGATCGGCTTGTCCTCGAGGAACCCCCGGTCCCCGTCCGCCGTGTACGAGTATCTCGTGTCCGACGCCGTCGGATAGCAGATGCTGTCGGCATCAGAAACGTCGTGTAGCCGGCCTCCTCCGCCGCCTTGGTCAGCGGCAAGTAGAAAGGCGGGTAGCCCATCGCGCCGACGTAAGAAAAGCGCTCTCTCTTGTCCTCACCCTGACGCCGGTTTCTCGATCTTCGCATCGCCAAGCGCCCAATAACCACGCAGCGACTTGATCCTGCCGGTATCGTCCACCGCGTAGGTGAAGATGCCGTGGACTTGCATACGGACGTGATTCGGGAACGTCATCGTCAGCGTGAGCACATGCGCCGACTCGTTTCCGGCTGCGAATGATTCGTGCGCCTCGATCGTGATGCTCTGGGTCGGGCCGATAGTGTTGTCCCAAAAGCGTGCGGCCTCCTCCCTGCCGCGGAAGCCCTTGCCTGTCGGATTGGTCGGCGCCACTCCGATGGGATCTTCAATGGTCACGTCGTCGGCGAGGAGCGCAAGCCACTCCTGGCGTTTTCTTGTCTGGACACAGCGCCACGAGCTGTGCGCGGCGGTGATCGCGGGATGTTCGCTCATGATCAACTGTCCTTCGGCCTCAGGTCTTATTACAGGCCCGTGGGCGACGCGGGTTGCCTCCTCGACAGCCTTGCGGACAAGCCAAGGATCGGAAGGGGAATCTCGAGCTCATGCTGCCTGGTCCTTAGGCCCCGGACGGAGGGGAGGAATCACGGACCAGGTGGTCTCCTCGCGGAGGTCGCGGCTGCGCCAACCGTGAGACGTGCGCACCAACTGGTGGTGATAATAGCCGCCGTAGAAGTTCAGATCATCGGCGCCTCGGAAACGCATTGGGTTGTAGAACATCGCGCGCACACGAGCTGTATCGCCGTCGACGTCGATCTCGACGTTTGTAATGTAGTGTTGGGTCATCGGAAAAGCCGTCAGTGCGGCGGCGAGCCACTTCCCGACGGTCTCGCGGTCGCCTTCAATCCCACCGGCTGACCGGTAGTCGATGTGTGCGTCCTCGGTGAATACAGTCCTCCAGAGCGCCCAGTCTTTGGTGTCGACCCCCCTCGCGTAGCGGGCAAGTAGCTCCGCGATCTCGAGCCGATCACTGATTTGGCGAGCATCCACTCGATCTTCCCCCATCCTGCCTAATGCACCACGAACGAGCCCAACCCCGGGGTCGGGACTGGTGCGACGGTCCCCTCGAGCCCTCCGTGCCTCTAGTCTACCTTCAGGCACAAAAATGGCACTGCGATTGGCCGCCGAGCCGGCGCTGGCACGTGACAGGACAGATCTCGGGCCTAGCGTCCCGTGAAGAGGGTGGGGTTTGGGAAGGGATGCCATCCTTTCGCTGAAGTGGCGAGTTGTGCCTTCCGAGAATGTCATCGGTCACCGTCACCTGGTCGTACCGGTGAGGAAGTCCACCAGCTCGGAATTGCCGCGATGGAGCCCATCGCTCGCGGGTAAAGCCTTCGGGGGAGGTGGCAGCGGGGCTAAATCGAAGGGCGATGTGGGTACGTGACTCCAGCCCGCTTGCGCGGCGTGGCTTGGCCCGGAGAAGCACGGCCAAGGGCTGGAGGCGTAGAATTCGAGCCATCCGTGGCCGCCGGGCCTTGAGTTTCGGGGGTCAAGAGCCGTCCATCTGACTCCTTACCCTCATCCATTCATCGCGGGCGTCGCAGGCGGAGCAGTCATGGCGTCGCGCTTCGCGGGGAGCAGATGGATCAGCCTGAAGCGCAGCTCGGGGCCAAAGAAGAGTCCGAAGCGCAGTGACAAGGCCGTGAGGGGACGGGCATCCCGGCGTGGCGCGCGGGCGACACCGGATTCGTAGGGACGCCGCCGACCGCTCGACTCCGTCGAAGTGACATGCTGCGCCCACGTTCTGGTGGGTGTACCCTGTCAATCGCAGGCCTTCGCCAGGGCATGCGACTGACGAGCCGAGCGTTTTCGAACGGAGGGAATTGGACTGTCACGCTTTCGACTCTCGTCACCTCGAAGGGATAAGATGAGTTAGAGGCTTCGACCCAGGCGGACTATCGTTGGACGGAATGCAGTCGAGAGTCAAGTTGTTCGAGGGATTCGAGGGCATTCCCCTGACTGCCGACGTTTGGGGTGACGACGACGACTGGCCCGTGCTGCTTCTACACGGCGGTGGACAAACCCGTCACGCCTGGGGCCACACAGGACAAGCGCTCGCAGAGTCCGGTTGGCGCGCCATCTGCCTGGATTTGCGGGGGCACGGAGATAGTGGCTGGGCGCGGAATGGCGATTACTCTTTCACGAGCTTCGCGGCAGACTGCATCGCGGTCTGCGATCAGCTTGAACGACCTCCGGTGTTGGTCGGTGCCTCGCTCGGGGGCGTGTCGGCGATTCTAGCGGAGGGTAACAGCGATCGGGTCGTCTCGAGCGGCCTCGTGATCGTTGACATTACCCACCGCAGCAACCCGGACGGGATCCAGCGAATCAAGAATTTCATGATATCGGGGCTGGGCGGATTCGCTACGCTCGAGGAAGCCGCCCGTGCGATCGCCGACTACACACCGCATCGCTCGCGGTCGATCAATCCGGCCGGCCTTCGAAAGGTTTTGCGCCAGGCTGCCGACGGTCGCTGGCATTGGCATTGGGACCCGCGCTTCATGGCGGGGAAGCGCACGGAAGTGCCGGGCGCCGACTTTCAGGCGCTGTTTGAGGCGGCCCTCGCAAACATTCGCGTGCCGACACTGCTCGTGCGCGGGAAACTCTCGGACGTGGTCACCGAGGAAGGAGTGCGCGATTTCCTCGCGAAAGTACCACAGGCGAAGCTTGTCGATGTGACCGATGCAGCTCACATGGTCGCCGGAGACCGGAACGACATCTTTTCTAATGCGGTGATCGAGTTTTTGGAGCAGGATATCCTACCAAGCCTGCCATGTTGATAGGATGTTGCGACCCAAAATAGCAGTCCTGACGGCCGTGGATCTCTTTTTTGGCAACCAACGTCCCCGCACTACTCCAGCGCCACGCGGAAGTGCTCGATGTAGGGCGCGAGGCTCTCGCGCAGGCCGACGGCGGTGAAGCCCCACTCCTCGGGCGTGTACTGGTGCACGCCGAACTTGCCCTTCGGCTTCTCGGCGAGATAGCGGCGGATCGCCTCGGCGTGCTCGTCGCCGAAGCGGCGCCCCATGCGCTCGTACACCGCGCGCAGCGTGACCACCGGATCGCGCAGCAGCTCCTGAAAGTGCATGTCGACGAAGCGGTCGGGCAGGTCGTGCTTGGCCCGCCGCTCGGCCACGCTGTTCAGCGCGAAGCCGAACGCGCCCGCGATCACCCGGGCCAGGAGGTCGAGGTCGATCTCGTCGGTGCGCATCCACTGCACCATCGCCGTGGTGCTCACCGTCGACGGCATCGTCTTGGCAGGGTCGCGATGAGTTTGCACCACCCAAGCGTCGGGATAGGTCGCGAACAGGAGATCCAGCGTCATCAGGTGCCCGGGCGTCTTGAGCAGCCAGTTCCGGCGCGGCGCCCCGTGCTGGAGCACCTGGAGCATGCGGCGATGAAAGTCGAACATCCGCTCGGGGTCGGGGACCCCCACGGCCTGCGAGATCATCGACCAATGTGGCCCGCAGAAGCACGGCTCGGTCAGCGTCACGCACTCGACGGGCAGGTCGCTTCGCAGCTCGTGGATGGCAGCGAACTCGGGCTGGACGTCGGCCCACAGCTCCTGCTCGCACTCGCTCCACGCCGCCCGCGCATCGGTACCCCAAGCCGGCGGTAGCGGGTGCAGCGCTTCGTACGCGACAGGTCCGCGCAGCGTCGGGTCGAGCGAGAGCAGCTCGAACAGGATCGAGGTGCCCGAGCGCGCGGGGCCCGTCACGATCACCGGCGCCTCGATGCGCTCGCGCTCGATCGCGGGCTCGCGGTCGACGGCGAGGCCGAGCTGGAGCCGCGTGCGCAGCGAGCGCAGCAGCTCCTGCTTGGTGAGGAGCCGCCCCACCACATGGAGCGGCGAGGCGTCGAGCGCGCGTGCCAGCGTCTCGAAGCGCCCGCGCCAGCCCGGATCGCCGAAGGCGCTCTGCGGCTCGCCGATCTCGCGCACCGCCTGCGCGAGCAGCGCGTCCGGGTCGATCGGCACCATCTTGCGCGCGCCATCGATGCGGCCGCCCACCGACTCGCCCATCGCGTTCAGACGCCGCACCCACGCCGGGCGCTCGTACCGCTCGGCCATGCTCCGGATCGCCACGTCCCAGCCCTCCCGGCCCGCGCGGCCGGCTGGCGCCTAGAGGTACCACAGCAAGAAGGGGACGCCGACCCAGAACGTCGAGACCATCATCGGCATATTCAAGACCGAGGCGATTCGAAAGAACGACCCCGTGGACCAGCCGCGATAAGGTCGAGTCCGCGGTACTCGAGTGGGTCGACTGGTTCAACCATTGCCGCCTTCTCCGCTCGACCGGCGACGTCCCCGCGGACAGAGTTTGAAGCGATGTACGAAGCAGGCAAGATGGGTCGGGCCAAGATGCTCGGACTCAAACTGAACGAGTTTCCGGGAAGGCCGGGTGCTTCACAGCTGAATAATTTTCGAACAGAGAGGGGGTGCCCGCCTACGAGAGCTGCGTCATCGGCACCACCTCAGCGCGCGGCGTCTCGATCTCGCCCTCGGGCATCATGAATCGCCAGAACACGAGGCCGAAGGTCCGCCCCTCAGTGTCGATCCAATTCGGCAGGCCCGGATCGCGGTGCGCGAGGACCATGCGGAAGCTACCGTCGCGCTCGAGCCTCGTCTGCACGCGGTTGCGGGAGACTTGCCGGTTCGCGAAGTCGTAGGTCTGCATGTGCCGGTTCCACAGTGAAACACTCGCGAAGCGGCACTTCGGCCAGCGGCCCATCATCACCAGCGCGTCGTCCGGGCCGATCACGTACGGCGCCATCGAGTAGGCGGCATCGAACGCCGCGAGTCCGAAGGCGCCCGGCGTTACCGGCTTCGGGAACTGGTTCGGCGTGGTCGACACGAACGGCGGCTGCGGACGCTGGCCCATCGGCGCCTGGTTCAGAGTGCGGCTGCGCACGAACGCCGCCACGCGGCGGATTCCGCGCGCCACCGATGCGTCGCTCGGCGGAGGGGGCACGAGTGTTGAGCTCTCAACTTCGATCTCGAGCGCGGGATTGCGCGTCGGGTCCGCGGCCGCCGAGCGCTCGTTCTCGTAGTAGTGACGAGCCGTGATGCGCGTCGCGCCGGGCTCGAGCGCCAGCCAGTTGCGCGGCGCGGGCTTCCCGCCGAAGCGCAGCTCGAAGCGGCCGTCAGAATCGACATCGAACTGCGTGTCGTTCAGCACACCGCCCGTGCGCGATGCCATGTCGCCGCTCGCGGTGCCGCACTCGACCGTGAACGAGACGTAGACCGCGCCGTCCATGCGGCCGCGCACGCGGTAACTATGCTCCGGGCTGACCGGCGCATCGTAATAGATCGCGTCCGCGTTGTCGCCCGTGAACTTGCGCGTCGCCGAGACGATGCGCTGCCAGTGCGGCCGCGTCGGGTCGGTCTCGAAGAACGTGATCAGTCCGCCCTCGAGCATGTGCATGAGCGCGCGGTGCGCGGCAGCAACGTCGGATTCGCTCTGCAGATTCCACTCCGGTCCGGCCCAGCGTTCGTCGATCTCGACGATCAGCTCGATCAGCTCGCGCAACGCCTTGCGGCTCTCGGTCTGGATCGCGCTCATACTTACTCCTCGTCGGGCAGCAGGCTCCGAGCGCGCTGCCGGTGGGATACGTCCTCCGTCGATCCGGACAATACGTCTCGAGCTCGACCTCGACGCCGGGGACGTATATCGCGTGTACCGTCTACGCTGCTTGAGCCTGCGGCGCCACCCTTCGGGCGCTCCTCGGCCCGGAGCGGTTGCGGGTCTACCGGGACCGGGAGAAGGGCTTTCGGCTCGAAGGGGCGCTGCGGGTGCGACTAGATCCCCCCCGGTAAGTTCGAACTGGCGACCTCTGATTGCGAACGCCGGCGGCTCTAGGAGAAATCGCCATCGGCTACGCCGGAGTACACGCGAGTCCTCGATCCTGCCAACCAATCAAGCCGCCTCGGGATGTTGCGCAGCTCCTTCCGAACGGTCGCAACGTGCTTCGGACGCTCCCGCCACGCGACCAACGAATCAGAGTCCCTCGGCGCGATCCGCCGAGGCTTCAATTGGCGGTCCGCACCGGAGCATGGCATCGCAGGCGCGAAGGATGACGCGCGGCTGCGTCGCATCGCTCTGCAGCAAGCGGCACAGAGCGGCATGTGATCGCACCTCCTAG
>DOUU01000376.1:0-509 GCA_003520425.1 Deltaproteobacteria bacterium
TGCTCGAAGCCCGCCAGGAACTCGGTGATCTGTGCCGGCGTACCGACGGCGCCCCGCAATGCCCCGAGTCCCTGCTCGAGGATCTTGGCGCCGAGGGGCTCGGGCTGGCCGGCGCGGATGATCTTGCGGCTAAAGCCAAAGGCCTCGCGCCGCTGCTGGAACTCCTCCCAGACGTTGGTGCGGCCCGGNNTCCCGACAGCACATGAACGTGGTCGTGATGGCGATGTTTGCGTTCACGGCGTAGCCGGCGGGAACCGCCGTCTCGAGGGTCTTGTAGTAGTCGCCCACCCAGTGTCGCGCTTCGTCGGGATTGATGAAGGCGAAGGAGAGGGCGCCGATTCCCTTCTCGGCGGCGAGGTGGATGGTCTCCCGGCGCGAGCACGCGACCCAAAGCGGCGGATGCGGCTTCTGGGCCGGCTTCGGGACGACGTTTCGCGCGGGCATCTTGAGGTAGGCCGTGTCGCAGCCGGCAAAGGGGGTCTCGACCATCATCCGCGGCACGAGGCGAA
>DOUU01000376.1:526-4147 GCA_003520425.1 Deltaproteobacteria bacterium
CTCGACGCGGCCGCCCGAGACGAGGTCCAGCGTCGCGATGCGTTCGGCAACGCGCGCGGGATGGTTGTATTTCGGGGGCAGCAGGACGATGCCGTGTCCGAGTCGGATCTGGCGCGTCCTCTGGCTCGCGGCCGCGAGAAAGACCTCCGGCGCACTCGAGTGCGAGTACTCTTCGAGAAAGTGGTGCTCCACCTCCCACACCACGTCGAAGCCCAGCCTGTCGGCGAGCTCCACCTGCTCGAGCGCGTCGCGCAAGAGCTTCGCTTCGTCGCCATCGTGCCAGGGTCGCGGGAGCTGGTGTTCGTAGAAGATCCCGAATTTCATGGAGCTCCTCCGCTCTGGGTTGGGGAAACAGAGAGCGCGATCTCGCCCGCCAGCGCTGCAGCGCCGCCGAGCGTAAAGCGCACAAGACCTTTGAGCAGGCGCGCCCGCGCCGAAGGCCGCTCGTCCCTCGGCAGCTCAAGGAGCTGGGCGACGCAGCCGAGCGACAGTCCCACCACGAGCTCGGCGAGCAGGTCCGCGTCCAGCGGGCGGGGGGCGCTCTCCCCCGGACGCACGCGGGTCGAGTCGAGCCGCCGGTAGTCGTCGGCGAGGCTCGCGATCCAGCGCGCGCGGTCCTCGCGCAGGTACTGGCGGACGCGCGGGTCGGCGCTCGTGCGTTCGACGAGCTGGATGCGCAGGAGATCCTCGTTCTCCTCCGCTAGGCGAAACACCATCGCGTAGGAGCTGCGAACGATGTCGACCAGCGTTCGGCCGCGTGCGGGCCGATGGGCGTCGCGCAGCGCCGCGCGAAGGGCCTCGGAGTGCTGGCGGAGGATCGCGAGCAAGAGGTCGGTCTTGTCCGTGAAGCGGTGATAGAAGGAGCCGACCGAGACGCCGGCAGGTTCCAGGATGTCGGCCTTGAGGCTCGTGCCCGCGAGCCCCTTGCGGGCAAAGGCGGCCCTCCCCGCAGCAAGGAGGCGCTTTTCGGTGGACGCACGGACCGTACGCGGCACCCGTCTAGAATAAATGTTCTAGAACAAGAATTCTAATCCGTTCTCCGGAGCCGGCGGGTGGGGAGCCGAGGGTCTACCCTGGCTGGCCATGGCGCGCGACGAGTCGAGCCGCACCGTCTATTCCTCCGCCCAAGGCCGCATCTGTCCGAACTGCGGCAGACCCGCCGCGAGCTGCCTCTGTCGCTCCTCACCCCGAGCGCCGCGCGGCGATGGTGTGGTCCGGGTGCGCCGTGAGGTGCAGGGCCGGCACGGGAAGACCGTGACGACCATCTCGGGGATCCCGCTCCCGAAGGACGCCTTGCGCGCACTCGCTTCGGAACTGAAGCGCCGCTGCGGTACCGGAGGATCTGCCAAGGAAGGGGTGATCGAGATTCAAGGAGACCACCGAGACGTCCTCGTCGCCGAGCTCGCGGCGCGCGGCTTTGTGGTGAAACTCGCGGGAGGCTAGAGCCCAGCTCAAAGAGGACGACCGTACTGCGTCCGCAAGCGCGGGTGCGTCCAAGGGCGAGCGCGATCCCGCGCTCGCGCCGCAGCCCGGGCGCCGTCGCCTCGACTCAGTCGCTGGGGAGCGTGGCGGGGCAAGCGGCTCCTCGAGAGAGTGGACTCATGCGGCAAAGCCCTCGAGAATCCGGCGACGACCGCCATCGGCGCGCTCTGCAACCGCCGCGACCTTAGGCCTTCTGCGCTCGGTGTTCAGGTCGATCACATCCGGGCCCGAAGGGGCAAGCCGGCACGGGAGATCGCTTGCTCCAGATCTGGGCTCGGACAACGTTTTTCCAAGTCGAGCCTGGGGAGGAGGAACAAACGAATCCCGGGGTCTATGGCCGCGCATTTGCCCACTGGCTCGCGGAGAAACTCAAAGCTCGTGGCGAAGCCGTGCGTGAGATCCTGCCCGAGGATTGGGGCTGGTGCGTGATTCTCGCCCGGAGCCCTTACCTCCTTTGGATCGGTTGCAGCAATCGGGAGGGAGGCACCGAGGAATGGGGCGCGTTCGTGACCGCGGAGCCCGGCTTCTTGAGGAGGATCCTTCGCAAGCCGGACACCCAGCCGGCGATCGACCGCATTCAGAGAATGCTGCTCGAAATCATGAAGGAGATTCCCGGCGTGACAAAGGTTTGGAGCGAGGGGTGACCCTGGCCGTCCGCGCGAATCGCCGCCACCGACGGGCCTGCGTTCTACTGGCGCTGGAAAAGCCAAACTCCGGCGAGGACCAGTCCGATGCCCGCAATCCGCCACGGGTCGAAGGCCTGAGCCTGGTAACCGCCGAAGCCGATCGCGTCGGCGAGCGTCGCGGTGATCATCTGGCCGGCGATCATGCAGACGAACAGGAGCGCCGCGCCGAGGATCGGCGCGAGCCACAGCGTGCCGACCACGAAGATCACGCCGATCGTCCCCGCAAGCCAGAGGTACCAGGGCATCGACAGTGCGGCGCCCCAAGAGACGCTCGTTCCGGTCGAAAGGAAAAGGGCCACAACCAGAGTGAAGCTGACACAAATCGAGACCACGCCCGCGCCGAACGGGCTCCCGAGACGCCTCGCGACCTCCGCGTTGAGGCCGGGCTGGAGAGCCAGCACGCCACCGATCGCAATGGCGGTGAGGATAAAGGGGAGTTTGGTCAACGTGACCTCGTATCCGTCCGAGCGAACGCCACCCTTCCTCCGTTCGTAGCCGCTCGAGGTCCCCTCCGCCATCGCCAGGCTCGTCCCCGAAAGAGCATGCGGCAGAAGCGCGAAGCGCGGGCAGCGCGGGTGAGTCCCTCGTCGAAACGCCAGCCCCACCGCACGCGCGATGGATCCGCGGGAGCGCATTCCGCCGCATCGTGCGGTTCGAAACCCAAGCGGGGCTGCCGGATCACTCGCGGGTCTTGTAGCGGAGCACGCGCCGCTGCATCCAGCGCACAGCGAATACGTCCACGAGGCCCACGAAGAGCCGATTGCCGATGCCGTACTTCGAGCGCCCGTGGCGGCGCGGGCGGTGCGAAACCGGAATCTCGACAAGACGGGCCCCTTCGATCCGCAACAGTGTCGGCAAGAAGCGGTGCATCCCGCGGAAGAGCTTCACCCGGCGCAGGTACGACGTTCGCATGGCGCGCAGCGAGCAGCCGACATCGGTGACCGATTCGCCCGTCATCCAGTTGCGAAAGCCGTTGCCGATCCGCGAGGAGAGCTTTCTCACCCACGAATCGTGGCGCTCGGTACGGATCCCGTTCACCACGTCCGCACGGTCGAGCAAGGCCAAAAGCCGCGGGATGTCGGCCGGGTCGTTCTGCAGGTCCCCGTCCATGGTGACCACGATATCGCCCCTGGCGAAGTCGAAACCGGCCGCGAAGGCCGCCGTCTGCCCGAAGTTCCTGCGGAAGGATAGGGCGACCACAGAGCGGTCCGAACGGGCGATCTCCTCAAGCTCCCTGAGCGTGCCGTCGGTGCTGCCGTCGTCCACGACGACGATCTCGAACGCGCCGGCGTCCGCGACGCGCTCCAGCGCGGCGCGGATCTCGGGCTTCCGCTCGCGGATGAAGCTGAGGAAGTCGGCCTCCCACCGGGACACCGCGCGGATCGGGACGTCGTCGAGGTAGCCCTCGATGCCGGCGAAGAGGCTCATGACCTGGTCGACGGCGGCCATCGGC
>DOUU01000283.1 GCA_003520425.1 Deltaproteobacteria bacterium
ACGCTATACGCCATTCGCTGTCGAATTTAAACTTTCCCAAGATTTCCCATTGTTCGCCCTTCTCTGACTCTCTACGTTTCTCGCTGCTGAAGCTGTTCATGCGGGGTGAGAATGAGAGATCAATGCGCAACCCTCGAACCGCCCGCGGAACGGATCCACCGGCTACAACGATATTTCTATCCTGCGACACTCGATTCCCGGCTGCAGTCGCTCCTCAGCACGCGCAGGTCTTTCTATGACCGCAGATCTCAGCGGCAGGGGTAGGTGGATGGTGGGGCGATGGGCGCTGCCGCGCTGAGGACAAGTTCAGGCGAGTCTTCGGCAGTCGAGCGACCGGCTTCGGCGAACTCCCGGGCTTGCGCGCTGAGGAACGGAAAAGGACCGGCGGCTAACTCCCGCCGCGGGCGCTCTCTCTCCGGCAGCCGCCGGCGCGATGTGCGGCGACGGTGAACGCTACTCCCACCTACGATTCCGCTTCCGGTGGGATGCCGGGTCGTGGTATCGACTGGTGCGTGGCGGAGACGTTCGGCCGACTACAGTTTCGCCGTGATGGGCGCCCGTGGCTCGACTTTGATCGCTACGGGAAGGTCTACAGCACGCGCGGCGAGCCCTTCAAACGGCGCGCACAGGCAGAGTTCGTGCTCGGCGCTATCCGTTCGGCGGTCGCCCGCGGCACGCCGAAGCAGCAAGCCGTCGATAACTGGCGCCCGGAGACGTCGGCGGTGCATCGCATCAGCCGCTGGCTCCCGATCTGGTTGGAGCACATGCGCGAGCTCGAGCAGGCCGGAGAGCGTTCGCGAGGCTACGTCGAAGAGCTTGAGCGTTGGTGCGCACCGGGTGGCCATATCATGGCGTTTTGGAGCTCCCGCAGCTTCTACGAGGTCGACTTCCCAGGCCTCCAGGCTTGGGCGTCGTGGCTTGCCAAGAGAACGCGGCCGAACAGCAGCAGGGGACTGGGCCCGAAGACGCGGCACAACGTCATGGCGGCGCTCCACAGCTTCCTCGGCTGGCTCCGACAGATGGGAGAGCTGCCGTACCTGCCCGTCTTCCCGTGGCCGCGCTACCAAGAACACGCGCCACGGCTCCTCTCCGCCGAGGCCCAAATGCGCGTGGTCGAGGCCATCCCCGAGGAGCGGCGCGGAATCTTCCTCGCGCTCGCACTCCTCGGCGCACGGCCGAGCGAGACGGTTCGGCTACGCGTGGCCGATTACGACCCGGGCGATCCAGGATGGATCACTTTCCCGAAGACGAAGAACGGTGAGGCCAAGCGGCTACCGGTGCCTGACGAGCTGGCCTCCTGGCTCGACAAGCACGTGACGCGCGAGGCCCGCCTCACGGGCGTGCCTCTCTTCCCCCTGCCCTACGTCGGCAAGGGCCGCCGGCCGGCGGGCCCCTGGAACGGCACCTGCCTGCGCCGCGAGTGGCACGCAGCGTGCGCGCGGGTCGGGGTGAAGGCCACACTCTACGAAGGAACAAAGCACAGCCGCGCGACAGATTTGCTGCGCCAGAAGATCGATGAGCGAACCCTTCAAGTCCTGCTTGGTCACCGCGACTCGAAGAGCACTCGGCGTTACGCGCGGCTCGCGAACCAGGCGCTTGTGGAGGCCATCCGGCCTACACACAGGAGGGTCAAAAACCCCTCCAATACCCCTCCAGCCGAATTTCAATCCTAAAACCCGTTTAATATCAATAAGTTATGGTGGAGGCGGCGGGAATCGAACCCGCGTCCGAATGGCTTCCAACCAGCGCGTCTACGTGCGTAGCTCTCGACCGTGGTCGACCTGGCTCGTCTCGAGATCAGGAGTCACCAGGCCCAGCCCCGTATGGTTCTCGTCCTCGATGACGACGGTGCGGCGTTCCGAGGACCAGCCCTCTGATGACACCCGCAACCCGCTAGAAGGCGTCACGGACGGGCGTCGCTACTCTAGTTTCAGCTAGGCAGCGAGAGCGTAGTTAGCGTCGGCAGTTATTGGCTACCAACAGCGCCACCTGTTTAACGACGAATGTGACAACGTCGGCACGCAGCGCTCGCCTTCGACCACCCGTCGAAACCGATCGCCCCCGAACCGACCTTAATGTATGGCCCGGAGCCACCTCTGGCAAGCCGCAAACCGCTAAGGCTCCGCCAAGGTGCTGCGCAACGCGACGAGCTTTTTCCTCTTCTGCGCCTTCTGCCAAGGCAGGGCCTGTTCCCACGTCGCGGCCCCCTCTGCGACGACGGGCGCCTCGAGGACGCCATCCGGCAAAACCCCTCGGAGTTGTGCAAGCGAGCTTCGTGTGGTGACAACCAGGCTGGGCGCCCCGGCACGCTCGAGGGCGCTGCGGAGCGCCTCCTTGCCATGGATCACCGCCACAGGTCTTGGCTGACCCAGATAGAAGATGACGTCGGTCGGGAGCTCCTCGAAGAACACGACCTCCTCGGGACTATGGATCAGCGCCCGCAGACGCAGCGCAAACGGCTTTGTCGTACGCAGCGTCTCTACGCTCGGCTGCTGAACACCGAACGCTCCGCCCAAGACGACTGCCGCCGAAACCGCGAGCCCCGCAAACTGCTGGTCCATCCCTGTAAGTCGCGCGAGAAACTCAGGCCACAACTTCGAGACGGCAAAGATGGCGAGAAGCGTCATGCCGATAAGGAGTGTTGCGATGCGCAGTCCCTCAGTGGGTGCAAAACCGAGGCCGCGAAGGGCGAGCGGCCAAAGCAGCGGGCTCGCGAGGTAGACAGCACCGGCGGTGAAGAGCACAGCGCCCACGAGCCAAAGGCAGATGCGCTTGGTCCTCTCCCAGGCCGGCAATGCGAGGAAAACCGCGATTTGAAGTGCGCAGAAGGGTGCAAGAGGGAGGATGTAATACCAGCGGCGCGAACCCGAAGCGGAAAAGAAGACGAAGATGATCGCGATTGCCTCGAGGAGCCACCGGCTGCGCTGATCGAGTCGGCGCAAGGACGCGAAGCCAGCGATCAGCGCGGCAACGAAAAGCGGAGACCACGGGAGAAGGACTCGGGGCAGTTCGTAGAGATAGAGGTAGAAGGGCTCGACGTGGTCGAAGGGGTGGAAGAAGCGTGTGATGTTCTCCCGCCACACGAGACCGAGACCCGAGAGACCGCTTGCCTGGGACACGTACCCTTGAGGGAGCGCCTTGTGTCCCGCAAAGTAGAACGGCGCGTAGTAGAGAGCGCCGCAGAGAAGAGCCGCGCCGACATGGGAGAGTCGCAAGTGCATCCGCCAGCGGCGCTCTCGGAGCAGCCAGGGCAGGAGCGCGAGAATCGGCACGACGATCGCCGGAAGCCCCTTCATTTGCGCTCCGACGACGCAGATCAGGTAGAAGCCGAAATAGGCCCAGAAGCTCGAGGCACGCTCATGGGCAAAAAACCACGCGACTGCGAGGATCACCGCGGCAAGATTCTCCATGTCCGCAGCGGCCGTCCGAGACCAGAAAACGAATCCGTAGCAGGTGAGGAGGATCCAGCCCGCGCTCTGGGCGACGCCCTGCGTCCACAACCTGCGCCCCAGGGAACGCGTCGCCCACAGTGCGACGAGGCCTGCGAGGGCGCTCGGAATGCGCGTCGCGAGCTCCCCGAGCCCCCCGGTCGGGAAGGACGCGCCAAGGATGAGCCAGTACGAAAGCAGGGGCTTATCGAAGTAGACGGCGTCGTTGATGATGGGGTGGAAGAGATCCCGGGTGAGCAGCATGTTTCGGGAAATCTCCGCCCAGCGGCTCTCCGAGCCCCAGAGCGCACGATCCCCGAGGTGCAGGAATAGAACGAGCGCCGCAATCGCCCAGAAAGCGATGCGGGCCGCCAGATCCCGCGCGCGCCCTTCGTGTTGGACGCAGGGAACCTCGGCGCCGTCAGTGCGCAGGGTCGAGTCGCACGGCGACGGCGTTGTCACGGTTCCGAACGAGGCCGATGATCCAGTCTGCCCAACCGTATTTGGCGGCCATGAGCGCGTTCACGCCGGGGGTCGCCTCCTTGACCGGAACAGCTTGATAGTTGGCGATGCGCCCGTTGCGTTCAAGCTGGACCCCCGACCGCTCGGACAGGCGCTGGAACCACGCGGCCCTCGGGGAGCCCGCGCGGATCCAAAGCGTGTGCCCTTGGTCGACAACCCAGACCTTTGTGGTGAACGGGGTGCGGATTTCGTCGAACGTGGTGAGCTTGACCACTTCCCCGCCAAGGTCGCCGGCCAGCAGCACCGCGACCCCGAAGGCCACGGCTGCAAGGACCAAGAAGGTAAAGAGTCGGGACAAGTTCACTCCCCCCCGGAGACACAAGTCTCAGCGGTGTTCTCGCTGAACTCGCCGGGCGCGTCAAGCGCCCTCATGTGCCACCGGCGGACGGAGTTCGATCGAGCGCAGGACGGCATCGAACCAGGGAGCGTAGGCCGAATAGAGGTCTGCCGGACAATCGGCGATGACCACAAGGACGTGACTTCCAGGCGCCTCGATGACGGTCACCTCCTCCACGGTCTCCTCGATGCGGCCCTCGACAATCAGCTGTACGGCCCGGCTCTGGCCGAAGGCGCGTTCTCGTCTTGCGCGCAGCACGCCCCGGCCGATGTGAGCGTCCTGGTTGCGAGCGAGGTACGCCTCGGCGCTGGGATAGCCGCGAGAGATCACCTGGATGGACGCGTCGTAATCCCAGGTGAGGCCGTCGATGGCGATGACGCCGTACGGCGTTTCCATCTGCATCCAGCCCTCTGGCAGGCGGAGCGCAAAGCCGTGGCGCGGGTCCTGCCTCGGCTCTGCGGCAAGGCGCGGAGCACCGGCGGGCGGCCCCGCGGGCGCAGCGGGTGGGATCTCCCCGGCCTGGCTACGCCCGAACACCGTCCCATTGGGGACTCGGTAGAGGGCCACAAACGAGCGAACGTCCTCGGTGGTCAGGGCCGCCGCGAGGCTCCCGTCGCGCGCCACCTCGTACATGAGGTCCGCGGGGATCGGGCTGTGGCCGCGCATGCCAAGGGCGTGCCCCAGCTCATGCAGAGCGACGCGCTCGACTTGGTCCTCCGTGAGCAGGCCGAAGCTGTCTGCGACGTAGAGCCGCACTTCCGGCACGCTGTAGCGGACGAGGAGGCGTTCACCCGTCGCATCAAAGCCTTGGGCCCTGCACGCGCCGGCAAGGGGCGTCGTCCCGAGCACAGCAACGTCCGGTTCTGGCGTCGGGGCCATCTGCCCGATGAGTCGGATGCGCAAGGTCGCCTCCTGGCTAGGCGGCGCGCGCCGGAACGTCACCAGTCCCCCGAGAGCTCCCTCCCACGCCGCCAGCGCACGCTCGACGGCGTGCACGTAGAGGCCCGCGGGCTTTGGGGAGAACTCGTCCTCGAGGGCCCTCGGGATCTGCGGCCCCTCGATCGAGACCGCGAGGGGGAACTGGTCTTCCGACCAGCGACAGAAGGCGAGGACATCGCCCCTTCGGTCAAGGCCGGAGAAGCGGTGGAGCATGAAGGGCAAGTAGTTGGGCTCGGGAAGGCCTGGATGCGCCGAGCGGAACGCGAGGTACGCGCCTCGCTCCGGCGGGGCAGCGAGGGAAGCCGACGGGAAGCCGCTCTGCCGTACGGGCGCACACGCGGCGAGGACGAGGAGTAGCAGGAGCCGCAGCCGCGCGCCGAGGCTCGCGCACCGGGTCCAGGCCCGCTTCCCGACCCGACTCAAGTGCCCCCGCGCCCGCGGCCTCGGATTGCTCGCTGGACCTCCCGGTCCTCTTCCCGGCGCCGGATCGCTTCGCGCTTGTCGTGGATCTTCTTGCCCCGCACGAGAGCGAGCTCGACTTTCACACGGCCGTCCTTGAAGTAGAGAGAGAGTGGAATGAGCGTCAATCCCCGCTCCGTCACCTCGCCGGAGAGGCGGGCGATCTCGCTGCGATGGAGCAGAAGTTTGCGTTCGCGCCGCGGGTCCTTGTTTTCCCGGCCCGCCTCTTCGTAGGGGCTGATGTGGGCGTTCACGAGGAACAGCTCGCCGCGCCGCACGTGCGCGTACGAGTCGGCCAGGTTCGCGCGCCCGGCCCGCAGTGACTTGACCTCGGGACCGTGCAGCGCAATCCCGGCTTCCATGCGATCGAGAATCTCGTACAGAAATCGGGCCTTGCGATTGCTTGCGATCAGCTTGCGCCCCGCCTTTTCTGCCCCCTGGGCCATGGCGAGGATCGTAGCGTCCCGCGCCTACTCTCGGATGCGGTTGTGGCCGTCCACAAAAACCCGCTTCGCCTGCCAACCGTAGGCTTCCCGATCTTCCACCTGGACGTAGCTCGCAATGATGACGACGTCATGCGGTTTGATCAGATGGGCGGCGGCACCATTGACGCAGATCTCACCCGATCCCGGGTCGCCGGGAATGGCGTAGGTGTGGAGGCGGTTGCCATTCGTGCAGTCGTAGATGTCGACCTGCTCGTAGGGCAGGATGTCGGCCGCGCGCAGCAGATCCTCGTCCACCGTCACGCTGCCTTCATACTCGAGATTTGCCTCGGTGACGGTCGCGCGGTGAATCTTCGACTTGAGCATGGTTCGGGTCACGGCCGTTCCTCCGGTCCGGGCTTCGGATGAAGCACGCGGTTGTCGATGAGACGCACCCGCGCGTCCGGACCGCCTCCCGTCGCCGGGAAGCGGGCCGCCACGGCGAGGAGCGTCGGCGCGCAAAGGCGCTGCGGCGCCGCCTCCAGCGTCCTTGGGTCGCGCAGTTCGGCATAGTCGAGCTCGGCGCTCTTGGCTTGCAGGAACACGCCGCGCACGATGCGAAGCAGCTCATCGGCCGAGTCTTCGCCGCCTGCCACGGCGGCCTCCGCCGCATCGAGGGCCCGCACGAGGGAAAGCGCGTCCTGTCGGACTTCGGGGACGAGCAGCGTGTTTCGGCTCGAGAGCGCGAGGCCATCGCGCCCGCGGGCGGTCTCGACCCCCACGATCTCGACGTCGAGCAGGAGATCCCGCACGAGCCGCCGAATCAGCGCAAGCTGCTGAAAGTCCTTTTCCCCAAAGACGGCGACGTGTGGCTTCGCCGCGACCAAGAGCTTGGTCACGACTGTCGCGACACCCCGGAAATGCCCGGGACGCGACGCCCCGCAGAGCGGCTTGGCAAGCTCGCCGACCTCGACCGTGGTCTGGGCGCCGGTCGGGTACATCTCCTCCACGCTCGGTGCGAACACGAGGTCCACCCCTTCCTCGCCACAGAGCGCAACGTCCTGTTCGAAGGGTCGCGGATAGCGCGAGAAGTCCTCGTTCGGACCAAACTGCGTGGGATTGACGAAGATCGAGACCCACACCCGATCGGCGCGTGCGCGTGCGGCGCGCACAAGGGCCATGTGCCCGGCGTGAAGCGCCCCCATGGTCGGCACGAGGGCGATCCGTTTTCGCGCCGCCCGCTCCTCGTCCGCCAAGCCTTGCAGCTCGGCCACGGTGCGCACGATGCGCGGCAGCTTGCGGACCGCGCCGCTCTTTTCGCTCTCCCCTGCCATCAGCGGTAGCTGTGCTCGGGACCCGGAAACTTCCCGTTGGCGACGTCGTCGGCAAAGCTCCGCGCCGCTTGCGCGACGAGGGGTCCAAGGCTCGCGTACTGCTTCACGAAGCTCGGTGCGAAGCCGTCAGAGAGTCCGAGCATGTCGTGCATCACGAGAACCTGCCCGTCGCAGCGCACGCCGGCCCCGATGCCGATCGTGGGGATCCCAAGGCGCTCTGTAATTTCGCCGGCAAGGTCTGCGGGCATGCCCTCGAGCACGACTGCAAAGGCGCCTGCGTCCTCAACCGCATGTGCATCGCCTAGGACCCGCGAGCGCTCGGCCTCGCCGCGTCCCTGCACGCGGTACCCCCCCATGCGGTGGATGGCCTGCGGCGTGAGACCCACGTGGCCCATCACCGGGATCTCCGCACCCACGATGCGACGAATCGTAGCCGCAGCGCCCAGGCCTCCCTCGAGCTTTACCGCGTGTGCACCGCCGTCTTTCACAAGGCGGACAGCGCTGCGCAGCGCGTCTTCGGCGCAGACCTGATAGGAGCCGAAAGGCATATCGCCCACCACGAGGGCGCGGCGCGCTGCACGGGCGACCATGCGCGTGTGGTAGACCACCTCGTCCAGGGTCACGGGGAGCGTGTTGTCGAGGCCCTGCACCACGTTTCCGAGGGAGTCCCCCACGAGCAGGACGTCGATTCCCACTTCGTCGAAGATGCGGGCAAACGGATAGTCGTAGGCGGTGAGCATCGTGAAGCGCTCACCGCGGCGCTTGCGCGCTCCCAGGGAGCGAACGGTCGTACGGTGTTCGCGGGGAGATTCGGCGCTCGCGCTCTTGCGCGTCTCACTGCGCGGGGGGGTGGACATGGAGGGCGCCTCCAGCAGCCCGAAGTCCGGTGTCCGGAAACAAAAACGCGCCTGCCGGAAGAACTCCGGAGGCGCAGCCGATCGCCGCACGCCAGCGATCCGCACTGATCCGCCCCCGTCTCGGTCCCCGCTAGGGATCCGAGCGTGTTTCGGGCGATGTCAGGCGACGTCTCTGCTTGCCGGGCGCTCCGGCCCGGGTATGAACCGACCTTCGATGGAGATCGCAACTTGCGATTCCCCTCGTCCGCCAAAAACCATACGGCCGAGCCCGAGGAGGGTCAAGGCGGGGCCGAGCTTAGCCCCGCGGCCGCCCCGGGCGCGCCTCGAGCCGGGTGCGCAAAGCAGGCGGCAAGTAGTGCGTCTCGAGCCAGCCGGGATCGGCCTGATCCAGCGCGTCTGCCACCGCGTGAATCCGCTCTTCCAGGGGATCGCAAGCCACGAGCACCACCCAGACCCGGCCGCGCAGGCGGCAACTTGCGCTACGGGGCCCCGGCTCTGCTTCTCCAGCCCCCTCCGTCTCGCGCACTTCGATTCCCGCCGAACGGGCAAGCACAACCAGGCGGCCGAGCAGATCCTCGGGCTCCATGGCGGGCTAGGCCGATCCCGCCGCGGCGACGGCTGTGGGTACGCGCCGCAGTGTACGGACCAAGGCGACGAAGCGCTCCGGTGCGAGCTTTTCGGCGCGCGTGTGCGCGTCGATTCCGAGGTCGGCCAGGACGCGGAGCAGCGTCTCCGTGGAAGGCGGGGGCTCAAGCCCACCGCGGAGCGCATTCACGAGCGTCTTGCGGCGCTGGCCGAAGGCCGCGCGCGTGAGCCGTTCCACTTCGCACAGCTCCGCCGGGACGAGGATGGGTGCTTTCAAGGGGATGAGCCTCACGAAGCGCGAGACCACCCGCGGGGCCGGAAAAAAACAGCGCGGAGGCAGATCCGGCCCGCGGGTCACGGTCACACAAAGCTGGTGAAGGACCGATAGAGATCCATATTCGCGCGTCCCGGGTCTCGCGAGGAGTCGCTCGGCCACCTCCCGCTGGAGCAGCACAGACCAGTCGACAAGTTCACGCCGGGCCTCGAGGAGACGGCGCAAAAGGGGCGACGCCACGGCATAGGGCAGATTCGCCACCACCCGTGCCGGGTCCCCCGCGGCTTGGGCGAGCTGTGTGAGGTCGATCTCGAGGGCATCGGCATGGAGGAGTTCCACATTCTGCGGGAGGAGCTGCTCGCTGCGGAGCACCCGCACGAGGCCTGCGTCCACCTCGATCGTGAGCACACGTTTTGCGCGCGCGGCGAGCGCTCGCGTCAGGATGCCAAGCCCCGTCCCGATTTCGATCACGAGGTCTTGGCCGCTTACGCCGGCAAACTCGACAAGGCGAGCGGCAACCCCTTCGTCGACGAGAAAGCTCTGCCCGAGGTCGCGGCGGGCAAGGAGGCCGTGCCGCGAAAGCAAGGCCCGGATCTCCCCGGCGCTCACGCCGGGGGGCGAGGGGCGCGGGCGGGCGCGAGAGGCGAGCGAGAGAAGGCGTTGAGACGAAGATCGTCCCGCTCGCCGCGGGCAAGCCGCTGCCAGCCTGCAGCCGCGATCATGGCTGCGTTGTCCGTGCACAGCGCAGGCGGAGGGAAAACGGCGCGGAACCCATCCTCTCGGGCCGCGCGTCCCATCCCCTCCCGAAGCCGGTGGTTCGCGGCGACGCCGCCCACCACGATGACCGTTCCGAGGCCTTCTTGCTGAACCGCGCGGCGCGTTCGCGCAATCAGGACGTCCGTCGCCGCGGCTTCGAACGAAGCCGCGAGATCTGCCCGAACCGCCTCGGTCATGGGACTGCACCTTTTCACCTCGAGCGCCACCGCGGTTTTGAGGCCGCTGTACGAGAAGTCGAGGCCCGCAGCACCCTCGAGGGGCCGCGGGAACGGGTGGGCGTCCGTCCGGCCGGCCCTTGCGGCAAGCGAGACAGACGGCCCGCCGGGATAGGGAAGTCCAAGCAGCTTCGCGACCTTGTCAAAGCACTCGCCCACCGCGTCGTCGCGGGTCTCGCCGAGGAGCACGCCTTTGCCGGGGGCCTCGAGGCGGTAGAGGGCCGTGTGGCCCCCCGACACCACAAGGCCGAGATGGGGCGGGCTTACGGTTTCGCTGCCGAGCGCAATCGACGCCAGGTGGCCGGAGAGGTGGTGGACGCCGACGATCGGCAGCCGGAACCGGTAGGCGAGAGCCTTGGCGAAGGAAAGGCCGACGAGGAGGGAGCCGATGAGACCGGGGCCCACGGTGACCGCCACACCCGCGAGCTCCTCCGGTACAACACCCGCTTGCGTCAGCGCCTCGCGAACCACCTGAGAGATCGCTCTCACGTGGTCGCGCGAGGCGAGCTCCGGCACGACCCCACCGTAGGGTGCATGCAGGTCGGCCTGGCCGTGGATCACATTCGAGAGGATCGTGCGCCCGCCGCGGACCACAGCGGCCGCCATCTCGTCGCAGGAGCTCTCCACCCCGAGCACGAGGTCCTGCGCGCCGCGCACGATCAGCCCATGCGGCGTTCGAGCTTCTCCTGCTCCGCCTTGCAGTCGATGCACAGCTCGGCGACCGGGCGCGCTTCGAGGCGCTTTAGGCCGATCTCCTCGCCGCAGTTCTCGCACTCGCCATAGACGCCTTGCTCAATCTTCTCAAGCGCAGCGTTGATCTTGTTGAGCAGTCCCCGCTCGCGCTCGCGCAGACGCCCGATGAACGAGAGCCCGATCTCGGAAGACGCGGTGTCGATTTCGTCCGGGAAGTCGTCGGGATCGAGATGGATGTCCCCGGAGAGCGCCTTTCGCGCATTCCCGAGCAACTGCTCCTTCTGCAGGAGGAGCATCTTCTGGAATCGCTGCAGATCACGCTTTTTCAAGCCTGCACCTTCTCTCTTGCCTCTAGTGGCCCTTGCCACTGCTTCCCGCTGGCGTGCCCGCCGCCGAGCCCGTGGTCGCCGGCGGCGTTCCCCCGAGCAGCTCGATCTGCTTTCTCGCCTCGGCGGCGCGCGGCGAGTCCGGATACTCCTCGATCACGCGCTCAAACGCTCGAAGCGCCGCCTTGGAATAGCCCGGACCCAGGCGCACCAGCGACTCTCCATGCCGGTACAGCGCATCCGCAGCCTTGTTGCCCTTCGGGTAACGCGCAACCACGTCATCGAATCGGAGTACCGCTGTCTTGTAGTCGCCCTTCTTGAAGTAGCAGTCGGCCATCCAGTACGCGCTGTCGTCGGCGTAGATCGAAGTCGGGTGAGCTTGCAGGAACTGGCGGAACTGGTCAATACAGGCGTCCGTATCGTTGCGCTGCCAGGCGGCAAAGGCGGCGCGGTAGGCTTGCACCTCCTCCGCGCTTGCGCCCTTTTTCGAGGTCCCTTCCTCCGCGGGCGCCGGGGCGGGCCCCGAATGGGAGGGCGTCGTCTGGACAGGCGCCGCCGCAGCCACCTGGGAGCCCGCCGGACGCGGTGGGGCTCCGAGCGGGGGTGGCTCCGGCGCCGGAGCGGGGGGCGACGCCTGGGACGCCGCTGCGGGATCGAGGCGCGCCTTGCGCGCCTCGTTGAGCGCGTCCTGGGTGTTGTGCTCNNGGGATCGACGTTGGCGTCGCGGCGCGCCTTGCGCGCCTCATTCATCGCATCCTGGGTGTTGTGCTCGACGACCTCGAGGCGACCCTCCAGCCGCTGGAGATCGGCTTGCAGGCTGTCCATGCGGGCGCCGAGGTCTGCGACCTGCTCGCGGCCGCCCGGGCCGGATTGCTTCGCCTGCAGCGCCCGCACGTCCCGCTCGAGCTTGCGATATTCAGAGATGCTGACGCAGCCCCCGAGCGGCGCCGCTCCAAGCGCCGCGACGCACAGCACGCCAAGGCTCCCGATCACCCTCGCGCCGAAATCCATCTTTCCCCTCCTCTTCCCTCGGCTGCCCCGAGCCCCGGCCTCCGGACGAGGGAAGCTAACGCAGCTCGCGCACGTACGGCCCCCAGGCCGGTGAGGTGTCGCTGCTGCCCTCGCGCGTGAGTTGGCGCAGATTGGTTCCCGTCGGGGCGTCGACCACATAGATGCTGGGACGCCCGCGGCGATCGGAGCTGAACGCGATCTTCCGGCTGTCCGGGGACCAGGTCGCGGAAACATCGTTCCTCGGGTTCTCGACGAGCGGGTGATTCGTCGCGCCCTCGGGATCGATCAGCCAAAGATCAAAGCCCCCTCCCACCCGCGACTCGTAGGCGATCCATCTTCCATCGGGAGACCATGCCGGCGCGGTGTTGTAGCCGCCGTTGTAGGTGAGCCGTCTCACACTTCCGCCGTCGAGATCCATGATGTAGACCTGGGGCGAGCCCGAGCGGTCGGAGACGAACGCCATCCGGCGGCCGTCGGGGGAGAAGCTCGGAGAGACCTCGAGCGAGCGTTCATTGGTCAGGCGTCGGGCGCCCGTCCCGTCCCGGTTGACGAGCCAGATGTCCGAATTTCCGTCAACGCTGATCACCACGGCAAGCTTCGCCCCGGAGGGATCGAAGACGCCGCGAAACTGCTGCGCTCCCGGAACCAGATTGCGGAAGACGCGACCCGGCGACTGGGTCCCGCGCGTGAGGACAAACAAGAAAGGACGGCGTGCCTCGCGGTACGAGGTGTAGACGATCGTGTTTCCATCGGGCGACCAGCCGGGGAAGTTGTTGATCGACCGGTTGTGGGTGCCCTGCCGCACGTCGCTGCCGTCGGCGTTCATGATGAAGACCTCAGGGGCGCCGGTGCGGTTCGAGACGAAGGCGATCTCGGTGCTGGCCACTCCGGGTTTGCCCGTAAAGGCGCCGACGATCTCATCGGCAATGCGCCTCGCGATGCGCGGCAGGTCGCTCGGGGGGCCGGTGTAACGTTTGCGCAGGAGCTTCGTGCAGCGGGCCACGTCCCAGACGCGAAACTCGACCGTCGCTTCCTTGCCGCTCTGAGAGAGCTCGCCTTCGACGAGCGCGTCAGCCCCGATCTGGCGCCAGTCCGGGCACACAAGCGGCGGCGAGCCGTCAAGGCGCGCACTGGTATCGCTCGACAGGTAAGCCTGAGGAGAGAGCACCTTGAAAAGGCTCGAATACTCGAGCCCGTCGCCGATCCCTGCGCGCACCGAGTCGAGGGCCTCTCCGGACCCGCCCAAGTCGAAAAAGCGCTGAACCGCGGCCTTGTAGACGCCGCCCTCGGTCGGAGGCGGCACCACGATGGCAGGGTTCTCCTCCTGGGCGAAGGCCGCACTTGAAAGCGCCACGAAGAGCAGTCCAAGGACAGCGCCGCGCATGCACGACATCAGTCGGGCTCCTCGGACGGGAACACGAAAGTCCAATCGCCCGGCGTGGGAGGCTTCGGCAGCGGACTCGCCTTTTCGATCGCACGGATCACGCTGTCGTCGTAGTACGGATTGCCAGAGCGCTGCTTCACCTTGGGTTCTCCGACTACATTGCCGGCCGCGTCGAGGGTAACGATCAGCGTGGTCGAAAGGTCCGCGAGATCGCTTTCCTTGATCCAGGTCTTGTGTACGTGGATCTTGACATCGCGGATCCACGCGGCGACTTCCGGACTGACGCGCACGGTCCCGCCGGCCGGGGCCGCGACGGCGACCTGCGGATTTCGGACGGTCTCGACGGCCTGGGGCCGGGCGTCACCGGCCTGGGCCCGCAGCTCCTTCATGAGCGTGTCGTAGTCCTGGGGCGGGGGCTTGGGCTTCGGCTTCGGCGGCATCTTCTCCGGCAGCTGCGTGGCCTCCTTCGGAAGCACCACCTTCTGCGGCGGAGGCGGGGGCGGCGGTTTCGGGACCTCGATCGGAGCGGGCGCCTCGGGTTTGGGCGCGGGGGGAGCCGGTGCGGGAGCAAGGCTCGGCGCGGCCGCGACGAGATCCACGGTGATGATTCCGGGGAGCGCCGGCACGCTCGACTTCGAGGACGGAGAAAAAGAGAAGAGCGCGACGAGCGCCGCATGGGCGACACAAGAGAGGGTGAGGGCGCGCCGAAATGCGCCTCTCCGTTCGGCGTCGAACTCCTCCGCCAGATCCAGCATGCATCCCCTTGGAGACTCGTCCCGTACCTGCCGCGCGCGGCGCGACCCTACCCGGCCGGACCTAGTGCTCGGGCTCCGTCACCATTCCCATCTTGTTGGCACCGGCGTTTCGCGCCGCGCCCATCGCCTTCGCGACGATGCCGTAAGGCGCCTCCTTGTCCGCGCGCAGATAGATCTCCTTCGAATCCTTGCCCACGAAGATTGCGGCCAGCTTGGCTTGAAGTTCCGTGATCGGGATCTCCTGCCGCCCGAGAAAGACCTTCCCCTCCTTCTTCACCGTGAGGATCAGCGGTTCCTCCTTGACCCGCAGCGGCTGCGTTGTGGTCTCGGGCAGGTCGACGTCGATGCCTTGCTGCATGAGCGGCGCAGCCACCATGAAGATGATGAGCAGCACGAGCATCACGTCGACGAAGGGCGTGACGTTGATCTCGGAAAGCGGCCGCCCCCGGCCGCCGGCGAGGGGGGACGGCATGCTAGGGGCCCACTTTCCGGGCCGCGGGGTTCGCGGACGCCGGCTCCTGGGAGGCGATCCGTCGCAGGTCTCCCTCGAACTCGGCGGCAAACAGCTCGATGGCTGTTGTCACCCCGCGCAGCTCGCCCACGAAATAGTTGTAGAGGATGGTGGCGGGGATCGCGGCGAACAGGCCCACCGCGGTCGCGATCAGCGCCTCGGCGATCCCGGGCGCGACGGTGGCGAGGCTGGCCGAGCCGGAGATCCCGATATTCTGGAAGGCGTTGATGATTCCGATCACAGTGCCGAACAGGCCAATGAAAGGCGTCGCGCTTCCGGCGGTCGCGAGAAAGGAAAGTCCCCGCTCGAGCCGGAGCTCCTCCCGGGAGGCTGTCCAGGTGATCTCGCGCTCGAGCACCTGGAGCTGCTTCTCGTCCAGGGTGCGCGACATGGGCTTTCCCGTGTACTTCGCGATGCGACTCGCTTCGGCGTAGCCGGCCGCGAAGATCCGGGCGAGCGGGCTCCCCGACAGTTCACGGGAGGCCTCGTACGCGCGATCGAGCGATCCCTCGTGATAGACCTCGAGGAAAGCGTCGCTATCCTTGCCGGCGCGTCGAAGCTCCCGCCACTTGTAGGCGATGATCGCCCACGAGATGACGGAAATCGCGCCCATGATGAGGAGGACGATCTTGACGAGCCACCCGGCCTGAAACATCAGGTCGAGAACGTCAACGCTCGCGAGACGTCCCCCCACGGCCGCCCCGACGATGACTAACGACATAGCCCTCTCGCGCCTTCGAGGCGCCGAACCCCCGCGCCGCCGAACCTTAGGGAACGCTCGGGAACGCTTCAACCAAGCAAGCAAAACGAGGAGCGCACATGCAGGTGACCGTGGAGTCGTACGATCCGGCGCGAGCGGCGGTGGACGTGCTCGCCGTGCCCCTGTTCCAGATCGAATCGGACAAGCCCAGGCTTGCAGGCCGGTACGCCGCGATCGATCGGGCCCTCGGGGGGCGGATCTCCGCCACTCTCCGCACGGGGGACTTCCGGGGCAAGCGCGGCGAGAGCCTTCTCGTCTATCCGGAGCCCGGCGCCGCGCCAAGGCGCATCTTGCTCGTGGGCCTCGGCCCTGAGGCTTCGGCCGACGCAGAGGCGCTTCGCCGAGCCGCCGGCGCGGCCGTCGGAGCGGCCGCGGCCCGTCGCGGTGGCTCGGTCGCCGTGCTGGCTCCGTTCGTGCGCAGGCTCCGCCCGCCCGCGCTCGGCCAAGCCCTCTCTGAAGGGGCGATCCTCGCCGGCTACCGCTATGACGCCTACCACACACGCAACGAGGACGGCCGCGGCGTCGTCTCGAGCGTCGCGCTTGTGTTCGATGGCGCCGCTGCGGCGCGGGCGGCGCGTCCGGGGCGGGATGCGGGTGTCGTGCTCGGCGAGTCGCAGAACCTGGCCCGCGACCTCTCGAACGCGCCTGCCAACGCCCTCCCCCCTGCGGCCCTCGCGCTCGAAGCCGAGCGCGTGGCCAAAGAGGTCGGCCTCCGCTCACACGTGCTCGACGTCGCCGAGCTTCGGCGCCGCAAGCTCGGCGCCATTCTCGCGGTCGGACAGGGCAGCGAGAACCCGCCCCGCATGATCGTGCTCGAGCACCGACCGCACGGCTCTTCGCGCCGCCGGACGCAGCCTTCCAAAAAGACCTCGGCCCGGCGGCGCGTTCCCAAGATCTGCCTGATCGGCAAGGGCATCACCTTTGATTCGGGCGGGATCTCGATCAAGCCCGGCGCGGGGATGCACGAGATGAAGCACGACATGTCAGGCGGGGCTGCCGTGATCGGCGCGCTGCGCGCCGCGGCGCTGCTCAAACTTCCGCTGCATGTCGTCGGGATCGTGGCCGCAGCCGAGAACATGCCGAGCGGCGCTGCCTACCGTCCCGGGGATGTCGTCACGGCGGGCTCGGGCAAGACGATCGAGGTGCTCAACACCGACGCCGAAGGGCGGCTTATCCTGATCGACACGCTGACCTATGCGCAACGGCTCGGATGCACGCACCTGGTGGACGCGGCGACGCTCACCGGCGCGATCGTGGTGGCGCTCGGCGACGTCAACGTGGGCGCGTTCACCAACAACGAGGCGTTTCTCGGAAAACTGCTCGCCGCCGCCAAGATCGAAGGCGAGAAAATGTGGCAGATGCCGATGGACGAGGAGTACAAGGAACAGCTCAAGAGCCAGTTCGCGGATCTGCACAACATCGGTGGTAGGCCCGCGGGGTCGATCACGGCGGCGACGTTTCTGCGCGATTT
>DOUU01000034.1:0-3063 GCA_003520425.1 Deltaproteobacteria bacterium
ACTCTTTCAGAATGTCGTTCTGAATGGTTCCGCTCAGTTGCTCAGGGCGGACTCCCTGCTCTTCCGCCGCCACGATGTAGAAGGCCATGATGGGCAGCACGGCGCCGTTCATGGTCATCGAGACGGACATCTGGTCGAGCGGAATCCCGTCGAAGAGGATCTTCATATCCTCGACGGAATCGATCGCGACTCCCGCCTTGCCGACGTCGCCCACCACCCTTGGATGGTCTGAGTCGTAGCCCCGGTGGGTCGCAAGGTCGAAGGCCACGGAAAGACCCTTCTGGCCTTGGGCGAGATTGCGCCGGTAGAAGGCATTGCTCTCTTCGGCCGTCGAATAGCCCGCGTACTGCCGGATGGTCCAGGGTCGATTGGCGTACATCGTGGCGCGCGGGCCGCGCACGAAGGGCGGAAGTCCGGGAACCGAATCCACGTGCGCCAGTCCATCGAGATCCGCCGCGGTGTAGAGCGGCTGGACCCGCACGCCCTCCGGCGTCTCCCAGGTCAGGCTCTCGGGATCCTTCCCGCGCAGCTCCTTTCGGGCCTCCACCCGCCACGCCTCGAGCGCTGCCCGGCCCTTCCCGCTTTCCACCGCCATCTCGTCACTCCTTGAGCGCCGGCCCGCCGACGCTCCGTCGGGTCACATCGAGCGTCGATATCGGCCGCCCACTGCGAAGAGCGCCTCGGTGATCTCGCCAAGGCTTGCGACCTTCACCGTCTCCATGAGCTCGGCGAAGACGTTCCCGCCGGAAAGCGCCACCTCCTGGAGACGGCGCAGCGCGCGGGGTGCCTGTTCCTTGTGTCGCTCGTGGAAGGCTCTGAGCGCCGCAAGCTGGCGCTCTTTCTCGTGCTCGCTCGATCGCATGAGCGCGGAAACGGAAGGCGCCGCCTCGGGCTGCGGATTCTCGAAGGTGTTGACGCCCACGATCGGGAGCTCGCCGCTGTGCTTTCGGGTTTCGTACTCGAGGCTCTCGTCCTGGATCCTTCCGCGCTGATAGAGCGTCTCCATGGCGCCGAGGACGCCGCCCCGCTCGGAGAGCCGCTCAAACTCCCGAAGCACGGCCTCCTCGACCTGGTCCGTGAGCTCCTCAATCACGTAGGAGCCTTGGAGCGGATTCTCATTTCGTGCGAGACCGAGCTCCCGCTGGATGATCAGCTGGATCGCAAGGGCCCGCCTTACGGAATCTTCCGTGGGGGTCGTCACCGCCTCGTCAAAGGCATTCGTGTGGAGGCTGTTGCAGTGGTCCTGAATCGCGGTCAGCGCCTGGAGGGTTGTGCGAATGTCGTTGAAGGCCATCTCCTGCGCATGAAGCGAGCGGCCGGAGGTCTGGACGTGGTACTTGAGCTTCTGCCCGCGTTCGGCGGCGCCGTAGCGCTCGCGCAGGGCGATGGCCCAGATCCGCCGGGCCACGCGCCCGATCACCGAGTATTCCGCGTCGAGGCCATTGCTGAAGAAGAAGGAGAAGTTTTGCGCAAACTCGTCGATCGCCATCCCCCGCGCCAGGTAGTACTCGCAGTAGGTGAAGGCGTTGGCGAGCGTGAAGGCGAGCTGGGTCAGGGGATTCGCTCCCGCCTCGGCGATGTGGTAGCCGGAAATCGAGACGGAGTAGAAGTTCCGCACCGCATTCGCAATGAAGAACTCCTGGATATCGCCCATCATGCGCAGGCCGAACTCGGTCGAGAAGATGCACGTGTTCTGGGCTTGGTCCTCCTTCAGGATGTCGGCCTGGACCGTTCCGCGCACCGCCCCAAGGGCTTCGGCCCGGCAGCGCGCGAACGTCTCGGGGTCGACCACGTCGGAGCCGGCCATGCCGAGAAGCCCCAGCCCAAGGCCCGAGTGGCCCTCGGGCAGCTCCTCGCCGTAGAGGGGAAGCGGGCCTTCGGGCCCTTGCGCGCGGGCCGCCTCGAGCCGGCCCGACGTGCGCAGGTGCTTTTCCACCGCCTGATCGATCGCCGCATTCAGGAAGAAAGCGAGCAGGATGGGAGCAGGACCGTTGATCGTCATCGAGACGGAGGTCGCGGGATCGAGGAGGTCGAATCCGGAGTAGAGCTTCTTCGCGTCATCGATCGTGCAGACCGAGACGCCGGAGTTGCCGACTTTTCCGTAGATGTCGGGCCGCGGGTCGGGATCCCGGCCGTAGAGGGTGACGCTGTCGAACGCCGTGGAAAGGCGCGCCCCGCGTTGGGCGCGGCAAAGGAAGTGGAAGCGGCGGTTCGTGCGCTCGGGGGTCCCCTCCCCGGCAAACATGCGGGTGGGGTCCTCGCTCTCGCGCTTGAAGGGAAAGACGCCGGCGGTGAAGGGGAAGGCCCCGGGCAGATTCTCCAGGCGCAGGTAGCGAAGAAGCGCTCCCCACTCCTCGCTCCTCGGTAGCGCCACCTTGGGCAGGAGCGTGTGGGAGAGCGTCTCGACCTGATTTTCGACGGTGAGGCTTCTCTCGCGCACCACATACTCCTGGCGCGCCGCCCGGTAGCGGGCCCGCAGTCCGGGCCAGTCCGCGAGCGCGGCTCGGTCTTCCGGCGAAAGCTCTGCGAGCGCGGCGTCGTAGCGCAGGCGCAGCGCGCGCACCGCTTCGCCTGCGGCCGGTGCCATCTCGACCGACTCGGGGTAGGGGAAGGCGCCGGCGGGCGGCGTGTCTCCGAGCTCGCGCAGGCTGCGCGAGAGGGCCCACGCGCTCGACGCGCGCTCGGCCAAGACCTCGGTGCGCGCCCTGTAGCTCCGCACGACCTCGGCAATCTCCGCGAGGTAGCGCACGCGGGAGCCAGGAAGGAGGGGTTCGGGATTGAGGGACTGCGCAGCGCTCGGGTCCCCTCGGCGGCGGCCTTCCGCCCCCGGGAGCCCGAGGCCCGTCTTGTCCGCAAGCTTTGAAAGGAGCGCGGCATAGAAGCGGTCGGTCCCCGGGTCGCTCCAGCGACTCGCGACCGTCGGGTACACGGGCACTGCCTCGTAAGGCAGGGCAAAGTCGCCCTGGTTGCGGCGCCACTGCTTGCGCACGTCGCGCAGTGCGTCTTCGGCGCCCGCGCGGTCGGACTTGTTCAGCACGACGAGGTCCGCGAGCTCCAGCATGT
>DOUU01000034.1:3123-3243 GCA_003520425.1 Deltaproteobacteria bacterium
AGCACCGCCGCCGCGTCGCGCACGGCGGTCGAGAGCGCAAGGTGCGCCTGCCGCGTGGCGAGGGAGCGCACGAAGATCCCCGGCGCGTGGATGGCATTCATGCGGATGCGGTCGCCGAGC
>DOUU01000315.1 GCA_003520425.1 Deltaproteobacteria bacterium
AGGCCTGCGGCGGTGAAGGCAAGCGAGCAGGCCATGTACACCACGGTGCGCTTGGCTCTCGCGACGCGGGGCTCCCGCATGAGGGGCACGCCGTTCGAGAACGCCTCGATGCCCGTGTCCGTCCCGCCGCCGGGGGAGGCGGAGACGACGAGAAGCAGGAGCCCTGCCACGCCGAGCGAGTGCGCGGAGCCTTGAATTCCCTGGGTCCCTCCTGCCGCCACCCTGGGAACGTCGGGCACGTGGGCCAAGAGCGTGCCGGTGATCCGCACCCCATGGGTCGGACAAGAGCACGAAGACGGGCGCGAGCGTCACCGCGGAACCGCGCACGCCCTGCAGGTTCAAAAGGGCGAGCACGAGAATGAGCAGCGCTTCGACCGGGGAGTTTCACACCCCGGGCTTGGAGGGGAAGGAGGCCAAAGAGCGCGTCGCCCGCCGTGCGTTTGCTTTCCCATTGGATGAAGATTCTTCATCCAAAAATGGAGAAGTGGTCCAAGGCTGGGATCGGGCCACGAGGGGACCCAGGCGGCGAGGGCGATCCCGGGGGAGAGGCGGGGGCGCCCAAGACCTCGCGGTGGACGCGGCGGCTCCTTTGGCCGATGGTCGCTGGGTGATCGACGTCGTCCTTCTCCCCGGCCGGGATCGGTCTGCCCGCCGGCGTCACCCCTGGGTGTTGTCGGGGGCCGTGGCGCGCGTTCTCGGCGAAAGCGAGGGCTCCCTCGGTGCGTGGGCGCGGGTTTTGTCCGCCGAAGGGGAAACGCTGGGCTTCGGGCACTATTCCCCTGCCTCCCAGATTCGCGTGCGGATTCTCGCCTTCGGCAAGGATGCGCCCGACGACACGCTGATCTGCGAGCGGATTGCGCAGGCCGTCGCCCGGCGCGCAGGGGATCCGCTCGTCGGTGAGACGGACGCCGTTCGTCTCGTGAACAGCGAAGCCGACGGGCTCCCCGGGCTCGTGGCCGATCGCTATGGCGATGTCGTGGTCCTGAAGCTCGGCTCGGCCGGCATGAGCGCACGTCGCGAGCTCCTCGTGAGCGCCCTGCGCGATGCCACCTCCGCCCCCTCGGGCTTCGAACGCGCCGACGCCGCGGCGGCGCGGCGCGAGGGCGTCGCGGTTCGCGAAGGTCCTGTCTGGGGCCCGGCGCCTGAGCCGCGGGTGTGGATCCGCGAGCGAGGGCGCCGCTACGCGGTGGATCTCGTCCATGGTCAGAAGACCGGGTTCTACCTCGACCAGCGCGACTCCCGGGACCTCGTCGAGTCGCTGGCCGCTCGCCGTCGGGTGCTCGACCTCTTCGCCTATACGGGGGGATTTTCGGTCGCGGCAGCGCACGCCGGCGCGGCCTCGCTGACACTCGTCGAATCGTCCGCGGAGGCGCTTGCGCTTGCGCGGGAGAACATCGCCGCCGCCCCGCCCGTTCCCGAGACCGCCTTCGTGGAGACCGACGCCTTCCGCTTTGTTCGCCAGGACGCAGGTCGCTACGACCTCATCGTCATCGACCCCCCGCCCTTGGCCCGGCGCGCCGCGGACGCTGCGCGCGCCGCGCGCGCGCACAAGGACGTGCTTCTGTTCGCGCTGCGCCGCGCGGCAGAGGGCGCCCTCGTTCTTGCCTTCTCCTGCTCGCATTCCGTCGACGCGAAGCTTCTGCGCCAGGTGGCGTTCGCGGCCTCGCTCGACGCTTTGCGCCCCGCCCAGGTCGTGCGCGAGCTCGGCGCGCCCGCGGACCACCCGGTCTCGCTCGATCACCCCGAGGGCGTCTACCTGAAGGGCCTACTCCTCCGGGTGTAGAAATGGAGACACGGTCGGCCGAAGACGCGAGCAGCGCCCTCGCGGGCGCGCAGAGATTCCTTGCGGCGCAAGGCGCCTCCCCCGAACTCTTGCGACTCAGGGTGTTTCTCGGCGAGGCGCCGCAAAGCGCCCTGGAGGAGACCCTTGCTCCCCGCCTTGGCGCGACGAGGGGAGACGCGTGTGTGGCCCTCGAGGTGCTCGAAGCGCTCGCCGACGCGGGATCTTTGCGCGGCGGCCTCGCGGACCGCGTGGCGGAGTCCTTGCGGGCCAGTCAAGAGCCCGACGGCTCGTGGTGTGCTCCCGGGAGCGCACAGCCGCGGGTCGGGGAAAGCGTTCGGCCACCACCCCTGGGATCGCGGGATGCCCTGTTTCTGACGGCGATGCTCGGAGCGTTCCTCGGTCGCACCGCGCGAAGCCACGCCGCCGCCCTTTCGCGGGCGGGGGGCTACCTCGCCGCTCACTGGTCGCCCGAGCTCGTTCAGACGGGCTCGTGGCACGCGATTTGCGGCTATGCCCACTTCTTCTCCAACGTTCCGCACGACCTCTCCGACGCCGTGCTCCAGTGGTGCGGCCGCGAACTGGAGCGCGCCTACCGCGTGGGCGCATTCGGCCCGGCGCGCGCGGCGCGCGTGTTCACGCTGTGCGGTGCGCATGCGCTCCCCGGTGCGAAGCTCGCCGCCCCCGAGCTCATCCCGGCGCTCTTGCGCACGCAATCCGCCGACGGAGGCTGGCCGGCCCCTACGACACCCCTGCGCGTCTTGGAAACGCTGTGGGCGGCCCTCGCGCTGGTCCAGCTGCGTCCGAGATCTGGGCGCAGCACCGCGCGCTAGATCTTGCAAGTGCCTGCGGAGCGGGGCAGGCTCCGCCCGCCGCCGTCCGACGGAGAAAAGGAATGAGTGAGCCGCTGAACCTCGGCACCATCCACGAAGCGATCGCCTCGGCCGTTCCGGAGCGCGAGGCTCTCGTCTTCGGCGACCGGCGCTTCACCTGGGCGCAGGTGGCCGACCGCACGAGGAGGCTTGCCGCCGTGCTTCGGGCTCACGGACTCGGCTGCCGTGCCGAACGCGCACGCCTTCCGAACTGGGAGTCGGGCCAAGACCACGTCGCGCTCTACCTCTACAACGGCAACGAGTATCTCGAGGGCATGCTCGGGGCGTTCAAGGCGCGCACGGCGCCGTTCAACGTCAACTATCGCTACGTCGAAGAAGAGCTGCGCTACCTGTTCGANNGCGCTCCCAAAGCTCGAGCTCTTCCTGCAGGTGGCCGACGACTCCGGAGAGGCACTGCTCGAGGGCGCTCTGGATTACGAGGCGGCGCTCGCGAGCGCAGCTGTGGAAAGACCGCGCGACCTCTCGCCAGACGATCTCTATATCCTCTATACNNGCGGCGGCCCTGGCCGGCCCGCAGCCCCGCCTTTCCGTCGAGGAAATCGTCGCGCGAGCCAAAGAGCCGCCGCAGCGCGTCTTGGCGGCGCCCCCCTTCATGCACGGCGCGGCCCACTGGGCGGCTTTCAGCTTTTGGCACGTCGGGGGAACGGTGGTCGTCCAGAGGGAGACCCGCCACCTCGATCCCGACGACATCTGGTCGACGGTGGAGCGCGAGCGCGTGGATGTGCTCACCATCGTGGGCGACGCCTTTGGACGCCCGCTGCTCGACCAGCTGGAACGAAAGTCCTACGACCTCTCGTCGCTCAAGCTCGTGACCTCCGGCGGGGCGATCCTCACGGCTTCCCTCAAACAGCACTTCCTCGAGCGCTTGCCCGGGCTGCGCATTCTCGATGCGCTGGGCTCCTCCGAGAGCGGAGCCCAGGCCGCACAGTTTTCCGATGGCAGCGGGAAAGCCACGACCGGCGATTTCGCGGTCGCCGCCGGCAACCTGGTGTTGCGGGAAGACCTTTCCGGCCCTCTCGCTGCGGGGAGCGAGGAGCGTGGCTGGCTGGCGCGGGAGGGCGTGATTCCCCTCGGCTACTACAAGGATGAAGAGAA
>DOUU01000087.1:0-3279 GCA_003520425.1 Deltaproteobacteria bacterium
CCAGACGCTCCGCTTCACGCTCCTGGATCAGCCTGCCCGAATTGTCCGGCCCGCGGGCCGTGCTCAACTGCGCTTCGCGGTCTCCCCGATCACACAACGACGAATCCAAGATGCCGAACACCGCATCCGGCGCGCCGCGTGAGGCCTCAGGCCGTATCTTCTACCCTCTAACGCGTCGATCCAATGTCGGATTGGGGCTAGGTGCCCGGATCCTCCGCGTCATGGGCATGGCCGATGGCATCTCGAAGCCGCGGGTCCAGTTTTCTGCAGTTCAAGATGACCTTGTGGGAATGCACGGCCTCGACCGCATCAAGCGGCACGACGAAATCACCCGAGTTCTCGACGTACACAATGAGCTCAGGGCGACCCTTCGGGAATACCTGGCGAACGGCACCGAACTCCTCGCCGCCGTCGGAAACAAAGGTCTGGAATCCCACCTCGATATTCTCGTGCATGATCCCTCCTCCTTGCACTGCCTCTTGTGTGCCTCTTGTTAGAAATCGCTCTCGCGCCCGACTTTCGCCAGTCTCGCGCAAATTCCCCGGGACCGCGCGCTTGCCCTTGCCCCTGCGCATCCGCAGGGCGCCCCTCTATTCTCCTTCTCCGGGGGCGGAGCTCCCCCGGCCAGCACATCCAAAGAGGGAATCTATGGGCAGCAGTGCTCAAGAAATCGCGAATCTCGTCTATCGGTACGCCGAACTCGTGGACCTGGGCGACTTCGCGGGGGTGGGAGAGCTCTTCACGTACGCGAGCGTAAGCAGCAACGTGAGTCCCGATGTCCGCGAGGGGGCTGACGCCGTCCGCAGGCAGCTCGAAGAGTGGACCCGAAGGCACGAGGATGGAACACCTCGCACGAAGCACCTCACCACGAATCTCATCATCGACGTCGATGAGGGAAAGGGGAGAGCCCTTTGCCGCTCCTATTATTGCGTTCTGCAGCAAGTTGGAGCCCTGCAGCTCCAGCCGATCGCTGCGGGCCGTTATCATGACGAGTTTCGCAGGATCGGCGGCGTCTGGTGGTTTACAAAGCGGCACTACATTAACGAGATGGTCGGAGACGTATCAGCCCATCTCTTGCAACGACTTGTCTAGCCGTGCACTCCTGGCTCGCTGCGGCGAGGCACTGTGCAGCCGGAGCTTTCATGAGCCACATCCTCGCCGCGGTTGATTTCTCGGGTGTCTCGGAGCGCGTCCTGGAGAACGCCGAGCTTCTGGCGAGAGCACAAGGCGGGCGGCTCACGCTCCTTCACGTCGCCGCACCGAATCCAGCGTTCGTGGGCTACGAGTCCGGGCCACAGAGTGTTCGCGATGGCCGCGCGAGATCGATGAGAGAAGAGCACTCTGCGCTTCAGCGGCAAGCAGCACGCCTGCGCGAACGAGGCCTCGATGCACACGCACTCGTGGTGGAAGGCCCGAACGTCGAGACCATCTTGCGCGAGGCCCAAAGGCTCGGCTCGACCATGATCGTGATGGGCTCCCACGGACACGGTGCTCTCTACGACGCCCTCGTGGGCAGTGTGAGTGCGGGGGTGATCCGGGGGGCCTCGTGCCCCGTTCTCATCGTGCCCGCCGGCCGCGGCGCCTAGTGTCCTGTCCCAGCGATAGCTTTATCAAGTCGTTCAAGCTTTTCGAGGATTGAGCTGGACGTTGCGGTCCACGCGAACGGAGGCATCAAGGCGCTTTGCGCTGCAGGCTGAGCGAGGTGCCACCTTTTCTTGTCGGGAGACGGTATCGAGCAGTCCGAGGAAGGCGACCACCTCGCGTTGCACCCGACGAACTGAGAGATGCCTTTCCATGACGACGTGGCTCTTGCAGCCTCAGAAGCGCGCCGACGGCGGGGCCACGAGGGGTGCGAATTCAACGGAGGTTGCGCATCCCCAGGGCGGCGATCGGCCGTCGGCATTTTCACAGGAAGAGGTTCCTCTGGACCCGCGGCCCGGAGATCCTTCGACCGCAGGCTCCTTTGAACGAAGCCCAAGAGAGCGCGCGGACCGGTGTGGGCGAGGGCACTCGAGAACAAAGGCCTGGGGGAGTACCTGTCGTCGTCGAGACTACTCCTGGCCGAGCGCCCCGCTTTCGGTAAGGACACGCTCGCGGTTATGCAGCTTTGCGTGGATCCTTCGCAGTCGGAGGAGACGCTCGTAGCGGCGCTCGTGAATCGAACGGTCGTGGGCCTTCAGCGGCCAGCTCGCAGAGTGTGCGCTTTGGCTTGAGGCCTCGAGGCTTTGAATCTCGAGTTCAAAAATTTCCCTAAGGCGCCGCAGCAATCCGAGGACCTCTTGGGATTCGCTCGCAGCGGAATCGGGGAGGGAGCGTTCACGCGCGGCCATGAGACATAACTCCTCAAAGGACGACACAGAGTACTTCATCTGGAATCGATGGGTGAGAGGATCCACAAGCCTTCGGACGAGATCAAGGTGCTGCCGACGGACGGAGACGTCAGGCGAAAATCCCTTTTCATGAAGGAGAGTTCCGCGCCCTCCATCGAGCGGCCCTTTATCAAACAGCGTTTTGATATGCGGCTCGGGAAACATGTGCGCAGCGCGCGGCCCACGTGCGCGGCCGAGGCACTTTCCGGCCCGTGCAAGTCGCATCGTCCTCGGAGCGTGCGCCGGCTCTCCGCTCAGGCACTGCATCGCTTTGCCCGAGCGCCGCGCAGACGAGGGCGCGCGCCAAAGCAAGGGGAGCGAGCACCTCGGATCTCCTACACCTTTGGCGTAGGCCTTCCCGCCCGGCCCCTTGCTCTCGCGTCTGCGCTCTCGGCTTCATTTCCCGTCTCGCCGCAGTCCGCTTGCGCAGAGCCAAGCAGCCCGAGCAGCGATGAGCCGCGAGGGTTACTTGCGCCGCTTGCGGAGCGACCGCCGGGCGCGTCGGAAGGAAATTCGCTCTTCGTGGGCTTTTTGATAGACGGCGCCGACAGTCCGTCCCAACTCTTGCGCGATATGCCGCGTCGGCTTTGCTCCCCGCGCTGCTTCACGCAGTGCGCGCACTTCCCTTGCAGTCCATTCCTTGCCTGAGTTCCGCGACGACCTAGCCATGCACTGTTCCCTTCGCGTTGGCCCGAGCCTAAAAGATAGGGGCGGGGTGGCGTACTGTTGCGGCGTCATGTCCGCCGATTTCTCAGCGAGTGAGGCAAATCGGAGGCGATGGCTAGTTTGCACAAGACTCTGGCCTGCCGCTAGCAGTTTTTCTCCCAATTGACATTGAGATTTTCTGAATTGTTCAAAAAAAGGTGATTTGCAGAATCTCGCTTTGCTGCTCTGCGTCGCAGCACGAGCT
>DOUU01000087.1:3325-3511 GCA_003520425.1 Deltaproteobacteria bacterium
CGAGGGATGAGATCCTTTTCTCTCTTGCGGCGCGCACCCTCCGCGTCGAAGAGATCCTATCTGCCATGGCTCCTTCCTCGTTCCCGCCGCCCGGCGTGTCTTTTGGACACAGCCTCGGTCGCCGCACGCGCGACAGATTCGATCGCGATGGCGGCAAGGGCCGCGCCAAAATCGAGGTCGATGTTC
>DOUU01000081.1 GCA_003520425.1 Deltaproteobacteria bacterium
CTCGGGCGAGATCGAGCTCTCGTACGACACCGGGCCGGTTCCGAGCTCGGGATAGTGCTGCGTCCAGCTTCCCTCGGGCGGTTTCGGGTATTGCTTCACGCTCTTCTCTCCGTGGTGTCGCTCAGAGGACCATGCCGCCGTTCACGCCGACCACCTGGCCGGTGATAAGGCCCGCTTTCTCGGAGCAGAGGAACGCGCAGATCGCGGCGACGTCCTCCGGGGTTCCGGCTCANNCAGCCGCCGGGCGATCGCCAGCCCCATCCCCGACGCCGCTCCGGTGACCGCGGCGACCCGTTCCATCGTTGCGTCGCCTCCGACGTGCCTGGCTCTCGAGTATGGACCCGTAACGAACTTGTTGCAATGTGGTTCTCAATTTTTTTCATTGCTGTTCTCAATATTAGAGAATCGCGCTTTGCGGCGTGATCCCGTCCGTGGCTCGCTTCCCGAAGCCAGCGGAGGGCACGTGGACCGAGCACCATCCGGAGCTCGGCATGGGACCCGTCTCGTTTGAGGACCCAATCTCGCCGGCGCTCTACGAGCTCGAGCGCGAGGCGATTTTCAAGGGCGCGTGGCTCAACGTCGGGCGAATGGAGCGGGGCACCCCGCACTCGAAGAAGGGATCCCCCACTAGGAACCCACGCGCCGGTTCTCCCTCAGGTAGGGGGAGCTGCGGACAACGAACCTAGTAATGACGGGTCGCAGCAGGCGGATCAGCGGCGCGATCGCGCCGAGGTCCTTTCTCATGTCCACCTTCAACTCGCCCAGGCCGCGCTTCTGGTACTGGAGAAGCCTCTGGCTCTCCGCGGTGTCCAGCCAGTCGCCGAAGAAGCGCCGAACCTCAGTTCGCACGAAAGCCTCGGCGGGAAGGGGTCCGATCCCGATCGCGCTCATCATCTCGTTGCAGAACGTGTGGTGGGTCATCCGGCACTTCTCGCCGCCGCCGATGTTCAGGATTTTCCCGATCGCCTCCTCACAGGCCACCGCACGCGCCAAGGCCGTCCCCGCATCGGCTGGATGGATGAACTCGAACCGCGCGTTGCCGCTGAAATCGAAGAGGATCCTGCGATCGTACGCGTACCCGGTCAGGCGGATTGGCGGCACCCCTGCTAGCCGCAGGATGCTCCACTGGAGTCGGGACTGCCGGATGGCCTCCTCGCACGCCAACTTGTGGCGGCCGTACTCGTTGGTCGGGGAGACCGGCGTGTCGACTCGGAGCGGCGGCTCGCGATCCTGGACGTCGCCGAAGACGCCCTGGGACGATGCGAAGACCAGCCGATTCGCGGTCCCCGAAGATTCCATCTGCTCGATCAGGCTCCGGGTCCCATCGACGTTGATGCGCCGGGCGAGATCAGGCGCCCGATCCACGTCGGGAGGGAGGATCCCCGCCAGATGCACCACCGCGTCCACGCCGTCCAGCGCGGTGCGGATCGACACCGGATCGGTGATGTCGCCCCAGACGAGACGTACGCGGCCGTCGAGGCCGGACGCGAGCTTGCGCGCCCTCGGAGAGTCGCGGTCGAAGGCGACCACCTTATGTCCTTCTTCGAGCAGTGCCTCCCAGGTGGAAAAACCGACGTTGCCCAGCGCACCTGTCAACAACACCTTCATGCGTGGACCTCGCGCACGACTCGGGTCAACGGCCTGTCCACCCAGACCGTCTCCCCAGCCTCGCCCCGACGAACCGGGTCTTCCCGCAGCCCGTCGGATCCTTCAACAACACAGGTAGACCCCGGCGGGCTGCCGCGCGGAACACCTCTACCTCATCCCTCATCGGCCAACGGCGCTTCCGACGCAGAACGAGCCGGCCTGCGTGCACCGGTCGTCATGTCACTCCGCTCGGTCGAAGGGAACGATCTTCGGCAGCTCCGTTCCTTTAGGAATGACCACCTCTCCATCCGGGCCGATGTAGGCGGAGGTCGTGCCCTGCTCGATGGGAAGCGACGGATGAGGGCAGAGTCGCCCCGTTCCTTCACCACAGATGCCCATGGTGAAATACGAGCGCTTCTGGATGTCCTCCGGCCAAGGGTCGGCGTGCATCGCAAGCCACTGGGCAGGAATGGTGTAGAAAACGAAGAAGAACACGCTGACCGCCGCGAAGATGGCGAGGAAGCGCATCGAGTCCCGTTTCACGGCTCCACCCTGGACGCGTTCCAGGCCGCGCTCGACGAACGTCCGCCCTCGATCGTCCGTGAAGAAGCGGAGAGAGCAGAACCCGGCCTGGACACCACCCCACATCAATCCTTCGTAGATCGGGTACTGGTGGTAGGTGCCGGGAAAGAGCGAGAGAAACCGGATGGCTCCGGGGTAAGTGAAGAGGCCCATCGGCATCAAGAAGAGCCCCTCGATCACGATGTCGAAGAAGAAGGTGAAGACCACCAGAACACCGATCAAACCGGGGACACCGATGTTCGGCCAGCGCAGCTTGGCGCGCCGCATCACCCAGCATCCGAGCATCGTGCACAGGAGGACCCCCCATGTGTAGCCGGGTGCATTCATGAGGAGCGGCTCCGCCATCATCTGACCAGGCTTGTTCCACGAAACCCAACCCGGCACATCCATCACCCATGATCCCCGATTGAAGAGCCAGGTGTTGTAGGTGCACCAGGTGTTCAGATAGTTCAGCAACGGGTCCTGGAAGAACGCCAAGCCGAACGCCCCTATCAACATGCCGTCGGTCGTGATGCGTCGTTCCCGACGCCAGGGCCGGATCACGACGCAATAAATGGCGACGGGTAACCCGAGCATGATGACACCCGTCCAGATGCCGAGGATGGTCTTCATCCAGGTCGGCGGATCGCTCGGCCCGGGAGGAACCCGGACGAAGTACGGACCGGTGACCCATTTGGCCCAGACGTACAGCTGCACGGTGAGAATCGCGCCGCCTGCGAGGGCCCACGCCTGAACAGGCCTGAACGAGGAACGCGGCGGGGAGTCCAACACGCCGGTCGGAACCTCGTGGCTCTCGATTTTCTTCCTCAATGCCAGTTGCATCGCCAGTCCTCCGTCGCGGCGTTCGCGGGCGCGCGACCAGGCCGTGTGGCCACGGACCCATGCTCATACCCCAGCAGGGTTCTGGCCACGAGCAGGATCTCGTGCTTGCGCNNCCACGGGATCGCGGCGAATTGGACGACCGCGATCGCGGCCATCAGGCTCATGAAGCGGTGGGGCTCGACCTTCGGATGGAGCTCGCCGACGGCTACCCCTTCGTCGATCAGCCTCTCGAACCACTGGACCTCCGCACTTCCTGTGCGCAGGAAGGCGGCGATCTTCTCCGGCTGGGCGTTCGCCAACTCCCGGAGCAGCAGGCGCGCTGCCCTCGGACGCTCTGCGACGAAGTCGATCCAGCTGGCCATCGCGGCTTCGAGGCGTTGGACGGCATTGCCGCCACTCGGGAGAGCCTCCGACCAATCGGCGAATACCGTCTCGAGCACGCGGGTGTAGAGGTCCTGCTTGTCAGAGAAGTGGTAGGAGAGCGACGCCCGCCGAATCCCGACGTCGGCGGCGATGTCACCGAGGCGGGTGTCCCGGAAGCCGCGCTCGGTGAAGTGGCGCTCCGCCGCGGCGATGATCTCGGCGCGCGTTCGGAGCCCGTTGCTACGGCGGCGCACGGGCGAGGTCGTGTCGGAGTCCGCATGCATGGCGGGGCTTATCCTACCTGCATGCAGGCAGAATAAGGAAGCGGGCTCGCGCCGCGGCTGAGCCGGGGTCACCCCTGGGATTTGCCACCTAGAACCCCTGCTAGAAGTGCGCCATTTCGCGCGATCCGGGGGGTCTAGGGGGCGCGGTAGACACGGCTAGCCCCCGATCCCCATCTCCCCTCGAATTGCGAACTTGAGCTGGAGCGCGAAGACACCGCCGCCACCGATC
>DOUU01000455.1:0-22497 GCA_003520425.1 Deltaproteobacteria bacterium
AGCTCAATCGCCTTGCGCTTGTTCTGATCCCGTGCGCCCTCGCGCGGGCTAGCGGGTGTGGTGGTCGTCGTGGCCATGGGGTCTCTCCTCCGGAACTCCGGGATCGGGTTGAACTTGGCTTCGAGAAGCGGCATCCGCCGCTGCTCCGCATCCCAGGGCGATGCGCTCCAGGGGTGTGTAGATCGAGCCATTCGAGCCAGGCGTGCTCTCGAAGAGCACGATCTCGCTCACGGGGAAGGGCGTGGGCGGCCGCGCTGCGAGCCCTTCGAGCGAAGGAATTCGACCCTTCGGGTTCCGACTTCTCCGCGTGGACTGGGCGCGGCCGAGCGTCACGTGCCCGCGGAAGGGGCGCGGCTCGGGCTCGAAGCCCGCCGCGACGACACCGGCATCGACGGCGCGCGCCAGGTGGAGGACGGGCGCCTCGGGCTCGAGATCCAGGGCCACCACGCGCGGGTGGCGCAGCGAAGGGAAGGCCTTGAGCTCGCCGAGGTCGATCGTGAATGCCGGCACGGCCGCGAGCTGCGAGGCGACGTGCTGGACGAGTGCCGGCACCTTTTCTCGCGCGGTTTGACCGAGAAAGCGCAGGGTCACGTGCAGGGTCTCCGCGCGAACCCAGCGCACCTTGTCCCCGCACGGCCGCTCGCGCAGCTCGTGGATGATGCCTGCGGCGGTGCGGCGCGCCGTCTCGCAAAGCTCGAGTGCGAAGAAGGCACGCAGCGTCTCCCCGGCGCGGGGCCCGACCGGGCTTTGTGCTTGGCGCTCTTGCGCTGCCTCTCCCCCGGCCACGTCACTGCTTCCTCCGCAGGATCGTCGGCGCATCGAGCGGCGCGCCGAGCAAGCGACGCCGCACCCAGTCGAGAGCGAGCTGCACCGTGAGCACACGGTGCCGCTCGCGGTCGAGGGCAAAGACGAAGTGATCGGCATGGGTGCCCGCCGCGTCGGCCAGCGCCAGATGCACAAGGCCCACCGGCTTGTCCTTCGTGCCTCCTCCAGGACCCGAGATCCCGGTCGTGGAAAGACCCACGTCGGCTCCGAAACGGGCACGCACCCCCTCGGCCATCTGGCGGGCCACGGCCTCCGACACCGCGCCCTCCCGCTCGAGCAGGCTGCGCGGGATGCCGAGCAGCGCCTCCTTGGCGGAGTTGGCATAGGCCGCGATCCCGCCGAGAAAGTAGTCCGAGGCGCCGGGCACAGAAGTGATCCGCTCGGCGAGGAGCCCCCCCGTACACGACTCCGCGACCGCGAGGGTCTTGTGCTGCGCCCGCAAGAGCGCGCCGGCCACGCTCTCGAGGGTCTCAGGGCCTTCGCCGTACACGAGCAGACCCAGTCGCGCGCGGATGGCATCGCAAACGTGGGCGAGCTTTGCGTCCGCCTCGGCGGCGCTTTTGGCGCGGGCCAGGGGGCGCAGATAGTTGTCGGGAAAGGCCGTGCGAAAGCCGAGCGTCACATCCCCGCCCGGGGCGATGTCCTTCAGCACGTCGTCGAGGTTGGACTCGCCCATTCCAAACGTTCGCAGGAGACGCGCCCGCACGACCTCGCTCTGCCCGCGGCGCGCGGCGAGCCGCGGCAGCACCTGCTCGTCCACCATGCGCACGAGCTCGCGGGGGACGCCGGGCAGGGAGAAGAACACGACGGAGCCCACCTCCAGCATGAAGCCGGGGGCGGTTCCGATCGGGTTCGGCAGCACCTCGGCCCCTTCCGGGAACCATGCCTGCTTCTCGTTGTTCGGGGCCATTTCGCGGCCGACCCGGGCATAGAAAGCGCGCAGGGCGGCAAGCGAGACCGGGTCCAGCACCCGCTTGCGACCCCTNNGAGGCCGCGTCCAGCACCCGCTTGCGACCGAAGGTGGCGCCCAGCACCTCAGAGGTGAGATCGTCGCGGGTCGGTCCGAGTCCTCCCGAGACGACAATCACGTCGGCGCGGCTCGCGGCGCGACGGAAGGCGTCTTCCATGTCCGCGGGATCGTCGCGCACAGAGGCGTGGAAGCGGGTCTCGATGTCGAGCGTGAGGAGCCGCTCCGAGAGCACGGCCTTGTTCGAGTCGATGATCTCGCCGCGCAAGAGCTCGTCCTTNNGATGGTCAAGATCTCGGCCTTCATGCCTGCCACTTCCATGCGATCGCGCCGAGCGCCGCCGCCGCGAAGACGCCCGCCAGCACATCGTCCATCACGACGCCGGCCCCTCCCGAGAGGTTGCGCTCGAGCCAGCGCACAGGCCCGGGCTTCCACACATCCAATACCCGGAACAGGACGAATCCGGTCACAACGAGAGGGATCGACCCCCTGCGGTTCAAGAAGACGAGCGGGAGAAGGGAGAGAAGCTGTCCGGCCACCTCGTCGATCACGATGCGCCCATCATCGTGGATGCCGGACTGGCGGCTGAACTCCTCCGCTGCCCAGATCCCGAGAAACACGAGAGCGACGCAGGTCAGGAGATAGAGCATCGGCGAAAGGCCCGAGAGCGCGGCGTAGAGCACGAGCCCTGCCGCCGCTCCCGCTGTGCCCGGGGCGACAGGGCAATATCCCACGCCGAAGAACGTGGCGATCCACACCGCGAGCCCGGCCGGGCGCGAGGTGTTGCGTGTGTGGAGAGGCGTTTCGATGCGGTTTCCGCCCGCTCGTGCGGAGGGGAAGCGCCACAGCGAGGGGAGGCCGGGCGCACGACTCCAGAGTAGCCGCATGGCCGGACGTTGGCGAGTCAAGAAGCCGGCCGCGCGGGTCGATGAAGGTAGCGGAGGGCGCCGCCGCGGGCGGGGCTCCGCGAGCGATCCTGCGAGGCGGCGTAGCATGGAGCGGGTCGAGAGGACGAGGGAGTTCCCGGCTTCCGGAGGTCGGACTCCGAGCGACGTGGCGACGCTCCTTTTGGAGCTGGGTCGCGTAGTCAAGGCTCGGCAGTTCTACGCCGAGGGCGATCCCGCGCTGGCGGAGCTCGTCGATCGGGGCTTCCGATCCTTTCGCGCCGAGATCGAGCGCCACGGCCGGCTTGAGCTCGAGATCGGCCCCTCGGGCGTCCGCATGGCCGAAGGCAATGATCCCGCCTTCCGAGGCCGCCTCGACGACCTTGCCCGCGAGCTTTCCCGGGGCGATGTGCGAGCCTTGCGCCTCGACAAGAGCCTGGATCTTCGCGCCTTCGGCGCCCTGGTGGACGCGCTCGCGGGAGCGCCCAAGCCCGCCGAGGTGCCGCGCCAGGTGGGAGATGCCCAAGGGGGCGAGGGTCGCGAGAAGGCCCGCTCCGCGCCGACACGGGAGGAGGCCGCGTCAGCTCCCCCTTCCCCCGGGCAGGCCCTCCTTCCCGAGGCGGCGGGGAGCGAGGCCCCGCCCCAAGCCCAGGAGAAGTCCGCCCCCACCCTCGACCGGGCCCCCCTTGAGGCTCCCCCGAGCGACGAGCGGGGCGCGCGCCTTGTGGCCCTCCTGCGCGAGCTCGATTCCTGTACGGACCACGCCCGCTACCCCGAGCTCGCGAGCCGGGCCGGGAAGGAGGGAGCGGCCCTCTTCGAGGCCGGCTTCCCCGACGAGGCCTATCGCACCATGCGTGTCCTCGGCATGCACGCCGCGGACCTCTCCCGGCGAAGCGCACCCCAGCGGGAGCTCGCGGCGCAGCAGCTCGCCGAGCTCGCGACCGGGGCTCGCCTGGAGGCGCTCATCGCCCGGGCGTGCGCGCGAGGAGCCGAAGCCAGCATCCGGGCCTCCCAGCTTCTGCTCCAGCTCGGTGCGAGGGTGGTGCCGATTCTCCTCCAGCGGATCGAGGTCGAGAAGGACCCGCACCGGCGCGGCCAGCTTGCCGGGATCTTGATCGCGATCGGTGAGAAGGCGACTCCCGAGCTCGTCCGCGTCATGGAAGGCGGCGACCTGCGCCGCGCGCGCACCGCCGCGCGCTTTGCAGGGGAGATCCAGAATCCGGCGGCCGTGGCGACGCTCCGACGTCTCATGCAGCGGCCGGACTCCGAGCTGCGCAGAGAAGCGGCAAAGGCGCTTGTGCGGATCGGCCACGCGAGCGCGGTCGAGGCCCTGGTCGAGGCCCTCGAGCGCCGGGATGACGGCGTGGCGGCGCTCGCAGCCTATTGCCTCGGCGCCACCGGGAGCCCGCGCGCCTTCGACGCGCTGCGGGAGGCGCTTCCCCGGGCGCTCTTTCGCGGCGACTTCGAGCTGGCTCGCGAGCTCGTGCGCGCCTTTGCGCGCTTCGGACGCAGCGAGGCGGCACCCGACCTGGCCGCGATCCTCGCTCGCAAGAGCCTGCTCAAGCGCCGCCTGCTCCGCGAGCTCAAGCTCACAGCGATCGATGTCCTTGCGAAGCTGCCGGGCAGCGCCGAACTCCAGGCGCTGGCCGTGGCCGGCGAGTCCCGCGACGCGCAGATCCGCGAAGCCGCCCGGCGCGCCCTGGCCCGGCGCCCGGCGCCGTCTGCGGCGTGAGAGAGGGCGAAATGGCGCGGCGCACCCCCGGCAGCCGGTTGCTAGCCTTGCAGGCGGATGAACGCGCCTGCGTCCTGCATTCTCGGCATCGACCTCGGGAGCAGGCGCATCGGTCTTTCGGTCTCGGACCCAGAGGCTCGCATCGCCTTTCCCGCCGGAGTCCTCGAGCGACGCGGTCCGGTGAAGGACATGGCGCGGCTTCGGGCCCTTGTGGCCGAGCGGGGGGTGTGTGAGATCGTCGTGGGGCTCCCCATCCACATGAGCGGGCGCAAGGGTCCGGAGGCCGCGGCGGCCAGCGAGTTCGCCCGGCAGCTCAAGGAGGCGACCGGCCTCCCGGTCGCCCTGCAAGACGAGCGCTGGACCTCGCGCGAGGCGGAGCGGGCGCTGCGCGAGATGGGCCACCGGAAAAAGGAGCGGCCGGGCCGCGTCGACGAGATGGCGGCGACGCTCATTCTCTCCACCTACCTGGAACGAAGGCGGCGCGGAGCCGCAGCGCACGAGCCTTCGGACGGGGTCCCGAAAAAGTGAGGATGCGCAGCCTCGTGCTCCTCGCCGCGGCCTGCTTGGCCACAGGCTCCGGGGCGGCCTGGACCCTCGACTGGCTGCTCTCGCCCCCCGCGGCGCAGGCCGAAGCGGTGCTCTTCGAGGTCCCCGTCGGGTCGAGCCTCTCAAGCGTGGGGCGCGCGCTTGCCGCCGCCGGGCTTGTGCGCAGCCCGCGCGCCTTCGCTCTGCTCGGCCGCTGGCGCCATGTGCAGGGGCGTCTCCAGGCCGGCGAGTACGAAATCTCGGCGGCGATGCCGACAGGCCAGATCCTGCAGATGATGGCCGAGGGCAAGGTGCACACCCTCGAGCTCCTGGTGCCCGAGGGCATCACCGCGAGCGAGATCGCAGAGCGCCTCGGCGCGCTCGACCTGTGCAGCCCCGAGGAGTTCATGGCCGTCGTGAGGGACCCGGCCTCCCCAGCCGCCTTCGGCGTCGAAGGCCCCGGACTCGAGGGGTATCTCTTCCCGCAGACCTACCGCCTGCCCCACGGGCTTCCGGCCCGGGAGATTGTGCGGAGGCTCGTGGACCAGTTCCACACAGCGTGGGGTGGCGTCGCCGAGGCAGCCTCGCTGCAGGGCCTGTCCATGCGCACCGTGGTCATCCTCGCCTCCATCATCGAGAAGGAGACAGGGCTTGCCGAGGAGCGCCCGCTCATTGCGTCCGTCTTCCGCAACCGCCTGACCCGGGGCATGCGGCTCGAATCCGACCCGACGGTGATCTACGGCATCGATGGCTTCGAGGGCAGCTTGCACCGCGTCGATCTGGAGAATGCGGCCAACCCCTACAACACCTATCGGATCCAGGGGCTGCCGCCCGGCCCGATCGCCAACCCCGGGGCCGCCGCCCTGCGCGCGGTGGTGGAGCCTGCGAACACCGAGTACCTCTACTTCGTCTCACGTAACGACGGGGGACACGTCTTCTCGCACAGCTACCAGGAGCACGTGGCGAACGTGGACCGTTACCAGAGGAGACGCAGCCGATGAGCCTCGAGGAGGAGGATCCGCGCAGCTTCTTCATGCAGAAGGTGCCGCAAGACTGGAACCGGTCTCTCCGTGGCCAGGAGCGCGCGGTCGCCGAAGCTGTGCGCGTGCTCGACGGCATGCGGGCGGTGGATGCCACGATTCGAGTCGAGATCCGCGGGGAGGGCGGAGGGACATTCTTTCTCAACATCGCAGCGGGACGGATGGAAGCCGCGGACGCCCCTTCCCATCCGCCCTTCATGACGGTCGTGCAGGATCGCGCGTCGTTCGAGCGGCTCGCCGCCGAGGCCGGGGATTCCGCGATGGCCATGCTGGGAGGCATCTCGGGGCTTGCGGGCGGAATGAAGCTCACGCGGGGCAGGCTCGACAACCTGGGCGGCGTGAAGGGCTGTCTCCTCTTCGAGGTGACGGGGGCGCAGGGCTTTCGCGTCCTCACCCACTTTGGGGCCGCCGCTCCTCCGGAGCGGCCGGATGCGACGCTCAGCGTCGACCCCGAGGCCTACCGCGACCTGCGCAGCGGACTGGTCGATCCGCAGACCGCCTTCATGAGCGGAAAGATCAAGGTCGCGGGCAACATGCAGCTCGCGATGCAGCTCGCCCTCGCGGCCCTCTCCCCCGACTGACCCTTTGGCGCAAGCGGCCGCGCCGTTACGCCATGGCCACCTGGCGCAGGAGCGGGGTGTTCTCGAGGAGCTTTCCGGCGCCATGCGCCACCGCCGTGAACGGGTCCTCGCTGCGCAGGATCGGGAGCTTCGTTTCTTGCCGCAGCAGGTGGTCGAGGTTTCGCAGCAGCGACCCGCCTCCCACCAGCATGATGCCCCGATCCACGATGTCGGCCGCGAGCTCGGGCGGCGTGCGCTCGAGGGTGAGGTGCACGGTCTCGATGATGGAGTGGATCGGCTCGATCAGCGCCTCCCGGACCTCATCGCTCGTCGTGACCACGACCTTCGGGATCCCCGAGACCAGGTCCCGGCCCTTGATCTCCATGGTGTTCGTCTTGGTGTGGGGCGATGCGGTTCCGATCGTCATCTTGATGAGCTCGGCCGTGCGTTCACCGATCAGCATGTTGTACTTGCGCTTCACGTAGTTGATGACGGCCTCGTCCATGTGGTCGCCACCGATCCGGATCGAGCGCGACGTCACGATCCCGGAGAGGGAGATCACCGCCACGTCGGTGGTGCCCCCGCCCACGTCGACGATCATGTTCCCGGTCGCGGCCGTGACGTCGAGGCCTGCGCCGATCGCGGCGGCCATGGGCTCTTCCACAAGGAAGACCTCTCGGGCTCCGGCGGAGAGGGTCGATTCCCGGACGGCGCGCTTCTCGACGCTCGTGATGCAGGGCGGAACGCAGATCACGACCCGCGGCCGCACGAGCTTGCTGCGGTTGTGCGCCTTGCGGATGAAATAGCGAAGCATGGCTTCGGTGACTTCGAAGTCCGCGATCACGCCGTCCTTGATCGGACGCACCGCGCGGATCGAGTCCGGGGTCCGGCCGAGCATCTCCTTGGCCTCATGGCCCACGGCTTGGATCCGATCGCCCCGACCGCTCGGCTGCGCGACCACCGCCACGACGCTCGGCTCCGAGCACACGATGCCCTTGCCGCGCGCGTAGACGAGCGTGTTGGCGGTCCCGAGGTCGATCGCGAGGTCGTTGGAGAAGACGCCGAAGAGCGAGTCGAGGAACATGCGATGGCCCTTCTGAAGGGATGTTCGAGGTAAGCAATGCCGCCTGTCCTGCGTATCGGCAGCGGCTTCGAGGAGTTGAGGCCGCGAAGACGCGACTTGCCGGCTCCTGAGAGCCGTTGCGGAAACCCGCTCCGCTCCCTCCCGGGCCCGGCCCTTCGAGCCGGGCCCTGTGCGAGAGGGAGAGGGGCCAAAGCGCTCGGGGCGCGCGCCTCTTGCCTTCGCGTTGCCGGCTCCGCTCGCCTTGAAGGGGGGCCGGGGCGGCTTGGTGGCTCGCTCCGCCGCCCGCCCTGCACGCGGCGGCGGCTCGGCTAGGACTGGATCACGAGCTTCGAGAGGCTCGTCTTGCGCAGATTCGTGCGCTGAATGGTACGCACGAGCTCCGCGACCTTCTCGGTATCCGTCTCGAACGGGTTGTTGCAGATGACCCGCACGTTCAGGAGGTTGCCCAGTCGGATGTTCGACCAGTCGAGGTCGTACTGGATCGAGTTCTGGCGGGCGAGCTTGATGAACTCGCCCCGCATCTTCGCCCGGGTATCCGGCGGGGGCTCGGTCTTGGCCTTGATCACCTCGTCGTCGTCGAGCACCCGCTCGACGGCTCCGTTGCGCTCGAGCAGATAGTAGAGGCTCCGGTTCAGGCGGATGTCGTGGTACTGCAGGTCGAGCATGAACACGCGCGGGTCGCTCCAGCTCGTCCCGCGCCGGTCGATGTAGGACTGGATCAGCTGCCGCTTGATCACCCAGTCGACCTCGCGGGAGAGGCGGTCGGGATCGTCGTCGAGGCAGTCGAGCACGTACTGCCACTTGCCGACCACGTCGCGCAGCTGCTCGCTCACGGGGTACTGCTCGATGTATTTCTGTGCGATCTCGCAGTATTCGCGCTGGATCTCGATCGGAGAGTACTCCCGGCCGTTGTCGAGGCGCAGGCGCCGCTTGCACGTCGTGTCGTAGCTGATGTCCTTGATCGCCTTCACCGGATTGCGCAGGGTGAAGTCCTTGTTGATGTAGTTGTCCTCGATCATCTGGAGCACGATCGCGCAGCTGCCGATCTTGAGGAAGTTCGTGTACTCCGACATGTTCGAGTCGCCCACGATCACGTGCAGGCGCCGGTACTTCTCGCGGTCCGCATGGGGCTCATCGCGGGTGTTGATGATCGAGCGGTCGTTCGTCGTCGTGCCCGAGATCTTCTGGTAGATGTGCTGGGCACGCTGGCTCACGCAGTAGTGGACCCCGTCCTGGGTCTGGAAGACCTTGCCTGCGCCGGTGTAGATCTGCCGCGTCACGAGGAACGGGATGAGCTGCTCGGCGAGGTAGTAGAAGTCGACGTCGCGATCCACGAGGTAGTTCTCGTGGCAGCCATAGCTGTTGCCCACGAAATCGGTGTTGTTCTTGAAGATCGAGAGCTTCCCCGCGATGCGCTCCTCGCGGATCTTCTCCTCGGCGTAGTCCTGCAAATCCTCGAGGATCCGCTCCCCTGCCTTGTCGTAGACGATGAGCTGGCGGGGAGAGGCGCACTCGGGGGTCGCGTATTCGGGATGGCAGCCCGTGTCCTGGTAGAAGCGCGCGCCGTTTTCGAGGAAGACGTTGAGAAAGTGCTCGGTCGTGATCAGCTTCTCGAACAGGAAGCGGATGGCCTTCTCGACCGGCAGCGTCTTGCGACCTTCCGGCGTGAAGATGATGCCGTATTCGCTCTCAAGACCGAAGATCCGCTTCTGCACCGTGCGTCCGCCGTGGCTGTCGATTCGCCAGCCCTACGGGCTAAGGATACCTCGCAGCTCATCGGCTGAAAGTCGACGGAACTTGCGACCGGGTCTTTGGCGCTCGAGCACGCAGGCTTCGAGATTCTGCGCGCCGAGTTTGGGCTCGCCGTTGCTTGCGCGTTCGAGCGCAGCCACGCCGAGTTTGATCGCGTCCCCGAGGGGTAGACTGCTCCGATAGTTTGCCTGCAGGTACGCCTGCAGGCTCTCGACCGTGCCTCCGATCACGCAATAGCCTTGGTGATCGGAGATGCTGCCGTCGTACGAGACCCGGTAGATGGCGTTGTTCTCGTGGCCCGCGAGCCGATCGTCGCCTACCTCCGCGACGACGATCTCGACCTCGAGGGGCTTCATCTCGCGGGTGAAGACCTCACCGATGGCTTGCGAGTAGGCATTCGCGAGCGACTTGGCGCGCACGTCCTCGCGGCTGTAGCTGTAGCCTTTGACGTCGGCGTAGCGAACGCCGATCTTTCGCAGCTGGTCGAACTCACTGAATTTCCCGACACCGGCGAACGCGAGGCGATCGTAGATCTCTCCGATCTTGGAAAGGCTCGTCGAGGGATTTTCGGCGAGCAGAAGGACGCCGCCCGCGTACTCGAGCGTCACGATGGACTTGCCGCGCGCGATGCCCTTGCGGGCATACTCGGCCTTGTCCTGCATCAGCTGTTCGGGCGATACGTAGAAGGGCAGCGACATCCCTACGCGGCTCCACGGCGCTGGTCGAGGAGCTGGCGGTGGATCTCGGCGATCTCCGTCGGCGCCACCTCTTCGATCCCCGAGGCCGAGCACACGCTCACCGTCGGATAGATTCCCCGCTGAACGTCGATTCCCCCCGTCCCGCGGTCCTCATCGGCTGCATCCATCAGGGCTCCGATCGCCATGCGCAGCGCCTCTTCCCGCGAAGCGCCCGGCCGCCAGCTCTTTTTCAGCGATTCGCGCGCGTACAGGCCTCCCGAGCCCGTGGCCTCGAACTCCGCCTCTTCGTAGCGCCCCCCGGTCACGTCGTACTTCCACAGCCGGCCCACGCGCCGGCGCGGGTCGTAGCCGGCGAAGATCGGCACCACGACGAGGCCCTGCATCGCCGCCGGCAGGTTTGCTCGGATCATCTGCGAGAGCTTGTTGGCCTTGCCCTCGAGCTCGAGGGAATCGCCTTCGATCTTCTCGTAGTGCTCAAGCTCGATGCGCAGGAGCTTGGCCATCTCGATGCACGGGCCGGCGGCGCCCGCGATCGCGATGAGCGAGTGCGCGTCGGTGGTGTAGACCTTCTGGACGTCCCGAGAGGCCACGCGGTAGCCCTCGGTCGCGAGCCGATCGCCCGCTGCGATCACCCCTCCGCTGTACTTGAGCGCAAGAACCGTGGTCCCGTGAGGAATGGGCGGCGCGCCCGCCGGGCCCTGGCCCGTGGCGAGGCCTGTCGAAGCCAGCGCCTGCGGCAGGCGGCTCTCGAAACGAAGATGCGGAAACTCCACTTCGAGCAGTTCGGAAAAGCTCGACCCCGAGTACTTAGAGCGAACGAGCACCACCCCCCCTCATGGCTTGTGCGACCCGGTCGCTCACTGGCCTCCGCGCTGAACGTAGTTCTTGACGAACTCCTCGGCATTCTCCTCGAGGACTTCGTCGATCTCGTCCACGAGGGCGTCCATCTCTTCCTTGAGTTCCGCCCCCTTCTTGGCGAGCTTCTGGGGTCCTTCACCCGAGCCGGACCCCTCACCGTCGCTCCCGCGCTTCGGCTTCTGCTTTTGAGTCGATTCTGCCATGGCGGTCTCTCCCGAGGGGCGGGCGCTATGCCCGCAAGTTCTTCACGAGGTCCGCGGCCGTCGGGGATGCCTCGAGCAGCTCTTCCACGTGCGCCTTCGATCCCTTGAGCGGCTCTCCCATGAGCACCCGCTTGATCGGCTCGTCTCCGATCCCGAAGGAGATCGAGTCCCAGTTCACCCCGAAGACCTCCCCAGGATAGCGCTTCAGACACTGCCCTCGAAAGTATGCCCGCGTGTCCTCGGGGGGCTCGCTCACCGCGGCGGCGATCTGCTCGTCGGTCACGATGCGCTCCAGACGGCCCTGGCGCTCGAGGACGTAGTAGAGGCCCTTGTCCGGCCGCAGGTCGTGGTACTGAAGGTCGAGCATCTGCACCTGGGAGGAGTCCCAGTCGAGCCCCTTGCGCTCCATGAAGCTCTCGATCATGGCCTTCTTGATCACCCAGTCGATCTGGCCCGCGAGCCCCATGGGGTCGCGCTCCAGGCACTCGAGCACGTGCTGCCATTTCGCCAGGACATCGCGCGTCATGGCGTCGATGCTCCGCGAGGACGTGTACTGGAGGGCGAGTTCCAGAAACTCGCGCTGGATCTGCACGGCCGTGAGCTTCTTGCCGTTCTCGAGCTGCACCTCCCGCTTGCAGGTCGGGTCGTGGGAGATCTCCTTGATGGCACGCACCGGGTCGCGCAGCGAGAGGTCCCTGCGGATAGCGCCGTCCTCGATCATCGAAAGCACGAGCGCGGTGGCCCCGTTGCGCAGATAGATCGTGTACTCGCTCATGTTCGAGTCACCGACGATCACGTGCAGGCGCCGGTATTTCTCCCGGTCCGCGTGCGGCTCGTCGCGCGTGTTGATGATGGGCCGCTTCACCATGGTGTCGAGCGCGACCTCGGTCTCGAAGAAGTCTGCGCGCTGCGTGAGCTGATAGTCGCAGGGGTGGGCGCGGTTCTCGCTTCCGACCTTCCCGGCCCCCGCGTACACCTGGCGGGTCACGAGAAACGACATCAGGTGCTCCACGATCTGCTTGAAGGACGTGCGGCGGTCCATCAGGTAGTTCTCGTGGGAGCCGTAGCTGTTGCCCTTGCGGTCGCTGTTGTTCTTGTAGAGCAGGATTTGAGCGCCCGGCGGGAGCAGCGCCGTCGCCTCGCGCCGACTGATCTCGACCACCCGTTCCCCGGCCTTCTCGTGCAGCACGAGGTCGCGCACGTTGGTGACCTCGGGGCAGGAGTACTCGGGGTGCGCGTGGTCGACGTAGTAGCGCGCCCCGTTCACGAGCGTCTTGTTGCGGGCGATATTCTCCTGCTGGTTCGGGGTGTACTTCTCCCCGTCGACCTGGAAGCCGCGGGCATCCGCCAGCGGATTCTCCTGGTCGTAGTCCCACAGGATGCGGCTCGTGTGCTCCTCGCGATAGGCGTTCACAAGCAGCACGCAGCTCGCGATGGGATCGAAGTCTCGGTCGTTGCGGACGGTGATCCCGTACTCGATCTCCGTCCCCATCACCTTCGGAATCGCCATCAGGTCTCCGCGTGTTTCGGCAAACGCCCCCCGCGCTAGAGGTACTGGCCCGAGGTGATGTTCTCGATGGACCGCTCGTTGCGATTGATGCCCGTCATCAGCGTCCGGACGTTGATGATGCGCTCGCCCTTGCGGCCGGAGATGCGGGCCCAGTCGTCGGGGTTCGTGGTGTTCGGCAGATCCTCGTTCTCCTTGAACTCCTCGCGGACGGCCTCGAGCAGGTCCGCAAGGCGGATCCCGCGCTCACCGTGGTCGATCAGGCGCTTGACCGCCTTCTTCTTGCCGCGCGCCACGATGTTCTCGATCATGGCCCCGCTCGCGAAATCCTTGAAGTAGAAGATCTCGCGCTCCCCCTTGGCGTAGGTCACCTCGAGGAACTTGTTCTCCTCGTTGGTGGCGTACATGTCGCGGATCGTATCCTCGATCATGCCGGCCGTGACCTTCGTGAGGTCGGACCCGTACTTGGTGTTCGTCTCGGCGTGGAAGGGCAGGTCCGAGGTCAGGTACTTGGAGAAGATCTCCGCGGCTGCCTGCGCGTCCGGCCGATGCACCTTCACCTTGAGATCGAGCCGCCCGGGGCGCAGCACGGCCGGATCGATCAGATCCTGGCGGTTGCTCGCGCCGATCACGATCACGTTCTTGAGCGACTCGACGCCGTCAATCTCCGAGAGGAACTGCGCAACGACGGTCGCCTCCATGTCCGAGGAGATGCCCGATCCGCGCATGCGGAACAAGGAGTCCATCTCGTCGAAGAAGATCACGACCGGCACGTCCTCGTTGGCCTTCTCGCGCGCCTTCTTGAACACCTCGCGGATCTTGTACTCGGTCTCGCCGACGTACTTGTTCAGGAGCTCGGGACCCTTCACGTTGAGGAAGTAGGCAGTCGTCGCCTTGCCCGTGCGCGCCTCGATGCTCTTGGCCAGGCTGTTGGCCACCGCCTTTGCGATCAGCGTCTTGCCGCAGCCCGGGGGGCCGTAGAGCAGGATGCCCTTGGGCGGCGACAGCTTGTGGTCGGCGAAGATCTCCGGGTGCAGATACGGCAGCTCGATCGAATCGCGCAGGATCTGGATCTGCTCGCCGAGCCCGCCGATCTTCTCGTAGGTCACGTCCGGGATCTCTTCGAGGACGACCTCCTCCACCGCGGACTTGGGCAGCTTCTCGAAGGCGTAGTTCGTGCGGGGGTCGACGAGGATGTTGTCGCCGGCCTTGAGCTTTTCGGCCCGCAGCGGGGATGCGAGCGTGACCACGCGCTCTTCGTCGGTGTGACCGAGCACGATCGCGCGATGGTCCCCGAGGAAGTCGACCACGTGCGCGATCTCGCCGCGCCCGATGTAGCCGGCGGGCTCGATCACGTTGAAGGCTTCATTGAGGACGACGAGCTGACCCTCTTCCAGGGAGAAGGCGTCGAGGTTGGGATGCACGTTGACGCGCATCGCCTTGCCGTCCACCAAGATCTCGGCGGTGCCGTCCTTGTTCGGGCGGGTGAAGACACCGTAGGAGTTCGGGGGCGCGCACAGCTTGTCGACCTCTTCCTTGAGGAGTTCGATCTGCTGCTTCGCCTCTTGGAGCATGCCCACGAGCTTCTCGTTCTGGCGCTCGGCGTCCGAGAGCTGTTCGCGGGTCATCTCATAGCGCCGCCGGATCGCGTCGAACTCCGCGAGCACGCGCTCGAGGCGGCGGCGGAACTCGGCCGAGTCGCCACCGAAGAAACGGATGGCGTCTTGCAGGTCTTCGATCTCGTCCTGGTACGAGCGCGCTCCGCCCTCCCGCTCGCGATCGCCCTCGGGATCTCCGCCACTTCGAGGCCCCGACGTCGAAATGCGTCGCATCACGTCTCGCACGAAGCCTCGCCTGCCGCCGGACCCCGAGTCGAACTCGCTCATTCCACCTTCTCCTCGCTCACCGGCTCTGCGCCGTGGTGCATAGCTTCCCCACGTTTGGTGCTGCAAAGCCTGTGCCGTGCGCCGCCTGGCTCAGCCCCCTGGGAGATGCTCCCCTCGCTCCCCCACCGCTGCGAAGCCGCTGCCAGAGCGCGTGTATGCACGGCCTCCTGCGCGTCCGGGTTCCCCACCCGGCGCTGCGGCTGCGACCCGCTGCAAATCGTCCCCGAGGCGACTCCCTGCCCGCCTGGAAAACCCGCTTCCATCACCCGCCAAAAGAGCCTCCTGAGCCTGCCCGCCACATGTCCGTCCCGTGGGATCCGCCCCTTTCACGGCTGGCGCCAGATCCCGGAAGCCCTCGAATTTGCACCATTTTTGGCCTCTCCAATCTACCAGACAGGAGGGGTGTGTCAAGCCGCACAGATCCCAGGTGCGAGTGAGTCGGCACGCCCCAGGGGGAGCATCAACCAGCGCGACAGCAAACCTCCAAGCCGAGACGAGCCCTTCCCCTGCAAGATGAAGCCCCGTCCTCCTCTCTCTCCGCAAGCTCCGCGAACACGGGCCGCTCGGCGCCCTGCCTGCCTCCCCGGTGCCGCCTCGAGTGGCAATGCTGCCGGCTCTGGAGCCGTGAATTTGACGGAGGCGTCGGAGCGGCAACGGCTTGCCCGCGGGGCGCCCCGCCGAACTTTGCGGCATCGCGCCGACGCGGAAGGGCTCTTCCCTGATTGGGAAAGGGCCGCCTCGCCGTTCAGTTCCTGCACACCCGCACCCCTACGGCTGGGCCGGCTGGAGCTCGATCACGCGAACTCCTTCGGGCGGCGTGAAGTGGAAGCGGCTCGCCGGCACACCCTGGTTGGTCCGCACATTGTGGAACGCAACCCGAGTCACATTCCCGACGAGGTCGGAGACCGTCGTCTCCTCGACTTCTCCGCTCTCGCGGTCCACCACGATCTCGAGCTTCTCGTAGCTCGCCGGCTGCTTCGGCGTGAGCTCGAGCGCGATGCTGCTTCCCTCACACGATCTCGCGCGCACGATGAAGTCCCGCCGCAGGTCTCCCCGGCCGAGCAGGAACTGCATCGCTCCGCCCGTGAGCAGAGCTCCTCCCGCGGGCATACGCTGCGCCTCGCGCGCTGCCGGGTCGTAGACCCACGCCACCTCGCCATCGCTCACCACTAGGCTCGGGTTGGGCTTCTCGTAGGACCAGCGCATCTTGCCCGGCTTCTCGAAGACGACCTCGCCCGAGGATTCGCTCGGCGCATCGTGGCCCGAGCCGTGGAGCGAAGCCACGCGGGTGGTCTGCTCGAAGCGCGCCGACAGATCCTTCACGGCCTCGTAGCGTTGCTGGACCCGGATCGCGAGCTGGTCCGCGCACTCGCCCTTCGAAGCCTTCTCCCCGGCGTCGGGCCGAGCCTGCGCCCGGGCCTGCGGCTGCGCGAGAAGGGAAGCCAGCGGGAGCAGGAGCCCGACCAGGAGGGCCACGGCCGGGCCGCAGGCGGAGCGGCGCCTCATGGAGGGTTGGACCCGACTTGCCCCCCCGCTGATTCGAATCCGCCTATTCGAGGTCGAGGGATCGGGCATAGACCTCGCGGGGCTTGGTGCCTTCCTGGGGGCCGATGATTCCGTCGAGCTCCATCTGCTCCACCATGCGGGCCGCGCGGTTGTAGCCGACCTTGAGCCTGCGCTGGAGGTAGGAGATCGACGCGTTGCGGGTCTCGGCCACGATGGCGATGGCGCGGTCGTACATCTCGTCGACCTCGCTGCCCCGCTCCTCTTTCTGCTCGCTCTCCTCTTTCATCTTGAGCAGCGTCTCGTCGAACTGGGGCTTGCCCTGGTCGCGCAGGAAGGCCACGAGGCCGCTCACCTCCTTCTCCGACACGTAGGCCCCGTGGATGCGCTGGAGCTTCGAGGTGCCGGGAGGGAGGAAGAGCATGTCGCCTTGGCCGAGCAGGTGCTCGGCTCCGTTTTGATCCAGGATCGTGCGCGAGTCGGTGCGCGAGGAGACCTGGAACGAGAGCCGTGCGGGGAAGTTGGCCTTGATCACCCCGGTCAGCACGTCCACGCTCGGCCTCTGGGTGGCGAGCACGAGGTGAATGCCTGCGGCACGCGCCATCTGGGCGAGTCGCTGCAGCGCCTCCTCCACGTCGCGGGCCGAGACCACCATCAAGTCGGCGAGCTCGTCGATCACGACGACGATGTAGGGCAGGCGCGAGAACGGGAGCTCCCGTCCCTCCGTCTCCCCCGGCTTGGGCTTGAGGCGGAAGGTGGTCTTTCCCGCACGCAGCTCCTCTTCGACCCGCGCGTTGAACTGGTCGATGCTGCGCACGCCGAGTGCAGCCATCATCTGATAGCGCTCTTCCATCTTGTGCACGATGCCGGCCAGCGCCGCAGCGGCGCGCTTGGGGTTCGTGACGACGTCTGCGATGAGGTGCGGGATCCCCTCGTACATCGAGAGCTCGAGGAGCTTCGGGTCGACCAGCAAGAGCTTGAGCTCGTCGGGCGTGGTGCGGAACAGGATCGAGCACAGGAGCGTATTCAAGAAGACGCTCTTCCCCGTGCCGGTGGCCCCTGCCACGAGCAGGTGGGGCATGCGGGCCAGGTCCGCCTCCACGGGGTTGCCGAAAATATCCTTCCCGAGGGCGAGGGTGAGGCGCGATGAGCTCGCGCGGAACGACTCCGACTCGAGCAGGTCCCGGATGTAGACGATCTCCCGTTCTGCGTTCGGGACTTCGATCCCGACCACCGACTTGCCGGGGAGCGGCGCGATGATCCGGACCGAGAGCGCCCGCAGGGCCAGGGACAGATCGTCCGCAAGGTTCACGATGCGGTTCACCTTGACGCCCGACTCGGGCTCGAACTCGTACATGGTCACGACCGGGCCGGGATGCACGGTCACGACGCGGCCCCCGACTCCGAAATCCTTGAGCTTTTTCTCGAGGATCCGCGAGTTCATGATGAGGCTGTCGCGGTCGTAGGTGCGGGCGGCTGCAGGCGGCTTGTGGAAGAGCGAGATGTCGGGCGACAAGAAGGGACTCCCCGTCCTCGCTTCGGAGAATACGAAGGCCTCCTGGCGCGGCGTCGCCTTGTCGTGTCGCTCCGCGGAGTGGTCGACGATCGCAGGCTCGCCGCCCTTGCCGCGGGGCTCCCTTTTCTCCCGCTCGGCGGGGCGCGGGAGGGCGGCGGAGAAGGCCCCTGCGGCCGCGATCGCAAGGCCGCTCTCGGGCNNCCGCCGCTCCCGCCAGACCCCGAACGCGCGCACGCCCTCTCGGGCGCCGAGCGCGATCCACCCGAGCCCGCGCCCGCTCGCGCGCAGGATGGAGAGGGCGCCGCGCCCCGTCGTCGCAGCGGCCGCCGCCACCGCGGCAAGCGCCGTCGACGCAGAAATGCCGGTCAGCGCGAGAAGGCTCGCCCCGAGCAGGAAGAGGTTTGCGAAAAGCGCCCCGGAGCGGCTTAAGAGTGTGCCCTCGAGCGAGGCCAGGACAGTGCCGAGAGCGCCGCCCGAGATCGGGCCGAGGCGCAGACGTGCGAGCTCGTGAAGAAGCACGGGCCCTGTCGCGAGGGCGAGCAGCAGTCCAGCGCCCCCCAGCCAAAGGCGCGCGGGGATCGCCGAGAGCGGGCGACCCACGACGAGATACGAGCCCACGAGCGCGAGGGCGAGCACGGGCACGACCGCAGCCCAGCCGATCCCCTGCACGAGGGCCGCCGCGAGGGCGGCGCCCACGACGCCGCCCGCGTTGGCCACGCGCACCCAGCGCAGGACGGGATCCACGGGTGTGTAGGTTGCGACGGACGCAGCCGCGAGCCCGGCGAGGCCCACGAGTACGATCCCGAGCGACTCCCGCGCCAGCCGACCCATGAAGGTCGCAGCGAAGCCATTGCCGCGGGCCGCCCGCGCGGAGCCCCTAGCCATCGGCGTACACGCAGGAGATCGATGAAAAATCCACGTCCCTCACCCCCTTGGGACGGGTCGTGGCGCGAGGGTATCCGGGCGAGAATCGGTGCGTCAAGCCGCGGCCCAAGGCCAGCCTTTGCGTCGCGCTTGACGCTCGCGGAGGCGGGCGAGATCATGTGGTTCCCCCCGAAATCCACCGATCCTCGACGGAGAGAATCCCCCATGGCAGGTGTGAACAAGGTGATCCTGATTGGCAATCTCGGCCGTGATCCCGAGCTCCGCTACACGCAGGGTGGCCAAGCGGTGGTGAACTTCACGCTCGCCACCACCGAGAACTGGACGAACAAAGGAGGAGAGCGCGAGGAGCGGACCGAGTGGCACCGCATCGTCGCTTGGGGGCGGACGGCGGAGCTGTGCGCGCAGTACCTGGCCAAGGGGCGCACGGTGTACATCGAAGGCCGGCTGCAAACGCGCGAGTGGGAGAACAAGGAAGGCCAAAAGCAGCGCACGACAGAGGTCAATGCTCAGACGGTCCAGTTCCTCGGCGGGCCGCGCGCCGCCGGCCAGGGAGGGCAAGCACGTCCCTCGAGCCGCACGGCGGGCGGAACGGAGCTTGAGGCGGGGCCGCCCGACGACGCCGTGGGCGGCCCGCCCCCGGAAGACGAGATCCCGTTCTAGGAGGCGGGGAGAGCTCGCGCCAGTCTAGGACGCGCCACCCCGGACGCGCCGAGGACGCCCTGGAGCCGAATCTTGGCGCAGGTTCCGCACGACCTGGTCGATGCGGGCTCGCGCCACGCGGTCCAGGTTCTCGAACTCGATCCCCATGCCCGGGCTCTCGGCGCCGCCTTGAGGCGTGATCCAAACCACCCTTCCGTGCACCCGGATGGGCTCCTCCTCGCCGGGGAGCTTGAATTTCAAGAGCACCGCGGTGCCGGTAGACGGCGGGGTTTCGGTTTCAATGAACAGGCCGCCCTCGTTGATATTGGCCGTGAACTCCGAGAAGAATGCGTCGACCGTCGTATAGTCGACCCGCACGACAAGGGGCGTCCTCTCGGACCGCCGCTTTTCCGCGTCGCTTGCGCGCTCGTCGTCGGCCTCCAGGATCTCGATTCTGGCCTTGGCCATCCCGATCCGCCCCCCGCTCGGTCTTGATCGACCGGACGCGCGTCACCCCTTAGCGCTTGCGCAGTGAGCGGCGCAAGGCCGGCGATCTTCGGCTCAGTTTGTGGAGCAGGATCTGCAGGCAGCGCTCCCCTGCCTGCGCAGGTGTCGGCGCGCCTCTACTGCCCTCGGCAGCTCCTCTCCTTCGCCTCTGCGCCTTTCAGCGACGCGCCGAAGGCGGAGGCGTCGAGCTCCGGGGCGACGAGCCCCCGCAGCGTCTCGGGCGCGCGCTCGGGGCCATCGAGTTCGCGGGCGAAGGCGCGCAGGAGTGCCAGGTAGCCTTTCACCTCCGAGGCCTGGCTCATGGCAGCCGCGAGCTCAAGGGGCGCTGCCGGGTTGAGGCGCGTTCCATCCTCCAGCGTGACCGCTCCCTCGGCGGAGATCTCGCCGAGCCGCTTCATGACGGCGCGCAGATAGGGGTCGGTGAAGGCGCCGTGGGGTACGAGGGCGCGCGTCAGCGCTTCGCGGTTGAGGGAGGCACGAAGCGCGTCATCGAAAACCCCCGCACAGCCCACCACGTCGCGGCGCTCGAGGCGTGCGAGGGCCGCTTGCGCCCGCAAGACCATGTTCGCGCCGTCTTCCGGCCGAACCAGGTCGATCGCGAACTCATGCAGAGTGCGCGCCGCGTCCTCACCCTGGCGCGAGCGCAGCTCCACCTTCTCGCTCTGGGCAAGGGGCGTGGTGTCCACCCGCACGAGGAGATCCTCGCCCAGCTGCTGGGTCGAGACGGCGTTGATGTAGGGATTCTTGACACTCTCGAGCGTACTGGCGAGCTCGGGCGTGCCGGCGGTCTCATCGAGCACGATGGTGAAGCCGCCCTCTCGGTTCTGAAGGCGCACCTCGGGCAGCTGGGTGGTGAAGAGGGAGAGCGACCCGCGGCCCGCGAAGTAGGAGGAGGAGACGGCTTTGAGCGCATTGGGGAGCGGCGAGAGGTCGAGCTGCACCGTGTCCTGTCGGGAGGACACGGGCACCGTCGCCTCTTGCACCTTGTAGCCTTCAAGGTAGGCGCGGACGGTCACCGCGTCGCGCGGACCCGCCTCAATCCGGGTGGGAAGCGCAATCGTGACCGGCGCCTGGGCCTGCTCGTAGCGCTTTTGGAAGTTCGCCCGAACATAGAAGAGGTCGAGCTGCGCGCCCGGGGGCGTCGTGTCGACCTTGAGCGTGCGCTCTCCGTACCAGTAGCTCGGACCCACAAAGATCACGCTGAAGGGCGCCAAGACGTTTCGCAGGCCCCAGGAAGCCGAGCTCTCCGGAACGAGCTGGACGGTCTGGGCGCTGGCGCTCACGCTGACACCGACGAGGAGCGCGAGGAGGGCGACTCGTTTCCTCGGCCGAGCCAAGCGCGTACCCCTCCTCGCAGAGCGCCGAGCGTAGCCGCGGGGAGAAGCCGCGGACAGTGCGCCGCCCCGGCCTCGGGGCCTTTCGAATCAGGGCGGAGAGCCGGCGCTTGCCGTGCGCTCCAAGCCCTCCGCGATCGCGTCCGCGCGGCGATCGCCCGCCATGCGCAGGGTCTGCACGACCTCGGCGGCGCGCCCCGCGCGGATCACCTCTTCGAGGAGCGCCGAGAGTTCCCGGTCACGCTCCGCAAGAGGCATCTCGCTCAGCTCGTCGACGAATCTTCCTGGATCGCGCAGGAGTTCATCGATGTGGGAATCGATGGGGCCAGGCGCCGGCCCGGCGGGCGGCGCCGCTTCCGGCGGGAGCGGCCCCACGGGCTCGTCACTGGGAGCCGACGAACCGAGGGGCCGGCGCACGAGGGGAGCCTGCGCCGTCCAGACGCTCAGAGGAGCGATCCGGCTTAAGAGCGCGAGATCGGAGGCATCGGACTGCGACGCCGGCACCGCCGCGGTCTGCGGCGCTTCCGTTTGCCGGGCAAGCCAGCCCGGCGCGAGGACCGCGAGCACCACGGCCCCCGCGGCGGCCGCTCCGAGGGCGAGCGGGCGCGAGCGCAGCAGGATGTCGAGAAGACGGGTCCACGCCGTGGGCTGCCCCTCGCCTTCCTGGACGCGCGCCATCACGCGCGAGGCGAGGTTCGTCGGAGCCTCGATCTCAGGCAGCGAGCGCAGGAGCCCGATCGTCGCGCGCAGCTCCTTCAGTTCCTCCGCGCAGCTCGGGCAGGCGTCGAGATGCGCATCCACGAGCGCCCGCTGCTGAAGCGGGAGATCCCCTTCGAGATAGGGACCCAGCCGATCGCTGACCTCTCCGTGCTTCATGCCGCTCTCCCCGAGCCCACCTCGCGGGCCAGCGCACCGAGCAGGGGTCGCAGGGCCTGGCGCGCGCGGTGGATGCGTGACTTCACAGTGCCCTCCGCGAGTTCCAGGACCCGGGCGATTTCCACGTAGCCCAGCCCTTCGATGTCGTAGAGGACAAGGGGCAGTCGCAACGCGGGGCTTAGCGTGAGGAGCGCCTCCTGGACACGCGAGCGGACCTGGGCGCCGGCGGCTTCGCGTTCGGGATCCACAGGAGAAAGCGGCGCGGCGATGCCGCCGGGTTCGCTTGCGGCCAGGCTGTGCTCCCTTGCGTGGCTGCGCCCGAGGCTANNGCCGGCGGTTGAGCGCGGCGTTCGCGGCGACGCGGTAGACGAAGGTGGAGAAGCGAGCCTCGCCGCGGAAGCGGTGGCCGTGGCGATGCAGATTGAGGAAGGTCTCTTGCGCCACGTCTTCGGCCTCACTGCGGCTCCCGAGCATGCGCACGAGGAGCCGGAAGACGCGCCGCTCGTGCCGCCGCACCAGCGCCTCAAAGGCGGTCACGTCGCCGCTGCGCCAGCGGGCCACGAGCTCCCGATCGGGATCCTCGAGCACGGGGCCCCTTACTGCCCCCGCTCGGACGAGGGGTCCTCGTTCTGCGATCTCGTGGCTCACTTCTCGCCTCACCGGCTGTAGACACCTACCCGCGCGCTCGGGTTCCCGATCCCCGCACCGCTGCGGGC
>DOUU01000455.1:22554-23606 GCA_003520425.1 Deltaproteobacteria bacterium
CTTCCATCTCGACGCCGGTGCGGCTGTGTGCAAGCACGCGGGCCTCGATGCGAACGCAGCCCCCGGCCGCATCGGGTGAGAACTCGACGCTGATCGCGTCGAGTGGCAGAGGATGGGCGAGGGGAATCCACTCGTGGGTGCGCTTGGCCGCCTGGATGCCTGCGATGCGTGCCGTCGCNNCCCGCCGTGTCACGGACTTCGCGCCGACGTCGACCATCCGAGCGCGGCCGCGAGAATCGAGATGGCTGAGCCTGCCGCTCGGGCCCGGGCGTGCCCCGCTCACTCTTTTCGTGCGCGGAGCCATTCGAGGGTGTCCTGGAACACGTCCTCCTGTTCCGGCTCGTTGAAGATCTCATGGCGCAGCTTCGGATAGATGCGCAGCGCGCTGCCCGGCCCGCGTACGCGCTGGAAGAAAGTGCGGCTGCCCTCGGGCGAGCAGATCGGGTCGTCCCCGCCGTGCATCACCAGCATCGGGAGTGCCACCTCCCGGCGGCTTTGTGCAACGCGCTCCACCGCGCCGAGCAGCTCCGCCGCGAACGATGCCGTCATGCGCCGGAAGACGAGGGGATCTTCGACGTAGCGGCGGACGACTTCCGGATCCCGCGAGAGTCCGTTCGGATCGAGCCCGCTCGCGAGCGAGACCCGCGGCAAGAAACGCCGCAGCAGGCGAGCCCCGGCGACGCGCACGCGCGAGACGCCGGGCGAAAGGGCGAGCGCTGCGCCCGAGGTGACGGCTGCCGAAACGGCGGGAGCGCGCTCACACAAGAGGGCAGCGACGAGAAGGCCTCCCATGCTGTGACCCACGAGCGTGAGCGGAGCGCCGGGGTGCTCGCCTTCGACCACGCGGAGAAAGACCTCGAGGTCATCGNNGCCCTCGTGGTCGAGGGCATGGACCGCCACGCCCCGCGCCGCCAAAAAGGCGCCAAGGTGGTCGTAGCGGCCGCTGTGCTCGGCAAAACCGTGGGCGAGCACGACCACGCGCTCGGGCTCGGGCGGAAGCCAGGAGCGGCGGAACAGGGACTGTCCGCGCGCTCCCTCAAAGCGCGACTCCA
>DOUU01000456.1:0-18750 GCA_003520425.1 Deltaproteobacteria bacterium
GCTTCCGGGGCATCGACAACAGTGCGTACTATCGCCTCAGGCCGGAGGACCGGCGCGAGTACGTTGACTGGACGGGAACTGGAAATTCATGGAACGTCCTCCACCCGCGTGCGCTCCAGCTCGTCCTCGATAGCCTTNNCACGTGGACGGCTTCCGCTTCGATCTTGCGACCGTGCTGGCGCGCGAACCCGAAGCCATGACACCGCAGGCCCGCTTTCTCGAAGTGGTGAGGCAGGATCCCGTGCTCTCTCGGGTGAAGCTCGTGGCGGAGCCATGGGATCTCGGGCCCGGCGGCTACCAGCTCGGTGCCTTCCCATTTGGCTGGTCAGAATGGAACGGACGCTTTCGCGACACGGTCCGGCGATTCTGGCGTGCCGACCCGGGACAGGTATCGGAGCTCGCCTCACGCCTCGGAGGTTCGAGCGACATCTTCGCAGGGAGCGGCCGCGGGCCTCACGCCAGCATCAACTTCGTGACCTGCCACGATGGCTTCACACTCCAAGATCTCGTGAGCTACGAGCACAAACACAACGAGGCCAATGGCGAGGAGAACCACGACGGGAGCGACACGAACTGGAGCTTCAACTGGGGGCAGGAGGGAATCGAAGCGCCGGAAACGGTGAATCGGGCGCGCGAACGTGCCAAGCGCAATATCGTCGCGACGCTCCTCTTGTCCCAAGGGGTCCCCATGCTTTCCCATGGTGACGAGCTCTCCCACACCCAGCATGGAAACAACAATGCCTACTGCCAAGATTCAGAACTCAGCTGGCTGCACTGGGACCTTGATCCCAGGCAGCAGGCGTTCCTCGCCTTCGTGCGGCAAGTGCTCCTCGTGCGGCGAGAAAATCCCGTCTTTCGCCGACGCCGTTTCTTCCAAGGAGATGCGCTCCCGGGTAGAGGAGTGAAAGACGTGAGCTGGATCGGACCCGACGGCTTGGAACTCACGCAGTCCGGCTGGAACGACGCAGGAAATCATGTCCTTGGCATGCTCGTGCCCGGCGACGCAAGCGACGAGTCGGATGTCCGAGGGCGACCCCTCCAGACGGCGTCCCTCAGTGCTCGGACATTGCTCCTGCTCTTGAACTCCGGCACTCGCTCCTGCCCCTTCTCCCTCCCCCAGATCGACGCAAAAGGCGAATGGCGGGAACTCCTCAACACCGCCCAGCCGGCAAGGCGCACGCTGCGAAAGCCGGGCGTGAACCTGGCCGCCCACTCGATTGTCCTCCTCTGCCACGAGCGAGTGTCCCCTTGAGGAGAACCCCATGACGCGACGCCGCTCCTCGCCCTCCATCCATCCGCTGGCTCCTGAGCCTTCGGACGTAGCGCGTCTTTTGGCCGGCGAGCATTCCGAACCGCATCGCGTGCTGGGCGCTCATTCCTTCGTCCTGGAAGGCACACCCGGTTGCGTGGTGCGTGCCTGGCATCCCGACGCCACGGGATGCGAGTGCCTCATCGAACAGACACCCGGGGTGGACGTGATCGGCATGGAGCCTCTGGATGCCGGTCTGTTCGCCGGATTCGTGCCCGGAGTCTCTCCTCCCTTCGCGTACCGGCTGCGTCTGCGGTTCGCCGATGGCAACACGTGGCTGCGGGAAGATCCGTATCGCTTCTTGCCCACCCTGGGCGAGCTCGACCTTCACCTGTTCAATGAGGGCACCCACCGCAAGCTGTGGGAGGTCCTGGGTGCGCATCCCCGGCGCATCGACCACGTCGACGGCGTCTCGTTCGCCGTCTGGGCGCCCGCAGCCCGGCGGGTCTCCGTGGTCGGCGACTTCTGCAACTGGGACGGGCGCCTCCTTCCCATGCGTGTCCTCGGCAGTTCCGGCGTCTTTGAGCTCTTCGTTCCCGGGGTGGCAGCCGGGGCGCTCTACAAGTTTGAGATCAAGACGCGCGAAGACGCGATCCGATTGAAGGCAGACCCGATGGCCTTCTCGATGGAGCTTCCTCCGGGCTGCGCCGCGCGCGTCACCACGTCGTCCTATCACTGGAGAGACGCAGAGTGGATGAGCGCTCGCGAAAAGCGCGACCTTTCGCGCGAGCCGCTTGCGATTTACGAGGTCCACCTCGGCAGCTTCGCGCGGGTCCCGGAGGAAGGGAATCGCGCCCTCACGTACCGCGAGATCGCCCCCAAGCTGGTGGAGCACGTGAAGCGCCTCGGCTTTACGCACGTGCAGCTTCTCCCCGTGGCCGAGCATCCCTTTTCAGGCTCATGGGGATACCAGGTCACGGGCTACTACGCCCCCACATCCCGCTACGGCACGCCCGATGATTTCCGATTTTTCGTCGACCACTGCCACCAGCATGGGATCGGGGTCCTCCTCGACTGGGTGCCTGCGCACTTTCCGCGGGATGATTTTGCGCTGCGCCGTTTCGACGGCACGGCGCTCTACGAACACGAAGATCCCCGCCTCGGCGAGCACCCCGATTGGGGAACCCTCATCTTCAACTATGGCCGCCACGAGGTGCGGAGCTTCCTCATCGCGAACGCGATCTACTGGCTCCAGGAGTTCCACATCGACGGCCTGCGCGTCGATGCCGTCGCCTCGATGCTCTACCTCGACTACAGCCGCAAGGAGGGGGAGTGGATCCCGAACCAGTATGGCGGCCGCGAGAACATCGCGGCGATCGACTTTCTCCGCACGATGAATGATCTGGTGCATGCCGAGCATCCCGGGTGCCTCACCATCGCGGAGGAATCGACCGCGTGGGGAGGTGTCACAAAGCCCACGACGGAAGGTGGTCTCGGCTTCAGCTTCAAATGGAATATGGGCTGGATGAACGACACGCTCACCTACTTCGAGAAGGATCCGGTCCACCGAAAGTGGCACCACGATACATTGACCTTCGCGATGCTCTACGAATACAGCGAGCGCTTCATCATGCCCCTGTCTCACGATGAAGTCGTCCACGGCAAGCGCTCGCTCCTCCAAAAGATGCCCGGCGATCTCTGGCAGAAGTTCGCCAATCTCCGGCTCCTGCTCGCCTACCAATGGACGCGGCCGGGCAAGAAGCTTCTGTTCATGGGCAGCGAGCTCGCACCCGACCATGAATGGTGGTACGAGGCGAGTCTTGACTGGCATCTGCTCGGTGATCCTCCCCGGGCGGCGCTCGTGCGATTCATCGGAGAGCTGGGACGCCTGTACCGCGAATCGCCCTGCCTCTGGCGCTGGGATCACGACCCCGCCGGTTTCCGCTGGATCGACTGCGGGGATCGGATCAGCTCGGTCCTGACCTTCGAGCGGTGGGACGGGGACGCCCATCTCATCGCGGTCTTCAACTTCACGCCGGTGCCTCGCGCGGAGTATCGGATCGGAGTGCCGACCGCAGGCACCTACGTGCGCCGGCTCTCGAGCGACGACCCCGCATTCGGGGGAAGCCAGTTCTGGACCTACGAGAGGTGCGAGACGGCTCCCGTGCCCTGGCACGGACGGCCGCAATCCATTCTGTTGCGCCTGCCCCCGCTTGGCGCCCTCATGCTCGCACCTGGCGTGGGGTAGCCGACCCCATGCGCCCGGCCCTGCTTGCCCTGGCCGACCGTGTCGGGATTCTGCCCTCCTATCTGGAACAGAACGGCCGGGACGTGCGCGAAACCAGTGATGCGACGCGGGAAGCGCTGCTTAACGCGCTCGGTTATGACGCCTCGAGCGAGGCCGCCGCGGGGCAAAGGCTGGTCGAGCTCGACCGGGCCGAGCGAGCACGTCTTGTGGCCCCGGTGCAGGTCTGGCGAGAGTACGAGCAAGCTCAGCCCGCCCTGCGGGTGTCTCTACCGCCCGAGCTTGCGCGCGGGAATCTCCGCTGGGAGGTGGAGCTCGCACTTGAAGATGGAGGCGTGGAGCGGTGCGAAGGCGAGGCGGCTTGCGGAGGCGAAGCCGATCATCTCGAGCTCCCGCTCCCCGGCAAGCCTCCTCCGGGCTACCACGACGTCCGCCTCGCTCTGCGAGGGGACGGCGGCGAGCGAGAAGCCGAGCAGACCCTCATTCTCGCGCCGCGCACTTGCTTCACCGTGGCCGAGTGTCTCGGCAGACCCTCAGCGTTCGGGATCTGGGCGAATCTCTACAGCGTAAGACGACAAAAGGACTGGGGATTCGGTGACCTGGGGGCGCTGCGCGAGTGTCTGCGACTGTGCGCCGATGTGGGAGGAGCGTTTGTTGGGGTGAACCCGCTCCACGCGACCTTGGGCCGCGGCTCGGGGATCAGTCCCTATAGCCCCATGAGCCGGATCTTCAAGAGCCCGCTCTATCTCGAGATGGATGCGATCCCCGAACTCGCGGAGTCAGCCGAGGCGCGCTCACTGCTGGCGGGGAGCGGATTCCGGGCTGGCCTCGATGCGCTGCACACAGCCCCGATGCTGGACTACGCCCAGATTCAGGCGCTGCGGGAGCCCGTGCTCCGCGCGCTCCATCGCACCTTCCGCGCGCGGCACGAGCGCGGCAGCACAGCGCGGGGTCTCGCGTGGCTCAGCTTCCAGCAACGTTGGCGCGAGACGCTGACGGACTTCGCCACGTTCACCGCGCTCCGTGCCAGTCTTGAGCGGAAGGATCCGCTTCTCGGGGACTTCGCGCAGTGGCCCGCGGCCCTCCGGGACCCGCGTTCGTCCGAAGTGGAGCAGTTCCGTGTCGAGCACGCGGACGAGGTGGGATACCACGCTTGGCTCCAGTTTGAGCTCGATCGCCANNTGGACTTGGTACCTGCTGGCGAGACACCCGGAGATAAGCATGTATATGGAGGCCGAGCTCGATCGCCAGCTCGGCGAGGTTGCGGCGCTCGGTCGGGCCGCAAGCCTCCCGCTGGGCTTGTACGAGGATCTCGCAATTGGCTCGGCACCAGACTCGGGCGATGCCTGGTCCTTCCCCGGGCTGTTCGTGAGGGGCGCGACCATCGGCGCTCCGCCGGACGACTACTCGAGCACGGGACAAGACTGGGGCCTTCCGCCACTCGACCCGGCCCGGCTGCGCGCCGACGGCTACCGCTACTGGATCCTGGTTTTGCGCGCGGCCTTCGCACACGCCGGCGCCTTGCGCATCGACCACGTGATGGGTCTTTTCCGGCTGTTCTGGATCGCCCGCGGCCATCCCGGCTCCGAGGGTGCCTATCTCCGCTATCCGGCGGACGATCTCCTCGGAGTTCTCGCCCTCGAGAGTCGACGACACCGCGCCCTTGTCGTGGGGGAGGACCTCGGCACNNGCGAGGATCTCGGCACCGTGCCCGCGGAGGTCCCCGGCGCACTGGCATCCTGGGGAATCCTCTCCTCGCGCGTTCTCTACTTCGAGCGCGACGATTGGAGCGGGTTCCACCCGGCGAAGGCCTACCCCTCCCGTGCGCTCGTGACTGCAAACACGCACGACCTCCCCCCCTTGGCAGGCTACTGGAGCGACCGTGATCTCGTGTTGCGCCGCGCGGTGGGTCAGATCCCGAGCGACGAAGCGCTGGCCGCTGCACGCGCGTGGCGGGATGCCGAGCGTCTCGCCCTTTTGCGCCGCCTTTCGGAGGAGGGCTGTATAAGCGGCGACCCGGCTCAGGCAGGACCGACGGAGCGCTGCGCCGCAATCAACTCCTTCTTGTGTCGAACCTCTGCTCCGCTCGTGGGAGTCTCCCTCGACGACCTGGCCGGTGAGACAGAGCCTGTCAATCTCCCGGGTGTGCCGGTCGAGAAATACCCGAGCTGGTCGCGGCGCATGCAGCGGCGGATTGACGAGATCGCATCCTCCCCGCAGACACAGCAGGCCCTCGCCGGCCTCGCGCCGCGGGCTCTCCGCACGCCGGGTGCGACCGGGGCCGCGGCGCCTCCGGGAGAGCCTGGCTGAGGCCGCGCCCAAGAAACCGGTCCTTGCACTCTCCGGTGTCGTCCCTATTTCGCCACGTCCCAAGGTCGCGGCGTTCGAGATGCGCGACTGGGTGCTCTGCCCAGGGGGCCGCGAAGAGCGCTGATCCGGCCTCCGGAGAGGTCGGGATCCCGCTTTCCCGGCGGCACGTGCGAGCTCACCCCGGTCTCCAGCCATCGGGAGCGACTACCTTGCCTGCGCGTGGATCGATACTCTGATCGAGAGCGGCGCCCCCCTGGTCGAGGGTCTCGGGATGCGCTCGAGGATCTCGAGACGAAGCTGTGAGCCAAGCGACGATGCGCACTCTCCCGGGCATCCACGACAGGCGCCTGATCCTCCCACCGGTCCGCGTCATGCGTCAGCGGCGCGCCGCGTTCGCCGAGAGCAAGCTCCGGGCCGATCGGGAGTTCGCGATCGGTCAAACGGGGGTCTCTCCCTCAAGCACGCCCCCCCGCTTGAAGGAAGTTGGGAAGGCATTCGCAGCGAGCGGCTCGATCTTCGTGTGCCCTCGCTTTCGGGCCGGCGTCTACGGCCTGAATGCCTCCGCCATGCCGGGGCTCGGAAGGCCCTTTGCGGATCCGGCGCTTTGGATCGCGAGGATCCCGACGGCGATGAGAATGCCCGTCGCCCTCCGGCGCCGCAGGCGGATCGGGGATTTCTCAAGCAATGGAGACGACGCTGGGCACGAGTAGCTCCCAACCGGCCACTCGCGTGTCCTCGGTCGATATGATGCGCGGCATCACGATCGCCGGGATGATCCTTGTGAACACGGCTGGCGATTTCGAGCATGTCTATACCCCGCTCGACCATGCAGCGTGGGACGGTCTCCACGTCGCCGACATGGTCTTCCCGTTCTTCGTGTTCGTCATGGGCGTTTCACTCGCGCTGGCACTGAGCCGGGCCCTCGAGCTTGGCGCCACGCGATGGCAGCTCGTCCCGAAGATCGTGCGCCGCACGCTCATCCTCTTCGCGCTGGGTCTCTTGTGCAACTCCTTCCCGAGCCTGGATCTCCCGACGATCCGGATTCCTGGGGTCCTCCAGCGCATTGCTCTTGCCTATGCCTGCGCGGCGGCAGTGCTGCTCCTCGTTCGGAGCAGCATCGGACGCGCGGGGGTTGCTGCGCTGCTCGTGCTGGGATACGAGGCGCTGCTCTCGTTTGTCCCTGTCCCCGGGTTTGGCCCCGGTCTGCGGACGCCCAACGGCAATCTGGTCGGATATGTGGACCAGCTGCTCTTGCCCGGACACATGCTGACGCCGACCTTTGATCCCGAGGGCTTGCTCTCCACGCTGCCCACCGTCGCGACGGCGCTGATTGGTGTTCTGTGCGGAACGTGGCTGCGCGAGGGCCGTGAAGCGCAACGAGTGATCGCCGGACTCCTCATCGCGGGTCTCCTCTGTGCGGCTGCCGGCGTCGCGCTCAATCCGATCATCCCGGTGAACAAGAGTCTTTGGAGCGGGACCTTCGTTCTCGTGACGGCGGGCCTCGGGATGGTGGGCCTTGCCCTCCTGCACGCTCTGGTGGATGTACGAGGATGGCAACGCTTGGGACTCCCGTTCGAGATGCTGGGATCGAACGCGATTGTGCTTTATGTCGGGTCGACGCTCGTGAATACCCTCATGATCGCGTTCGTCGCGGGCCCGGGCGGTGAGCACGTGTTGAAGGAGCTCATCAATCTCTGGATCACCGAATTCGTTGGGAAGCCCAAGCTGGGCTCTCTGCTCTATGCGCTGGGCTTTCTCGGCGCATGGACAGGCATCGCGGCCCTCATGTGGTGGCGCAGGATCTTCATCAAGATTTGATTCGCACGTCCTCTGGGGACGCGCGGATTGCGTTTGCAGCTGCTCTTCTCACACCGCAAAGGGACTGATCCGGATCGACACCCGGCTTCTGGTGGCGCGCGCGGTACGCGGTAAACACGCTGCCGACTCCCGCCGCCCACGCCGCGACGATCAATCCTGGCGCGCTCGACACGCAGGTCGCCGCGCGCACGACGCGAAGGATCCGATCCTCGGGCACGGGGTCGGCGCGCAGCGAGCGCATGGCTCGCCACGTCTCGATGGCCTCGAGCGCACCCGCAGGAAGCTCGGTCCTCAGCCGAAGCGCTTACCGGCCAGGGCGCCGCCGTCGATCACGAACTCCGCTCCGGTGCAGTAGGCGGACTCCGAGGAAGCCAGGAAGAGCGCGAGCTTCGCCACCTCTTCGGGCTTCCCGATGCGCTGCAGAGGCAGCGCTCGGTACCACGCATTGCTGTCGACGTTCTCAAATCCCTCGCTGCCGCCGCGACCCATGGGCGTGTCGATCCCGCCCGGGCAGATCGAGTTCACGCGGATCCCAACGCGGCCGAGCTCGAGCGCTGCCGTTTTCGTCATCCCGCGAATCGCAAACTTGCTGGACACGTACGAGACGAGTCCGATCGCGCCCTCGAGCCCAGCAATGGAGGAGATGTTGATGATCGAGCCACCACCTGCCTTGGCCATGTGCGGGATGACCGACTTCATGCCGAGCAGGCACCCCACCTGATTGACGTGGATCACGCGCAGGTAGTCTTCCAGTTTGATCTCGGCAATGGGCGCGGCGTGGAGGATGCCGGCGTTGTTCACCAGCACATCGATGCGGCCGAAGGTCTGGACTGCGGTCGCGACGAAGTTCGCCCAGCTCTCTTCGCGTGATACGTCGTGGTGGAGATAGAGTGCGTGATCGCTCAGGGACTCCGCCACGGCCTTGCCGAGGTCGTCCATGACATCACCCAGCACGACCTTGGCACCCTCAGCGACGAATTCCCGCGCCTCCGCTTCGCCCTGCCCGCGGGCGGCACCCGTGATCAAAGCGACCTTGCCCGCGACTCGGCTCATGACTGCACTCCCTCCTCGGAGTAAAACTGCCCGTACCCGCACCGAAAGCGACCGAGATCGTTCTCCCCATCGGCCAGGCTCTGGCGCGGCTGATCGATCTTATGGCTCCGCATCGCAATATCGAGCTCCGAGTCGCGCACGTAGAAATCGAGGAATGGCTTCACCACACCCGGCGCGCAGCGTTTGTGCGAGCCGCGGCGGTGAATGAGATGCAGCCGCCCGAGCTCGATCGGCGTGAGTGCATTCACGAGCTGCCATCCAAGGCGCCTTTAGAGCGTGTATAGAGGAACCCAGGGTCCGAGTGGAAGGAGTCGGCTCCCGTGATTTTGTTCGCTGGGGCCGCCTGCTCCTCGGCGTCCGTGTCGACGTGGATCTTGAGGTGGAAGGAGGGCCCGTCGGGCTGCCAATCGAGTCTCATGCATTTCCAGCCAGGCAGGGTCTCGAAATGGGTGAAGTCCACGCCCTTCTCCATGATCTCATGGGCAACCGCAAAGCCGCCCTGCGGGTACGGGGGCACGGTGCTGCGCGGCACGGTGTCTCCTGCCATGGGCTGTGGGGAGTATAATAGAACGCGTTCTATTTTGGAGGCTCAACCATCCGGGCCTCCCGGGAGGCGCTCATGGCCGGGCTGGTGGAGGGCAAAGTCGTGCTCGTCACGGGCGCTGCGTCGGGGATCGGGCGCGCCTCCGCGCTCGCGTTCGGGCGTGAGGGAGCGAAGGTCGTCGTGAGCGATGTGGACGAGGCGGGCGGCAAGGCCACGGTCGATGCGCTGACCAAGACGGGCTCCGAGGCGCGATTCTTGCGAACCGACGTGACCGACGAGGTGCAGGTCGAGGCGCTGGTGCGCGGGACGATCGAGGCCTTCGGCCGACTCGACTGTGCACACAACAACGTCGGCATTACGGGCCCGGTGGGTCCCGTACACGAGATCGATTTGGAGGGCTGGCAGCGCACCCTGACCACGAACCTTGCCAGCATGTTCTTGTGCATGAAGCACGAGATCCGAGCGATGCTGAAGCAGGGGGGCGGCGCGATCGTGAACACGGCGTCCGGGGCGGGTGTCGTGGCGACGCCGGCCCTCTCGCCCTACTGCGCGTCAAAGCATGGGCTGCTTGGTCTCACGAAGACCGCGGCGCTCGAGAATGCGCGCACCGGGATCCGCATCAACGCGATTCTGCCGGGCAGCGTCGATACACCGATGCTCCAGCGCTTCATGGGCATAGATCCAAGAATCGAGAAGCTGATCCGTGCCGGGCAGCCGGGAGGGCGCCTCGGCCGCCCCGAGGAGATCGCCGAAGCCGCCGTCTGGCTGTGCTCGGACCGAGCCTCCTTCGTCTCGGGCTCTTCGATGATCGTCGACGGTGCGGCGGTGAACCGATAAGGGAGTGAAGATGCTGCTCGGCGGGAAGATCGCCATTGTCTCTGGCATCGGACCGGGTCTGGGTCGCGACGCGGCGCTTGCCCTGGCCCACGCAGGGGCCGACCTCGCGATTGCGGCGCGGAGTGAAGCGAGCCTTCGCAGCGTGGAGAAGGAACTCGAGGCGCTTGGCCGTCGCGTGCTCCGCGTCCGGACGGATATCACCCAGAAGGCGGATTGCCTCCGCCTTGTGGAGGAGACTCGCAAGGCCTTCGGCAAGATCGACGTGCTCGTAAACAACGCCTTCCATCCCGGGCACTTTGTCCCGATCGAGAACGACGACGTCGAAGCCACATGGCGCACTCCCTTCGACGTCAACGTGCTCGGGACGATCAAGCTCACGCAGGCTGTGCTGCCGGTCATGAAGGCACAGCACAGCGGCTCGATCGTGATGATCAACTCGATGATCATCCGCCAGCCGCTGCCCATGATGGCGGGATACGCGGCCTCGAAGGCCGCCCTCATGGCGGCGACCAAGACTCTGGCGCGAGAGGTCGGAGCCTATGGGATCCGCGTCAATTCCGTGGTCCCCGGCTACATCTGGGGACCATCCCTCGAAGGCTATTTTGCGATGCAGGCAAAGCAGCAGGGGGTCGACGCGAAGGCGGTGTATGACAGCGTCGCCAAACAGATCGCGCTTGGACACATCCCGACCTCGGAGGAGATTGCCGGAGCCATCGTCTTCTTTGCCTCCGACCTCTCGCGGGTTGTGACGGGCCAATCCCTCGATGTGAACGGCGGTCACGAGCTGCACTGAGCTTCGCGGCCAAGCTGGAGCTCTCGAGTCTCGAAGCAGCTCGCTCTGCGGCCTCCGCCGGCTCGCAAAGGCTCTTCCCCCGTCCTAGGGCCCGCTTTGCCCATCGCGGAAATGCCTCGCATAACGAAGCGGCGCCCCGCTCTCCCACGGCCGGTACTGGTTTGCGAACTCGATGCGCTCGCCAAGCGGCGGATGCGTGGACTCGAGCCACACCAGCCACGGGGCCGGCCACGGATTGGAGAGGTTGCTGCTCTGGAGCTTCACGAATGCGCTGGCCAAAGCGTGATTGTCACGGGTGATCTCAAGGGCGAAGCGGTCTGCTTCATGCTCGAGGTGCCTGGAGAAGGCGTAGCCCAGGGGACCGAGCAAGAAGCCGTAGACCTGGACGAGCACGAGAACAAGAGGCAAGGACGCGAGGTCGCTCAGGGCGGCCGCGTGCGAACGCGCACCCAAGCGCCGCAGGATGGGCGGCGCCGTCCGGTGCACGGCATAGAGCGTGACCAAAAGGCCGAGAAAGAACACGGGAATCCACAGGAGGACGTGATCGAGCACGTAGTGGCCCATCTCATGCGCCATGACCGCAAGCACCTCATCCGGCGCGAGCCGGGCGAGGAGCGTGTCCCAGAGCACGATGCGCTGGGTCGCGCCGAGGCCATTTACGTACGCGTTCACCGTCTTCGTATCGACACTCTTGTCGACTTCGAAAACGCGGCCTCCTTCGATCCCTGCGCGCTCGGCCAGCGCCAGGATGCGCCTTTCGAGGGACGCGTCCTTCATCCGGCCGAAGTGGTTGTAAAGCGGCGCGACCCACACCGGCTCGACGACGTTGACAAAGCAGATGAACGGGATGGCCAGCAAGGAAAGCCACAGCCACCAGCGACGAGGAGATCTTCGGAGGAGGAGGTAGGGGACCCACAAGAGCGCAGCCGCGACGCCTCCCTCCAGGGCCCAGCTCACGAGCGCGTCGGAAATCCACTTCCCTTCCGTCTGGCCTGAGAGCCCGTAGGCGTGGGGCCGCAAAAACGTCGCGTACCAGTCGAAGGGAAGCCCGAGCACGAAGGCGACGGCGGTGTAGAGCAGCGCGTAGACAGCCGTCACGAAGAAGAAGTGGTTCGAAAGACGCCGTGCCAGCGCGACCAGGCGGGCAGAGAGGCCGCTTGCGAAAATCACCGCAGGAACGGCGATCCCCCAGACGAGGCCCACGATCCAGACAAGGATCCCCGTGCGATACCAGCGCAGCGCGAGCTCCGACGGCTCGGGCACGGGAACCGGGGGCGGCGCCGCGACTCCCGCCGGGTCGGCGGCAAGAGCAGCCATCGCCCCCATGAGCGTCAAGGTGACGACGCCGATGACTTTGCAGGCGCGCGGCATGAACGCAAAATACGCCGCATCGCCGCCTGTTGCAGCGGAGCCCGTTCCACCCGAGACCGAGAAATCCGCGTGACTCGCAAGGGCCCCCGAGAGACAATCGCGACGGGAGGACCCCATGTCCCTCGTCAAACGCTCGACGGCCGAGTTTGTCGGAACCTTTTGGCTCGTGCTGGGAGGCTGCGGCGCCGCGGTCCTCTCCGCGGCGTTCCCCCATGTGGGGATCGGCCTGCTCGGAGTCGCACTCGCATTCGGTCTCACTGTGCTCACCATGTGCTACGCGATCGGTCACATCTCCGGTGGGCACTTGAATCCGGCAGTCTCGGTGGGTCTCATGGCCGGCGGCAGGTTTCCCGCCTCGGATCTCCCCGCTTACGTCATCGCCCAGGTGGCGGGCGGGATCCTCGGCGCAGGCGTGCTCTACTTCATCGCATCGGGCAAGGAGGGGTTCGATCTCGCGGGCGGCCTCGCGTCGAATGGCTACGGCGACCACTCCCCCGGCCACTACACGCTCGCAGCCTGTTTCGTCACCGAGCTGGTGCTGAGCTTCATGTTCTTGTTCATCATCCTCGGCTCCACGGACTCCCGCGCACCGAAGGGCTTCGCCCCTCTTGCGATCGGTCTCAGCCTCACGCTGATCCACTTGATCGGAATCCCGGTCACCAACCTGTCGGTGAATCCGGCGCGCAGCACCGGGCCGGCNNTCCTCGGAGGCGCGGCCGGCGGCCTCTCTTACTCATGGCTCGCCGGGGAGTAGACGGATGGACCTCGTCCACTTCTCCGAAATCGAACCCGAGTTCATGCGGCGGATTCGTCGTATCGTCTGGTGCACGGTTTGTACGGTGGATGCGCTGGACCGCCCTCGCTCCCGCATCCTCCATCCGATTTGGGAGGGCTCCACGGGCTGGATCGCGACCGGGCGCAGCTCCTTCAAGGCGAAGCACATCGAGAACAATCCATACGTCTCGCTCAGTTACTGGGACCCGCAGCATGAACAGGTGTACGTCGATTGCCGCGCCGAGTGGGAGGAAAAGACGCCGGAAAAGCAGCGAGTCTGGCGGCTCTTCTGCTCGACCCCGCCGCCCCTTGGCTACGACCTCGCCCAGTACTTTCGAGCGCCGGACGATCCGAGCTATGGCCTCTTGAAGCTTTCGCCGTGGCGCATCGAGCTGTGGTCGCTGGAAGATCTCGGAAAGGGCCGGCCGCCTCGGGTGTGGCGGCCCTCCTCGAGTTAAGGCGGGCGGGGGAGCCGGCCGATAGCGGTGGCGTGAAGTCTTCGCAGACGCGGACACGCACGATCGCGGTCCAGACCCCGCCGACCCTCGCCGAGCTTTCATCCACGGAACTTGCAGAACTCGTCGCGCTGGAGGGTCTCGCCCTCGGCACCGTCCATGTGCTCAACAATGCTTTGACAACGATCCTGGGCGAGACCTCCTTCCTCGAGAGTCAGCGCAAGGGTGACGGGGAGCTCGAGGAGGCCTGCCAGGTGATCCGGGCAGAGATCGATCGCTGTGCGCGCCTTACGCGGGCACTCCTCACGCGAAGATCCGCTCCCGCCGCCGTCAACGCCGAAGCGCCGGACATCGGGAGAATCGTGCGCGATCTCTCAGGTCTTCTGGCCGCGACGCTCCCGCGTCGTCTTGCGCTGCGGGTGGAGGCGCCGGAGGAGCTGCTGCTGGTCAGGGGGCGCGCGTCGGCGATCGAGCTCATGGTGATTTTGATGGTCCACCAGGCGGCGGCCTGCACTCCGGCCTCGGCCGAGCTGCGCCTGCGCGCGCTCCGCTGCGGACAAGGAGATCGGCACCGGGTGAGCGTCGAGCTGTGTCCGCGGGATCTCGCGCCGCAGGTCGCCAGGCACCCGTGGTCGGGCGGACGGGGGACAGCGCTCCCGGCCCTCGCGCTCCACCACCTCGCGAGCGAGCAAGGCGCGCTGGTCGAGACGGGAGAGAGCGCCAACGCGCTCACGCTATCCTTTTCTCTTCCCGCGTTTCAGGAGTGAAGCTGACCCCAAAGACGAGCTCTTCGGCTTCGCGAACTCCTCTTCCACAGCGCGGATTTTGTCTTCCATCGCTGCACTCCGGTCGCGCCGGTCATCGACCTTGATCACGAGCGAGACGCGCCGTGCACCGGCTGCAAAGACGGCTTCATTCATGCGCTGGACGAGTGCGAAGATCTCTCCGAGATCGCCCTCGAGCGTGGTGAACATCGGGTCCAGGCGCCAGCGGATGCGCGACTGCGCTCGCACGGGACCGAGCGCCGCAGCCACGAACCGGGCAACGCTCGTGCCCTCCCCCACGGGCGAGATGCTCACCGCAACGATCGCCATCGCTCTCCTCCTTCGATTCGGCGGACCCGCTTCGGGTCACGACGTCGCGTGGCGAGTTCGGCAACGGTCTCGCCGCACTGCGGATGAACCAAGTCGGGCGCAAGCTCACAGAGCGGCTCGAGAACGAAGGGGCGTTCATGCAGCCGCGGATGGGGCAGGACAAGATCCGGCTCATGGACCCGGTGACTGCCATGGAACAGGAGGTCGAGGTCAAGCACGCGCGGCGCGTTGCGCTCGTCGGTACGCACGCGACCCGCCTCGCGCTCAATCGCAAGGAGCCGCTCCAGCAGGCCACGAGGCGGGTGGGTCGTACAAAGCTTGAGGACCGCATTGAGGTAGGGTCCCTGAGGACCCGGGCCGACGGGTTCCGTCTCCCAAAGCGACGACGCCCCAGCAAGCTGGATTCCCGGCGTTGCGCGGAGCGCCGAAGCGGCGAACGTGAGCGACGCTTCGCGATCGCCGAGATTCGAGCCGAGGGCCACGTAGGCCTCCCAGACTACCGCCTCGAGTGCCGCGGCCTCGAGCTCAAGGCCGCTTGTCTCCGGGACGAGCCATAGAAATACCGCCACCGCGGGGAGCATGAGGAAGGCCAGCAGCGTAATCGCGGGGACGAGCCCCCCCATGCGCTGGGCCAGCGCGGCGGTCGCGAAGTGGACGACCACGCCGGAGACCGCCCCCATGACCGCACCCCAACCGTTGATCGTGCTGCGAAACCGCGTCGGGAATAGCTCCGTCCCGGCCGCGCGAAGCGCCACCATGCTCGCGCTCCCGGCTGCCGAGCCTATGGCGAAGAGCGCGGCGAGCGTGAGGAATGCGAAGATCGGCGAGTGCGGCGCGGGGGGCGCAGGCACCCAGTAGTAAGCCACGAAAGCGACGGTCGAGAGCAGCGCCCCCCAGGCGAGCGTTCGGCGGCGGCCGATTCGGTCGGACAAGCGACTGCCGGCATGAAATCCGACAAGGCCGAGCGTCCCTCCACCGGCCATCATCAAGAAAGCCCAATCCGGCGAGAGACCGAGGCCATGCACGACGTGGTCGAACTGCCACCAGGTCGTCGCGATGGCCGCGGCGTTGCCGAGCAGCACGAACGCGAGGATCCCCACCGCGCGCTGGCGGTAACGGGACTCGAACATGTCGCGCATTCGCACGGAGGCCGTTTCCCCGCGTGCTGAGGCGTTGCGCCATCGCTCGGTCTCCGGCAAGGCCCGCCGTGCGAGGGGAAGAATCCCGATCCCGAGCGCGGCAAGAATCCACGCCCAACGCCACGAGCCAATCCGCGGCGTCGCGAGGGCAGTGAAGCCGAGCGCAATGCCACTGCCCACCGTTCCCGCGACCCCCGCCCATCCCTGACCCGACGCCCGCTGCTCGAGCGGCACTTCCTCCGCAATCACCACGGTCGCTGCGGCGAGGGCAGCGCCCGCTAGAGCTTGCACAATCACTTGTGTCACCACATAGAAGAGGAGCCCTTGCGGAAAAGCGCTCGCGAGCGAAGTCGCGGCGAGACCGGCCACGCACCAGAGCAAAAGCCGTCGCCGGCCGAAGCGGTCCACGAGATGGGTGAGGACGAGCGTCCCCACAGCAGAAAAGGACATCCAGCCGAAGAACCGTGCGATCTCCGCGTCGTCGAGGCCGAAGCTCAGCCTCTGGAACGGTGCGGCCGCAACGTTCACGGTCTGGACGTAGCCCACGATGCCGAGCACGAGGGCGAGGGTGAGGGCAAGCCGTCGCGGCCTCGCCTCGCTCAAGTCGGAAGCAGGTCCTGGCAGAAGGCGCGGACGGCGCTGTTCAGGATCTCCGCCGCCTCCCACTGAAGGAACTGCCCCGCGTCGCGCACCAGGAAGGGCCCGAAACGCGCATAGCGGAGCGAAAGGTCTTGGATCACAGGTCCGCCAAGGTCTCCGCCCGCGGCGACGACGCGCGAGTGGCCGAGGGGGTCGCGCACAAGGGCATAGAGGTCCCGGCTGTGCGCGGGAACGTCGCAAAAGACGTCGGGAGCGAGCTCGGAATCGCCGAAGCCGCGCAGATCCGGGGCAATCACCTCGAAGCCCGCCTTCGAGAGTGGCCCGACGTTCCGCCAGAAGATGCGCTTGGTCTCCGGCCAGCCGTGGACGAGCAGAAGAGGCAAGCCGCCCGCGCCTTCCTGGACGAAGGCCGGCTCGAAGCCACGCGGGCGCGCAGGTTCAATCGTGAAACGGTGGGGGCGCAGCTCGTCGTCCTGCGTCACCCCGCATCTCCCGCTGGCGCACCAGCACCGAGGGCCTGCCGCACTTCGTTCTCGACCACCTGGTCCTCCCGGATGGCGCGCTCGAGGGTGAGCGGCTCCCGTCGGAGGAACGGTACAGAGCGCACCGGGCAGTCGGCGAGCGCGCAGCCCGCGCACTCCGTCGGCCGGCAGGGATCGAAATGCACAATCACGTCCCCGGCCCGCCCTGCCGCGGCCAGGAGCTTTTCGGTGACCTTGCCGTCAATTTGGTGGAGTCGCTCCGCGTCGTAGTAGCGCGGCACCGTCACGTGCAGGTCGACGTGTTGGAAGGCACCGGAGCGCCAGGCGCGCAGACTGTGCACGTCGATCATCCACGGCGCTCGCTTTTCCTCCAGAGCCTGCGCCATGCTGCGAAGCAGTAGCTCGTCGGCCTCGTCCATGAGTCCCCCGACTGCGGCCCGCAAGAGCGCCCAGCCGGTTCGCAGGATGTTGAGCGCGACGGCGATCGCCACCAGCGGGTCGAGCAGGCTCCATCCGGTAAGCCAAACCGCAAACAGGCCCCCCACGATGCCGACGCTCGTGGCGACGTCGGTGAGTACGTGGTGCCCGTCGGCTTGGAGCGCGAGGGAGTGCGTGCGGCGCCCGACCTGCAGGAGGTAGAGGCCGAGCGCACCATTCATGGCGGTGAGCGCGGTGAAGAGCGCCAAACCAAGGTCGACGCGGCGAAGACTCGGCCCGAACCACAGGGAGCGCCCCGCCTCGATCAGGATCAGCGTTGCCGCCACCGCGATCAGCGTGCCCTCCACGCCCGCGGAAAAGAACTCAACCTTCCCGTGTCCGTAGGGATGGCTGGGATCCGCCGGGCGCGCCGCTACCGTGAGGCTGTACAGCAGGAGCCCGGCGGCGACGACGTTCACGATGGACTCGAGCGCATCGGAGAGGACCGCGGTCGAGCCCGTCAAAAGGTACGCAGCGAGCTTGCCCGCAAAGATCGCGCCGCCGACCACGAGCGAGACGCGCCCCGCCCGCCTGCGTGCGCGAATCTCTTCCTTGCTCAAGAAGGCTGTGGCGCCGGAGGGGCTCACCCAAGCCAGTCTACAGCGCTGTGCGCCGACGCTACCATTGCAAGGTGTCAGGCTTTCGGACCCTCCCCCCCGCACTCGTGACGACGGTTCCCGGCCCGCGCTCGCGCGCCCTCGCCATGCGCCTTGCCGCGGTCGAATCGCGCAATGTCACCTGCCAGGAGCCCCTCCCGCCCATCTTCTGGGAGCGCGCCCACGCATCCAACGTGTGGGACGCCGACGGAAATCGATTCGTCGACCTCGGTGCAGGGTTTGGCGTAGCCGGTGTGGGGCATGCGCATCCCCGCGTGGTGGAGGCGGTCGCTCGCCAGCTCGCCAGGCTCCCGCATGCGATGGGGGACGTACATCCCGCGGTCGCGAAGGTCGAGCTCCTCGAGGCGCTGGCCGCCCGCTTTCCGGGCGGCGTCCCCGCACGCAGCGTCCTTGGCTCATCGGGCTCGGACGCCGTGGAGATCGCCCTCAAGACCGCGCTCCTGGCGACGGGACGCCCGGGGCTCGTGGCGTTCGAGGGGGCCTACCACGGGGTGCACCAAGGTGCGGTGAGCCTGACGTCATCTAGGCACTATCTCGAATTCGCAGGTGTTCCAAGGCAGCGCGTTTTCCGCCTTCCTTACCCGTATTCGTACCGGTTCCCTTTCCCTGTGGAGAGAAGGGGAGACGAATCGAAGATAGTGTTGAGATACCTCGAGCACCTGATCGAGGACGAGCACTCGGGCCTTGACGACCTCGCCGGCATCATAGTTGAGCCAGTAGAGGGCGAAGGGGGTTACATCCCTCCTCCCGGCGACTTCCTCCCGGGGCTTAGAGAGATTGCGGACAAGGCGGAGGCCCCACTGATCATCGACGAGGTCCAGACGGGTTTCGGAAGAACAGGGAAGTTTTGGGGGTGCGAGCTAACGGGCACGACTCCCGACATAATGTGCGT
>DOUU01000456.1:18780-19047 GCA_003520425.1 Deltaproteobacteria bacterium
GCTCGCTATGGCAGCGGGTTCGGCCTCCATCGACTACATGGCAGCCAACAAAATACCTGAGCGGGCCGCCAAGCTCGGCCTCAAAGCAAAGGAAGCGTTCGAAAAAACAGCCTCGAAGTCAAGGAACATCGGCGACGTCCGAGGGGTCGGGTTCATGATAGGGAACGAGATCGTCGAGTCGAAGCAAACACGGGCGCCCTCCAAGAAGCTGGCTGTGGACTTCAGGAGGCGTCTGTTCGAGAGCGGTCTCCTCATGCACACCTGCGG
>DOUU01000430.1 GCA_003520425.1 Deltaproteobacteria bacterium
GGCGTCGACCAGCGTGGTTTTCCCGTGGTCCACGTGCGCGATGATCGCGAGATTGCGAATTTCTTTGCGGGGCCGGCGCATCGGGCGCGGACCCTAGCAGACGGGCGGCGCGCACGCGCGCGCGGGCGCCGAAAACGCGCCGCATCGGTTTTACGCAAGTTTCACAGGCCCTCCCCCCTATTCTGCCGACCTCCTCCTATGCTCCGCCGCCGAGAACCGAGGAGGAGCAGGCAATGACCCATCCCGCAGAACCCGCCCTGCCCGCTGTGAAGGATGCGGATGGGCTGTGGCGACGGACAACCGTCGTGCCGCGGCTCGTCTACTGGGGGATCCACGCCGGGTGTTTCGCGGCGTTCTTCACCGGCGTCACCAAGGCGAACCTCCTCCTCTTCGGGGCCACGCTCTCGCTGCGCATGCTCGGGATCACAGCGGGCTATCACCGCTATTTCGCGCACCGCAGCTACCGCACGAGCCGACCGTTTCAGTTTGCACTGGCGCTCCTCGGGACGACGGCCACCCAGAAGGGTCCGCTCTGGTGGGCGAGCCACCACCGCGTGCATCACGCCTACTCGGATCAGCCCGGCGACGTGCACTCCCCGCGCGACGGTTTCTGGTACGCGCACCAGGGCTGGATCTTCGACGGCCGCTGGGACGATACGCCGATCGAGCTGATCCGGGACTTCGCCCGCTTCCCCGAGCTTGTGTGGCTGAATCGCTGGCACATCCTCCCGCCCGCTCTGCTCGCAGTCCTGTGCTACGCGATCGGAGGGTTCTCTGGCCTGATCTGGGGCTATGTCATCTCCACGACCGTGCTCTGGCATCTCACCTACTCCATCAACTCCCTGGCCCACCGCTGGGGGACGCGCCGCTACGCGACCTCGGACACCAGCCGGAACAACTGGCTCCTGGGACTGCTCACCTTCGGCGAGGGCTGGCACAACNNCCGCGCTCGGCCTCGTCTGGGATATCCGGGAGCCGCCGGCGAGCGTGGTCACTCCGGCTCGGGGCGAGGGCGGGCTGCCCAAGGCCGCGTAGGACTCCCGCGTTCCCCTAGCCGCGCTTCACTCGTGCCGGGCGTCGGCGCGTCTTGCGCGGGCTTGTGCCGGGAGTCGAGACGGCGGGGAAGCTAAGGGAGACCTCCTGTCCGTCGGCCGTGTTGCGGGTGGTCAGCGCACCTCCATCCCGCACGGCAAGGGCCTTCGCGATCTTGAGAGCCAGAAGCCGCCCGCGGAGCGGTGCCGCGGTGGGGCTACGGCGCCCCGGCGCCCGTACGGCGTGATCGCGGACCGTAAAGACGACGCTCCTTCCTCTGCGCCGGGCCGAGACGACGGCCTCCTTGCTCCCTTCCTTCGACTCGTATCCGGATCGCACGAGGGTCAGGAGGACGTGATGGAGCGCATCCGGATCCACCCGCACCTCCGGCAGGTCCTCCGCGACCTCGACTTCGGGCCCGTCGCGCAGGGCCCGCGCGACGGCCTCCAACACGCTGGACGGTGACACCGGGATGCGGCTCTCCCGATCATCCGCGAGGAGCGGCCGCACGTGGGAGAGGAGCCACCCTGCCTGCGCAGCCAGATCCTCGAGCGCCTCCGGCATGCCCTCGCCTTCCTCCGCCGTGCGGGAGAGCAGATGCGCGGACAGCCGAGCTGCGGCCAGGAGATTTCCGACTTCGTGGCAGATCGCGCGCACCAGCTCCACGGAAGGCGAGGCAGCGGAAGGCCGCCTCCTCGGTGACGAGCGCCTGAGCATTTGTCTCAATCTTATCAGACGAAGGCCATGAATGAGCCCGCAGGCTCTAACGGACTGCGCGGGAGAGAAACCAATAGAGGCCGGCCGCGAGCACAGGCGCCGAACCGAATTGGATGAGCAGGGCCTGCGATGTCGCTCGCGCGCGAAGGGCCCAGCGCAGGAGCGGCCAGGCGAGGACCACGATGGCGAGCTGCCCAAGCTCGACGCCAAGGTTGAATCCGAGGAGTGCATGGGCGACGCGTCCGGCCGGGAGCGCGGTCTCGGCCAAGGCGCCCGCGAACCCAAAGCCATGAACAAGTCCAAACACGAAGGCTACGAACCAGCGCAGCGATCCCGGCTGCGTCACCTCACCCAAGAGGCCGAGGTAGCAGAAGGTGAAAAGGCCCACACCCGCGAGCGCCATGGCGGGCACGGCAAAGCGGCCGCCGATGGAGGCCGCGGTGGCAAGGGCGAGCAGCAAAGCCAGCGCCGCAACGAGTCGGCGCCGCAGCGCCGGGCCCACCGTTTCTGCAAAGTTCTCGAATGCCACCACCACGATCGAGAGGCCGATCAGCGCCTCGATCGCCGCCGAGTCGGGACGGATCACGCCGAGAACGCCGAGGGCCAAGGTCACGCTGTGGGCGGCGGTAAAGCCCGTCACGATGGTGGCGACCTGACGCACCGAGACTCCCGCAAGGAGCAGGGCCAAGAGGAACAGGAGATGGTCGACCCCGGTCACGATGTGAGCGACCCCAAGCGTGAGATAGTCGAAAAGGCCGCTGCCCTGCGTGGTCGCAGGAGAGCCGGGGATCGCCACCGGGAAGCGGCGGCTCTCGAACACGAGGACCCGCTCCACCGCCGGCCCCCCTTCGACCTGTGCCCGGGCCAGGTGCAGATGACCTGAGGACACTTCGAAAAAGCCATCGAAGCGGATTTCGAGCGGCGCCGACCCTTCGCATTCGATGCCCCAGGCCCGACCGATCTGGCCTGGATCGGGGCTCGGCACGCTCACCACGGGTCCGCTCGGGCGACAGGGCTCGCCGGCGGCGTACAGCCGGACGTGTTGCGTCAGGTACTGATCGGCGGCCGAGAGGGCCTTCGGGGCCGGCACGCCTTCGCCTGGGGAGAGGCTCGNNTCGCGCCTTCGGGCAGGGCAGCCTCGAGATCGAGCCACGGGGCACGCACCACGACCCGGGCCGTCGCGGGCGGGCCCGGCCGGATCTCCCAAGACGAGGTCGAGGTGGAGCGCGTGTGGGCGAAGGCCTCGCTCGCCAAGGCCGCCGTCGCGGCAAGCGCGAGGAGCGCGGCTGCGCGGGCGTGAGGGCTCACGGGCGCCGCCCGTCGATGCTGCGCGTGCGGATCTGCGCGCTCGCTCGCAGCTGCGCCAGATAGCGCGCGAGCGCACGCTCGCCCACGCTTCGCAGGTATTCCGCGCGCACGGAGTCGCGGGCCTGCTCGAAGGGGATGGGCTCGGCGGCTGCGCGCGCTCGGAGCGCGATCACGAAATAGCCCGCCGATCCCCGCACGGGATCGCTGACCTCGCCCGGGCTCAGGCGTTCGACGGCGAGCGCCGCGGATGGACCGAGACGCTCGCGCACCTCATCGAGGGCGATCGGCGCGCGGGGCGGAACGAGCGGTGTCGCGTCGCCGAGTTCCGCCGCGAGTTGGGCAAGCGGCTCTCCCTCCCGGGCCCGGCGCGCGAGCTCGCCGGCCCGCCGGGAGGCGGCCGCATCGGGCCCGCTGCCATCTTTCACAAAAGCGACATCGAGCTCGACCCGGCCGGGGCGCATGAAGCGCTCCGCCGCCTGTTTATAGAAGGTGCGCAGCTCGCCTTCACTTGGCTCGGCGGCCTCCGCCTCGGCCGTCACCGCCGACACCACGGCAGCCACGATCGCCCGGCGCGCGCTCCGCTCGTAGCGTGGCAGGCCGAGCTCGATGCCGCGCTGGAGCAGGAGCTCCTCGTCGATCATCCGATCGAGCAGGCGCTGGCGCGTCGCGGCGTCGAGGTCGAGGCTTTTGCGCTCGCTGGCCAGCGCTCCCACGAACTGTGCGAAGGCTTCCTGGGTGATCACCTGGCCATTGACGATGGCGACGCCGTCTTCGGGGAGCGCCGGCTCGACGCGACCGGAGCGCACAATCGAAGCCGCTGCGAGGCCGATCCCGGCCACGGCGCCCGCGACGAGGAGAAGCACTGCCCGGCGATCGCCGCCCTCGCGAATCAAGCCGCGGGTCCGGCGGCGCCGGCGGTCCCTTGGGCGCGCTGGCGGAAGCCCGCCATCTCGACCACCCGGCCCGCGGAGCGCGCCTCCTCCGCCGCAAAGCCCAGAAGATGGCTCTCGAGGGAAATGCGGCCCGAGGTGCGGACCTCGCCGAGCGCGCCGCGCGCGATCACGTCGACGAAGTGTCGCAGCAGTCCGTCATCGCCTCCGAAGTGCCCGAAGATCGAGCCCGAAGCGGCAAAGCGCTCCCTCTCGAAGGCGCCGTGGCGGGAGACTTCGATCAGCCCCTCCTGGAATACTCCGCGCAGCTCCCCCCGCGTGCCGGTGATGCGGATCGTGCGGCGTTCCTCGCTCGCGAGCCCCTGCANNTGACGCCGCCTTCGAACTCCGCGGCCAAGATCTGATGGTCGGGAACATCGTTGTCGCAGCGATAGGCGCAGCGGCCGTAGGGTCCCGTCTCGAGCGCGTGGCGGCGCGCAGCGCGGGCGGGATCGAGCGACACGTCCGTCCAAGGCCACAGCTGCGCGGTGCGGTCGTCGGGCCCGACATAGAACCGCACTGCGTCGTGGGGGCAGCGCTCCTGCACCGGGCAGCCCTGCGTGCAGCGCTCGGGCGCGCCCGGTGGCGCNNGCGCCCCCGCCGGCGCATCGGATGCGCGGAAATGGGAGAGGCTTCCAAAGGAGGCCACGCGGCGAGCGGGAGATCCCACGAACCACGCCAGCAAGTCGAGGTCATGGCAGGTCTTGGCGAGCACGATCGGAGCCGCGACCTCGCGATTGCGGAACTTCCCGCGGACATAGGAGTGTGTCATGTGCCAGTAGGCAACATGCTCTTTCATGTCCACGGTGAGGATGCGGCCGAGTCGCCCGCTTTCGAGAATCTCGTGCACCTTCGTGTAGAAGGGCGTGTAGCGAAGCACATGGCCGATTTGCAGGATGCGTCCCGCACGCTCCGCCGCTTCCACGACCCGCACGCAGTCCGCGGCCTGCGGAGCAATGGGCTTTTCGAGCAGCACGTGGTAGCCGCGCGCCAGCGCCGCGAGGGCGGGCCCCACGTGCTGCGTGTCGTCTGTGGCGATGATGGCGACCGGCGCGAGCTGCGGCCGCTCGAAGAGCTCGGTCCAGCCCGTCGTGGTGCGATCGCGCCCGAGCCCGTGCTCGGCGGCTGTCGCCCGGCGGCGCTCCTCGTTCGGCTCGGCCAGCGCAACCACACGCAGGAGATCGGGATGGGCCCGGGCGAAGGCGCCGTAGGTGAAGCGGCCCCGATTGCCCGCCCCGATCACCACCGCCTCGACCGCGGCCATGAGGTCCTCCTCGCAGCCCTCGGTATACTAGCGGGCTCGCATGGCGCGCCCCGAATCTGCTGCCGGCGCCGACGACGAGCTCGCGCGCATCGCGCAAGGGCTCCGCATCGGCGGCTACACCCGCCACATCCTCTTGTGCGTCGGCGGAGACTGCGCACCGCAGCCCGAGGCGCTTGCGGCCTGGGAGTTTCTGAAGCGTCGCCTGCGTGAGCTGAGACTCGTGGGGGTGGCGGGCGGGGTCTACCGCTCCAAGGTGCAGTGCCTGCAGATCTGCCGCCGCGGGCCGATCGCCGTGGTCTACCCCGAAGGCGTCTGGTACCGGGGATGCACGCCCGAGATCCTCGAGCGCATCCTCCAGGAGCACCTGATCGGCGGGCGTACCGTCGCGGAGTTCGCGTTTGCGTCGAACCCGCTGTGCGCAGCGCCGCTCGCCCGCCAGGGAGGGACCGGAGACGAGACGTGAGAGCGGCCTGGCTCCGCGGCCGAGACCACAGTGAACTCGGCGCCATCGAAACGCGCGCCGAGGCGGCTCGCTGCGCCGACCTTTTCAAGCGCCACCGCGAGTCCATCGGCGGCATCATCGTCACCCTGCCGAACTTCGGCGACGAGCG
>DOUU01000504.1:0-30182 GCA_003520425.1 Deltaproteobacteria bacterium
CTCCTCGGGCTCGAACAGCTAGGGAGGGAAGTCCGCGAGCACAGGCGGTACTTGCGACGATGCCCCGGCACGTGGAGAGGCGAGAGAGGCTGAGAGCGATGTGACTCACTGAACCGCCACGTGACTCTATCCGTTCCTGGCACACCTCGAGACCCGCAGATGCGATTTCTCGGAAATACGCTGCTGATTCAAAGCGATCGGGCCCTTCGCTGCTCCCGTCGGCGGCGGCTCTTGGATACCTCCATTGGGCCGGATTGCTCGAGTGCAACAGAAGCGCAGGTTGTCGAGGCAGGATTCGGCGAACACAAGCGAATTGGAGTCCCCGTACCGGACTCAAGTCTTCTCCGCCCACCGTAAAGCATCGGCCAAATCTTGCCGATTCAGAGGGAACGAATCTGAACGAGGTACTTCAGCTTTGCGCGTTCGATCGCTCACGCTATTCCTAGCCACACTGGTCGTGCTTTCCGCCTGCAATCCATTTGCCGAAGAATCTGCCGCAGAGGCGTACGTCACCAAAATGTTTTCCGCGCGGGAAGTCGGTGAAACAGAAAAAGTGCTGCTCATGTACGACAGTCGGCCTGACCGAGGCACACCTCGCGAGACATGGTCGAACATGCTTGTGGCGATCGAAAACAAGTTGGGCCGTCCAACAAGCTATAAACTGACGAATTGGAAAGTCATGCTCGCCTCCAACGCTGTAGGAAGTGGAACCTTCGTGACACTGCAATATGCAGTCAAGTACGAGCGCGCTGAAGGAACAGAGACGATCGTTGTGTTCAAGCCGAGAGGGACTTCGGACTTTCGAATTGTTGGCCACAACTTCAACTCACAGGCCCTTCTCTTCGACCAAGAGAGCCCGAGGGCAACGGAATCCAAGACGCCTAGCACGAGCTCCTAGTCTTCTCTCATCCATCTTTGGTTCCCGCACCCTTGGTTCGCAATCCCTGAATCGCGAATTGTGAAATATGAGCGTGGTATCGCCTCGGTGTCGGCGAATGTGGGATCGGATCTCCCCGACGCCGGCCGCCTTTTCGCCTGATCGGCTCGGGCATCGGTTGCTCCGCGTCGGACGGAGCTTCAAGTGAGTCTTGCGAGGCCTGCCCGAGCGGCCCGTAGCCACAACGATCCCTGGTGGGCTGCGTAAAGGTCGTGCTGCCTCACGAACCGGGTCGACGCTAGCCCCGGCCGCCCACGCGGAAGCGCGTAGGTCGGAAGGCTTCTTGCGCGCAGTCCGCTTGTGCGGGCCAATCGCTCGATTGCGCTGGACAGCGGTGTGCGGTTGGTGGTCTACTAAAGGGTTGCTTTGGCAAAGGGAGCCGCCATGACGCTGACCGTGCCGGGGCTTTGCTCTTCTTCTCCCGTTCATCGGCTCGGCAAGGTTGCGCCGCTCATTTTGGCTGCTCTCGTCATGGGCTCCCAAGCGGACGCGGATTCCGGAAAGCGAGGTGGGGGACCGCCGGAGTGCCCGCCGGGCCTCGCCAAGAAGGACAACGGTTGCCTCCCGCCTGGGCAAGCGAAGCCGCGCGTCCTGCTTGTGGGGACTTTCCACGGCATCTCCGGCCAGTACGCGACCATCCAATCCGCCGTCGATGCAGCGAGCCCGGGCGACTGGATCCTCATCGGTCCTGGCGACTACCACGAGCAAGGGGATCGCGAGTATCTGTGGCCCGGCGTGGCTTCGGGCGGCNNATCTGCGCGGCATGGACCGAAACGCCGTCGTGGTGGACGGCACGAAACCGGGTGCCCCGCAGTGCTCCTCGGATCCCAGCGATCAGGATCTGGGTCCCCTCGATTGGTACGGCAATCCCCTTGGCCGCAACGGCGTCCTCGTCTTCAAGGCGGATAACGTTGCGGTCGAGAACCTCACGGCATGCAACTTCCTCGACGGCTCGGGTGGAGGGGGAAACCAGATCTGGTGGAACGGCGGATACGAGTCTGGCCAGATCGGCCTTGGCCCTTACCTCGGCCAGTATCTCTCTGCGACGTCGACCTACTTCCAGAGCGCCCAGCAGCCGAAGGCGGAATATGGAATCTTCGCCAGCAACTCTCGCGGGCCGGGGCTCATCGTCCATACCTACGCCAGCAACATGGCCGATTCCTCCTACTACATTGGCGCCTGTCCGGACTGCAACGCAGTCTTGGCCGATGGCCATGCCCAAAACTCGGCTCAGGGCTATTCCGGCACAAATTCTGGCGGACATCTTGTGATCGCATATTCCGAATGGGACGGAAACTTGAACGGGATCTCTACCAACAGTCAGAACAGCGAGGGGCCCTCGCCCCAAAGCGGCCAATGTCCGGATGCGGAGAGGGGACTGACGGGCAATGGCCTGTGCACCTATTTCATTGGCAACTATATCCACGACAACAACAACCCGAACGTGCCCGCCGCGGGACAGGCTGCTCTCGGAGCAGTTGGCACGGGTCTGCTTGTGGCAGGCGGGCAGTACGACACCGTCGCATGGAACCGCGTGGAGCACAACGGCTCTTGGGGGCTCCTGCTCGTGCCGTATACCGACTTCAGCAACCCACCCCTGCCCCCCGCAAACTGCGCGGGCGGTGTGGTGCCGAAGGTGACCGACCCACTTCCTTTGGGGCTCCTCGCTGCGGTCGGTGTCACTTGCTACTTCGACGACTTCGGAAACGAAATCCGTGACAACTTCCTTCGCGACAACGGCTTCTTTGGCAACGATACGAACGGTGATCTCGGTGAGATCAGCGGATTGAACAACCCCGGAAACTGCTGGCACGGGAACTTCGACCCGAAGGGCGTGACGAGCTCGCCGGCGAATCTCCAGACCACACACGGGACCTGCGGCGTAGCCAACCAGGGGGCAGGGATCTTCGATCCGATCGGCCTGCAGCTCAGTTGCGCGACGCACGCATTTGGCCCTTGTACCGGACTCCCGGGAAACCCGGGCTATCCACAGCCCACCCAGGCGATGCTCCTTCCCCTTCCGCCGCAGCCCTCCATGCAGGACCCGTGCGAGGGAGTACCGAGCAACCCGTGGTGCGAGAAGGAGTACGGCGAGAAGGACTAGGGCAACAGATGCACGCGTAGCTGCCTCATCGGCCGGATGCAGTGTCGAGGGCTGATTCGTTGATTGGCCGAGTTCGGGTCGGCATGTCGTTGTCCCCGGACGCGGGAATCGCCTACGGCGCGGATTCAGGAGCGCACCAGGCCAGGGATTGCTCGCCGGCCATGATTTGACTTGTCAATCCCTGCCCATCATCAAATCACGCGTCTTGCTTACGATGGGATACCGGCCGAGGTTGGCGCGGCGGCGGATCACTGCCCCGCGTTCGCTGCCAATGCTTCTACGACCGCGATATTTTGCAAGAGCTCTTGCGGAAGGCCGTGCCGCTTCTGCAAATATGCCGGGCTGTTGTAAGAAATCCAGACTTTTCCCTCGCGATCTTCCCAGATCAGAATCTTGAGGGGGAGATCGATCGCGCTACTAGGAGCGGCCAGCATCAAGGGCGTGCCAGCCTTCGGGCTGCCGAAGATTAGAAGCTTGGTGGGATTCATCTTCATTCCCACCCGCGCGGCTTCTCCGCTGTGGTCGACCAGCGCGAATAGGGTGACTCCCTTGGCTTGCAAAATCCCCGTCAGCCTCCCCACGGTCTCGTCTACGGAGTGATTGCTGGGCGCGTTGATGATCCCGTTGTCTGCAGTTGGCTCCACGAGTCTTTCCTCTCTTGTTTCGGAATAAGACCGCGCAAAACCGCGGACCGAAATCAGGTAGGCCGTCATCGCGAGTCCGACAACAGCCAGAAACAAGGCTATCGCAACGGCATGAATCGAAGGGCGAGGGTGTGCCTGTTCGCCGCGAGCGATCTCCCGGACCAATCGAACATGTCGCCATCCCGAGAACACATTCACGAGCACTCCTGCCGCAATCAGGGCAGTACCGAACCACAGCGACAGTCCATAGGACTGGACCGGAATGGCATGTTCGACGATTGCGAATTCCTGCAAGAAAAGCCCAAACCGCGCAACCACGAAACCGAAACCCATCAATGCCAGACCCGTTCGGACCCATGCGAGAAGAGTTCGCTCAGCGGCCAGATAGTCGCGTAGGTCGGCCCCTAGGCTGCTTGCAATCTCGGTCACAGGATCTTCGCCTTGCGGAGCTCCCCACCCTGCAGCGCTGGATGGAGAGCTGTCCCGGGAAATCATAGTGCAAGCGTCAACCGAGTTGGAGACTTCGAGAAGTGTGCCGTCTCCTCGGGCGGTATGGAGGCGTTCTTGGTCCGCCAGCAGAAATTCCCCGTCTTGATCCGGACGGACCCTCCCCGCGGCAACCTCCCTGCGCCCTCGAGAGACTGGATCATGGCTCTGCGGAGATGGTCACAGCGCGGGGCCAGGCCGAACGCCTACTGGACTGCTATGCGTGCGGCGCCCGGAAAGCCATGCCGCCCGGTCCACCCGAAGCGCCCGGGTGGGCCATCTCCAGTTTCTGCAATCGGCTCGGGGCTCGTTCTCTCCGTCACGAATGCTTGCTCGAGATGCGTCGTGCTACTGGCGTATGACGAGTGCTCCGCCATCGACAGCGACGGGCAGCCAGCCGTGTTTGCGGTCCTGCCAATACAGCTGCACCTTGACCGGATCGCCGACCAGCCGGACCGGTAGAGGGACGTTGCTCACTTGAACCGACTGGATCCCCACGACCTCCGCCGCATTCGCTGTGTTGGCGGGAAGAGCGATTCCGTACAGGCGAAGCACGATCAGAATGAGGGAGATGGCGATTAGCGAAAGGAGCGCGTTGGTGAGTGTGATGTTCGAATGCATCTTTCACCTCTTCATTGGGAGATCGTCTGCAACCAAGCAGGAGAGTCAATTTGGACGCGGCCCGCTTGCGCTCGTCCCGAATTCAACGCTCACGTACCTCATTGGCGCTCCTCTGGCGCGGATCGATGTGGAACGAGTTTGATATGCTTGGTCTCAAACTCAAGCTCCAAGTAACCAAGCGTGTCTGTCGACGCACCGGGAAGTGCGAGGCGAACATTGTTCCACACTCCCGGTCGCAAATCCTCCGTCAACTCTTGCGTACCGCTCTGAAGCGAGCGCTGCCAGGCGATGAGCCTCGCTCCAAAATCAGCGCCGTCCATTTTGGGTTTGGCAGGGCCCCATCTCATCTTGAATGTCCCGCCACCGATGGTCGCGCTGGTCAAGTTGCCAAGATCGAGTTGCACCTCGACGCCATCGGTGCGCGGCTTGAGCCCATGGAAGGAGACAATCATCGTGCCAACGAAGGTGTCGAGCCGTGCAAACCCTTGGTCGGAAAGTGGATCAAATACCGCGGTCTTGTACCTGTTCACGCTTCCCGCGAGGTTTCCAACTTTGAGCTCGAGCTCGTGAACTTCCTTCTGGAGCTCCTCGATTTTCGGCGCCTCGTCCGCGGCCTTCGCTTCTACGCCGCCAAAGTCCTTCAGTGGGTGTAAATCAAGTCCGCTGACAACTGACACAATCGCAACGGCAATGCATCGCAACGCCTTCATCAGTTTGCCCCCCGCAGGCCTAGCCTGCTCCAAAATCCGGAAAGATGCTGCGCCGTCTGTTCGGGTGGTGCTGCGAAGTGATCCTGGCGGAGGATTGGCTGGTCGGATGACTACGCGAATGGGCGTTAGTGCACTCAACATGGGGTGGGCGAGCCTGATTCTGGCCGCGGCGGGTCCCATTTTGAAGCTCGGTAACATGGAAATTTGTTTCACGAGTGCTCCCTTCCCGTCGTCTGGATGGGTGGCAGCAACATTTGTGCCGATATGACGATCCATGTCTCCTGCGATTGGCGGCAGGGTGTGGCTCGGGGTCGCTTGTCCGTCCTGCAGCTGCGGCGCGGCGCCTCACAATGGGTCTTGCGGCCTTGGGATTGTCATCGATCGAGTCATCCCTTTGTGCTGGTGCGAGCGAGCCGAAGTTGCCGTGGGATAAGAGGGAATCGCCTTGACAGATTGGAAGGGTGGGGCGTAGGAAGGAGAAGGCCAATCGTTGTGAGACCGGCCAGGTCGTCTGGACACCGATGAAACGCCATCGCCTGTTGATCGTTAGCGCGTTGGGCTGCGCGATGAGCGCTCCGGCGGAGCCGCCCCTTGTCAACAGCAACGACGCCGTTTCAGCGGCTACTCAGGCGAATGGCGGAGGGTGCTACCCCGCGTCGATCTCACCCAGCCTCCTCGACATGCTCGTGCTCCTCAACCCCGAGTGGGCCGCACTCGACGTCGGCACGCATTCCCCGCCGCTCTCCGATCCCGTTACCATTCATGGGACCACCGATTTTGTCGAGATCAACGAACCCGGCGATTTCCCTGCCGATCACATCACGGACGACCAGACCACGTTCCTCTTCGCTGATCCCGCAGACTTCGGTCTGGTGGCGACAGGCAACGTCAGTCCGCTGGGTCCGGCAGGCGGGAACATCGAGCTCGAGTGGGAGATTGGCTCGTACCCCGTCTTTGCCTGGGCCGGTCGAGGTGACCGTTTGACCGGGGTGGGTCGCTGGATATGGGACTGCGGTCACCCGCTCCCCGATCCCACGGGGACCTGCTCGACGACTACCAGCCAAGCGTGTGTAGTCGACAGCGACTGCGGGCCCCCACGCTGTCCGGCCTGTGTCGGCGGCGAGACCTGTACGGGCGTGACCTTCAACTATCACAGCGAAGTGCATCCGTTGCAGGCGGTGGCAGTGAGTCGCATCCATGGGTACGACGATTCGAAGGAGTCGCGAGCTGGAGGCCCTGCCACACGGACCGATGTCTGGATTAATGCCGACGGCGGGGGTGCCGGGGACAAGTGCATACTAACGCACCATCCGAGCCCCTTCTTATTGCTTGCCATCGATTGTTATCCGCTGTCGCAACCGATCGCCAACGTCAACTCTTCCGACTTCGAGTTCGACATTCCTCTGCCGCCTCGGCCACCCGGACATAAGAGGCCCCCCAAGGTAACCGTTTTCGACCAGACACCCGCCGACCTGCCCCGCCCCGGGGTCACGACCTCCTTCGTGGATGGGCCGAATCCATTCGTTCATGCTTCGGTTCACATGACGAAGGCGATACAGGGTCAGCTTCCCAGCCGGGTCGGCAAAACCATCATCTCGCGCTGGCGCGACGACGAAACGCCGGTTACGCGATTGAGAGTGAAGGTGACGGCACTTGAGATCGTAAACCCACTGAAGGCTGTAGCCCCGGTAATTCCGCCGAAACAGGTCTGTTCCATCACCACCGCGCAAGATTGCAGCGCCAGTGCGTGTCCCACAGGGGAGACCTGCCTCACGGTCGGTGGGCCGACGCCCGGTTGGCGGTTGTTCCTGGAGGCGAATGGTGAGTGGAAGGAAATCACTGGCTTGGAGAAGGTCGACGAGCCCGTAAGCCTGCCCGAGGACCTCACCTTTGATGTGGGATTGCTCCAGGGCGACCGATTGCGTCTGCACGCGACCGGCAAGAGCCTGGGTTGCCTTGAGGCTCAGCTCTATGGACAGTCGCTGGGACGGGACGTGAGCCTGTATGGCCTCACCGACGGCGCAACCTGCCTCGCGGACACGAGCCCCGATATCGGCGCTTTTGACGTTACGTTCACCGGACCCGATTTCGGCAGCGGTGGCCGGTCCGCGAGCTACGTCACGCAGAGTATTGGTGGAGACGGCGGACACTGCTCCGCAACCACCTCCCAGCTCTGTCTTACCAACGAGGATTGCCCTGGCGAATCCTGCGTCGTCACGGGCGGAGCGTTCAAGTTGCATTACACCCTCAGCAAGGTGCACGCACGGAACGGAGAACGCGATGAGTGTTCGGATGACGTTGATCACGATTGCGGCGCTGGTGTGGATCGATGTCCAAAGCGCGGCGGCAGTGACGATCGCGGATCTCGTTGCGAACCCTAAGGCCTACAACGACACGGCGGTCACGGTCGTCGGCGATGTGGAGCTTTCCATTCCCGTTGGATCCCAGAGCACCTTCGACCTGCGTGACGGCCCCGCGAAGATCACTGTGGTGAGTCGCAGCGCGGCTCCTGCTGTTGGTGCCCGCCTCACTGTTACCGGCACGCTGCACGTCGTCAGCGAGGGGGGTCATGAGGCGGAGTCGACCGAGCTCCCGCCGGTCATCGTCGAGTCCGCTCGCGTCGCGGCGCCCTAGCTGAGGGGTGCACGTTTGGGTCGCGCCCCCGGTTGTCATTCCACGAGAAGGCGAAGGATCTGCGCGGCGGAAAATCTTTCTTGAATAGCCTTTGAACCTCGTGGTTCGGCATCATTCGACGTCGTATCGCACAGGACACGAGAGAGAGGCAAAGGCCCACAGATGTACCCGGGCCAAACTGAGGCCGGTGCGCAGAATAAGAATGCTGCGATGCGATGGAGCAGCAGATCGGCAAGTCTCTTCAGAGTGGACCACGTGTTCGTGGAAGGCGTCCTGAACCCTCAACCCTTGTGATAAAGTGAGGCGAGGCAATTGAACCCTCAACTCCCCCTCCTTCTTTTCGTACTCATCGGTTTCGTCTCAGGCGTGGCTTCGGGGCTCTTCGGCATTGGAGGTGGCGTCCTCATCGTCCCCGGCCTCGTGTACCTCGTCGGCCTCTCGCAACATCGCGCGACAGGTACGAGTTTGGCAGTTCTCTTGCCTCCCATCGGCCTGGCTGCAGTCGTTGAGTACTATCGGCACGGCAACGTGGATCTGCGGGCGGCCGTCATCATGGCGGGAACGCTGTTCGTGGGAGCGTGGGTTGGGGCCGTCTATGCGAATCGGCTGAGCGGTCCCTATCTGCGGTTGGCTTTTGGTGTCTTCATCGTCGTGCTAGGGCTCTCCTTGATCGTTGGCGCAATGCGTCGCTTGGGCTGGATCTAGGGAGGATCGATCTCCTGCAGGACAGGAGAGCCGAAGCTTACGAAATTCAGAGCTGGCGCCTAGCGCCGGCACGGCCGTCCGGCTTGCGTCGAACGAAGCCTGCGCTCAGCGCTAGAGAGGTGGGCAAGTGCGGGTCGCGGCGGGGACCAGCGGGTTCGCATACAAGGAGTGGAAGGGAGTCTTCTACCCCGCAGATCTCCCTAGCGCGCGGATGCTGCGTTTCTACGCGGGTCACTTCTCGACTGTCGAGATCAACCACACCTTCTACCGCCTGCCCCGGCCTGAGCTCCTCGAAGGCTGGGCGGAGGAGGTGCCTGCGGGCTTCTCATTTGCCCTGAAAGCACCTCGGCGGATCACGCACGTACAACGCCTTGCAGGGGTGGAGGACGCGCTCCGGGCCTTCGAGCGCGCAGCACAGGCCCTCGGCACAAAACGCGGTCCGACGCTCTACCAGCTCCCGCCGTACCTGCGCAAGGATGCGACCCGGCTGCGCGGGTTCCTGGAACTCCTCCCCGCGGGCGGTCGAGTCGCGTTCGAATTCCGGCACCCATCCTGGTTCGATGACGAGGTCTACGGGCTACTGCGCGAGCACGGCGCCGCGCTCTGTCTCGCAGAAGCCGACGACTTTGCAACTCCCATCGTGTCGACTGCAGCATTCGGATATCTCCGTCTGCGTTGCCGTGAGTACAGCCAAGACGCCTTGCGTGCTTGGTCGGAGCGGCTGCGAGGGGCGGCGTGGACCGAGGCGTGGGTCTTCTTCAAGCACGACGATGCGGGAACGGCACCGCGCTTGGCGACGGAACTCGCGAGACTCGTCGCTTGATCTACGACTCTTGGATCCGGCGAGCAAGCCCGGATCGATGTCGATCCGCTTCTGCGGGTGCGTCGTTCAGTCGGTATCCCGGCCACTCACAGTTTTCGAAGCAGGAATGCAGCATTGTTGTGGAAGAGGCCCGGAGCATCGGCCGGGCGCGCCGCGAAGCGCCCTGGGGCCGCATAATCCTCGATCGGCCGCGCGGTTCCTTCGGAGTGGGGGTAGTCGCTGCAGCACATGAGCAGGTCACTTCCGCCGAGCATGCGCTCAAGGTTGAGCGGCAGCTCATAGGCGAATGAGGAGACACGCACGAGGCGCCGGAAGTAATCGCTCGGGCGCATCGAGAGCTTGCTCGTTTGCCCAGAGAGGCGCCGCACAAAATCCGTCCCGCCATCGAGCATCATGAGGAAAAGCGGTACCCACACCGCCGAGAGTTCGACAATCCCGATCCGCAGCTCCAAGTGACGCTCGAGCACACCATTCAGAATCAGATCGGTGAGGGCAAGCGCCGCCGGTACGTAGAGGAAGACAGTGTCGACCACGGAGACGCCGAGCTCATTTCGGTCTTTGTACCACGCTTCGTCAAAGACCTTGGGCTGGTCGGCGACGTGGAAGCAGGGCGTGATGCCATGGTGTACGAAGGCAGCCCACGCGCGGTCGAGATCCGGGTGTGAGAGAGGCTTGCCGTCCACCAGTGCGGGAGCGATCATGGCAGCCCGCACTCCGGCCGCCGAGAGACGCGCGAGTTGTGCCTCGAGCCAGGGCAGGTCCCGCAGCGTCAGGTGGGCCACAGGGTGCAGCCGCCCCTTTCCCTCGACAATCACTGCTTCGCACCAGCGATTCCAGGCCGCCATATTGGCGCGCAGCGCAGCAAGCTCGCGGCTCAGCGTCCGCTCCCAGATGAGACCATAATTCGGGAAGACGATGGCCTCGTCGACTCCAAGCGCTGCGAGCCTCTCTGCCCGCGCTGCCGGATCCCAGTAGTCCCGGGGCAGGGTCTCGTCATAGCGCACAAGGGGCGGCAGGCCCTCGCGCTCGCGTCGGCGGCGCTCGCCGATCGCATCTGTTTCGCCAGGGGTCTGTACGTCGGCAACCGCGAGCACGTGCTCGCGCCACACGACTCGCACGTGGCCGAGCGGATCGTCGGCAAAGCGAATGGCCTCGTGCCGCATTGCGGGGTCAATATGCTCTTCCCACAGTCCCCGGTATTCGTACAGGTGCTGGTCACTGTCGATCACCGTGTTCATGGCAACCTCCCGCAATGGGTATGGGTCAGTCTGCACCATTGGAGGAAGGAATGGGAGGCCCGCTCTAGCCATGCGAATCGCTCGCTTCGGGCATACGGTCTGGGTGGCCGCAGGGGTTCGTCCGGGCCTTCGAGCGCTCCGGCAAACAGGGTCAGGACCGGCGGGAGGGGAGCTCTCGTCTCGCTGCGGGCATGCCGTGAAGCCCATGTGGAGGGGAGATCGTCGGTCCCTTCGCCTCCCTGGCGTACGCAAAGCGGACTCAAGCGAATTCAGCTGTGCGACGTGGAGATCCCAGCCCCGCGGCTTCCAGTGAACGATGCCGCTGGCCGCTCTCAAGCTCTTGGGGAATCGCGGGCCGTGTCGATGGACCCGGCGATTCCCAGGCCGTGCCCGGACCGGCCAATCGCGGTCGCGAGCGGTGAGGACCGTCGAGGGCGAGGTGGTTACTTGGCAGCGCCCGCCGCGAGTTTCTCGAAGAAGCTCGGGATGTCCCTTCGCAACACATATCGCAAGTGAAACTCTCCAGGGAGCGCGACCCCGTCAGGGTCTTCGATGTAACGCGTCTCCGCGACAGGCACGTACCTGTCGAGCATGCGATTCACCCCGATATTCCGCGTGCGCGTTTGATGGATCAATCGCTCCATGGGCGTCAAATCGAAGTAGGCCTTGATCCGATGCGGATACAGGGCTGTCGACAAACCTGATGCGCGAAGACGTGGATCTGTGATGTGCCAGTGAGAGTAGTTGATCTCTAGCGTATATCGGTTTAGCAGCGTGTATCCCGCAAAGGCACCGTCCACAGTGATTGCGAGGGCCAGGCTTTGTTGATCCGGAGCGCCCGTACGCACACCACGAAGAATGCGTTGGCGAGTGTCCTCCGGGGTTCCAAGACGCGTCCGATCGATGCCGAGCGAGTCAAGATGCTGGTCCCCGCTCGTGTACCAGTAGGCCACGATGTCTTCGACGTCTTCGGGGCCGAGGTCACGTAGCGCAGCTACGCCGACGCGCGTCTTCGCAGATCCATGCAAAGAACGGGGCTGCTCTCTGGGCTGCGAAATCGTTACCTTCATTCACCAGACGATACAGTGAAAGGAACGGCGGGGATAGCAACGGGGGATGAATCTACCCTTCGGTGATCTCATGTCGAAGCTCGTGGGGTTTCACCGCGGAGAGAATCTCGGTGGGGAACGTGAGCTGACGGATGAGCTCATGCGTGACATCCTGAAATCCTGCGGATTCGAGATAAGGCCTGAGGCTGACTCCTCGACAGCCGCCGAGCCAGGCCGGATTGAGTCGGTACAGCAGCTCCCATCCTCTTTCGTACCAGTGAGCCGCCCGCGTCATGTTTGCGATCACAAGGCGACCGCCCGGACGCAATACGCGCATGAACTCGCCAAGTACCGCGGGGAAGTCCTCCTCTGGAAGGAGATCGAAGAGATAGTTGTTGAGGAGCACGTCGAATGTGTGAGCCGGGTAGTCGAGCTTGTGGGCGTCTCCGAGCTCAAGCCGGTAGGTGTGGACCCCGGAGCGCTCAGCCCTCCTTCGCGCGCGGAGCAGCATTTCCTGCGTGAGGTCGATACCGTCGTTGCGCCCGTGCGGGTTGGCAGCAAGGATCTGTGCGAATGCGAGACCCGTGCCAACTGCAACCTCGAGCACCGATTCCCCATCCTGGATCCGAGCGAGCTCGAGACAGCGACTCCGTGCCTTCGATTCTGTAAGCCGCGCCCAGAGATCATAGACCGGTGCGATCGAGCGGTAGACCTCTCGAACACGACCGCGATCGAGGCGAGCGTCCAGGCTCCTTTGGCTTGGTGAAGGAGTCATCTTCGGACTCGCGTTCCTCTGCCCCGCGCCCATCCCCTCGATTCTATGAGGTGCTCGACGCGCTTCAAAATCTCGTCTCGAATCTGGCGCACTGCCTCGATTGGCTTGCCCTTCGGGTCTTCAAGCAGCCAATCCTCCCGCTGGACGCGAGGGAGGGCCGGGCACTCCTCGCCACAACCCATGGTCACGAGCAGCGTCGCTCTCCGCGCGAGCGCGTCGCTGAGCAGCTGAGGTTTTGCCTGGGAGAGATCGACGCTCACCTCGCTCATGGCTGCAACCACTTCGGGGTGGACATGCGCTCCGGGTCGCGTTCCCGCGGACAGGGCCGTCGCCTTTGCTGGATCGGCCAGCCTGTTGAACCAAGCCGCAGCGATCTGGGAGCGACCAGCGCTGTGAACGCAGGCGAAGATCACGGTGTCCATCAGCCCCCCGCGGGTCCCTGCCGAGCGATTTGCGAGGCGAGATCAGCCGAACGCAATCGCTGCGAGTCGATGCAAACTATCCACGGCGTCGCGGGAGCGGGTCCAGGCCGTCACGATGATGCGGTCGACCCCGGCCTCTTCCCAGTCAGAGAGGTCCCTGGCAGACGATATTCGACCGCCGGTCGTGACTGCAAACGGTTTCTCGTTCCGGCCGTACTTTGCACGCAGCTCCCGGATCCTGGCGAGTGGTGCCTTGATTGATTCGGGCGTATGAAACAAGCCCAGCCATCCATCGCCATGGCGCGCCGCACGGTCGAGTGCGTTCGAACTCTCGCCGGCGATGTGGATCGGGGGCCAGGGTCTCTGCACTGTCTTCGGCTCAAAGGCAACGGGCCCGAAATCGAAAAACTCGCCGTGGTGCTCGATCACAGGTTCTACCCAAAGCCGCTTGCAGACCGCTAGGGCCTCGTCGAGGCGTCTACCGCGGGTTCTTGGATCTAGACCCGCGGCCGTCCACTCTTCGCGCAGCCAACCCGCACCAATGCCAATCTCAGCCCTCCCGCCCGATACGACGTCCAGTGTCTGGATCGCGCGAGCCGCGGCAAATGGATGGCGGAGCCCGAGCAGGTACACGCTGGTTCCGAGGCGGATACGCTCGGTCTTGCCCGCAAGAAACGAGAGCCAAGCGAAGACATCGAAAACAGGCGTTGTGGGGGGCACGGGCGGGTGCGGCTCGCCTGGATGAGGAGAGCCCGACATTGCAAGCGGAAAAACCAGGTGCTCGGGCATCCAGATGGATTCGAACCCAAGCCGCTCGGCTTCGAGCGTCACTGGAAGGTGATAGGCGGGGTTGAGCGCCCCGAGCGCGACTCCGAGCTTCAGCACTCGTCTGCCTCGATAGAGCCTTCGTTTCCGGAGCCGGTATCGCACAAGGAGTGGGCTTGCGGCGGCGGAGTCGGGAACATGGCGAAGAGTCCGAGGAAGCGACGCGCCGCGAGGGGCAAGGGGCAGCAAGCTCCAGCGATGACGTCCGTGCCATCCCGAACGCGCAATCGAGCAAGCAGTCCTAAGCGGACCTGGAGAGTATCAGGCATCCGCATTGGCTCCTTCGTCCGATCGTGAGCGACGCAGCCGGCTCGGGAGCCTTCCAGGGCGGATCATGCGAGCGGTCGAAGGATACCCTCCGACCCGAGATTTCTCCGGGAAGCCATGCCGGTTGCCAGCGCAACCCAGGGCCATCGTGCCGAACATCGATCCCCACCATGCAGGCATGCAGGCCGGAAACGAGGGTCTCTCACCCTCCTCCGGCGGGGCGCCGCATGAGCGTGATCTTAGGCCCATCGGGCACGGAAATCTCCCGCATCACCCGGAACCCGTTGCGCTGATAGAAGGGCACGTTGCGCTCGTTCGACGACTCGAGATAGGCGGGCATCCTCTCCCCATCGCATTTGGCAAGGACGGGAGCAAGGAGCGAAGCGCCAATCCCGCGGCCTTGGTGGGCTGGGTCCGTCCCGATGGCAAACAGGTAGTAGTGTGGCTCTCGAGGGTGGTACCGTTCCACAGCATTGAGCAGCGCAAGCCCGCGCAAACAATGGATGCGGAAAATCCGCACAAAGGCGGGAGCAAAACGGATCATCTGCAGGATTTCCACCTTCCAATGGCCAGGTGGATCCCAGACTGCAGCCCCAGTGAACGCGGCGGTGGTGAAGAAGGAACCGTGCCTTCCATGCAGGCCCCCGAGTGCATGCATCCAGAAGCCGGGCAGGCGCGCTGCACGTTGGCGGGCGTCGGGAAGCAGCCAGGACATCACAGGATCATCTTGGAAGGCGCGGGCGAGGGTCGCACTGATCAGCGGCAAATCGGAGACAGGGTCGGCACGGCGGACGTCGTGTGCCGATCGAAAACCTTGACTCAGGGGCTCGGCCCGCACGAGGTAAGCCATAGCACACGCGGAACCCGATCCTCCCCGATATCGGCCGGTGTCCCGTGACCTTGCCCACGAGGCTTTCGGTCGCCGGCCAATTATGAGTCTGAAGAAGCGAAGGCGAATGCCTCGGCCGTGGCTTTCCTGGAGACCACGGGGACGATCTCGAAGTCAATGAGATCGGACGTCTCCGCGACCCACCGCTGAAGCAGGGTGACGTCGCTGCATTCCATCACCTGGAAGCATCGGCGAAGGTCTGCCTCGACCCAGCTGCTCACAAAGGCAAGGCCGTCCGGCAAGAGTCGACCCTTCTCGCGGAACCGCCGGTAGACCGATTTGGCATCCTGGTTTCGAAATCTCTCGATCACCATGAACTGCATAACAGGGCCTCAATCTCCAGGCCGAGATTTCGTACCGGGAAGGCCACCAGCCCTCAGAGACCGTCTGGAAAATCGCTCTCGGATGCCGTGGTCTGGCGCCAACGATCTCTCCTGCATGGGTTCTGCGAGCGCCGCTGAGCCGTGGCGGACGAAGATCCGGTGTCACTTTGCCACATATCACCCGGAACGGGTGAGCGGGGCTTGCATTCGTTGCCGATGCCGCTGTGGCTCATTCGGGCTCACCGTCGAGCCCTTGGGAGGGATTGGGGGGCGATCGCAATACGAGCAGGCTGCGAGATACGGCCCCCGAAGGGCGTCCGGCCCCCGTCACAGGGGTTGAGCGCCCCCCGCCCCATGACTGCAGCTCCCGGGGAGAGGGAGGCTGTTCCTTGGGACTTGAGTGGCCGTTACCCATCACGTCTTCCCGCTGTGCGATAGGATCTGTCCTAGTGGAAAACCCTAGGCGTATCCGAATCGTATTTTCCCGCGTAAGAACGGTGAAGGGGGGATGAACCCCGACCGCGCAGCGCGCTGGTCGGAGTGGATGGGAGCCGCGCAAGGCGGAGATGGGCGGGCATATGAGGCTCTCCTCCGCGAAATCCTTCCCCATGTGCGCGATTTCATCCGGATCTACATTCCCGATGAAGCGAGTGCCGAGGATGTTGCGAAGACCGTGCTGCTTTCGGTTCACCGGGCTCGTCACAGCTACCGACGAGAGCAGCAATTCGAACCGTGGCTATACGCGATCGTCCGTAAGGCAGTCTTCGACTTTCGTCGCGGCCGTGGACGCCGCACTGGACCCGAAGGCCCGCAGCCGGGTGAGAAGGTCGGTGCCGAGATCGATCCTGCGTCCGACAGACCGGTTGAAATTCCTGAGCAGAAGAAGCGCACCTTCTTGCCCAAGCCACGGGGACTCACTTCAGTCCGAAGGACCGGGGGCGCGGAAGGCGTGCGAGTTTCGGCTGGAAGGTCTTGCGTGAATGGAAGGCGCGCGTCACGCACGGCGTCGAGCGGGGCAGTAGAGGTGGGCGTCGAACCGGCGTGCCGCGAACCGCTCGGCTGCCTGGGGGGGGCGTCATGAGCCGCGATTCGACGGACATCCTGATCTCCTCGCTGGCCCGCGACCTTAAGCCCGTCCGGCCCGTCCGGCCGCTTCGTGGCGAAATTCTTAGAGTTGCTGCCGTGGGGGGCGCGATCACGATTGCGGTTGTCGCCGGCCTTGGGCTTCGGCCGGGCCTCGCGGCGGTGCCCGGCTGGACGGCGTTCGTTGCGATGGCGATCGGTCTTGCAGTCTTCGGCCTAGGATCCATCAGCGCAGCTCTCGCGTTCGCAAGGCCTGGCCTTGAAGGCCGGGGTGTTGCTCTCGCCCTGGGAAGCGGGGTCTCGCTTCTCGTGTGCGTCGGGATCGCTGCATTTTGGCTTCGAGCGGCGCCGTCCACAGGAGATGCAGTGTGGGGAGGCGCACGGGAGCTTCCGTGCGTCTTCTTCAGCATTGCGCTCGCGCTACCGGCGGCCTTCTTCGCAACATACCTCGCCGCATCCGCCGCGCCCATCCATTCAAGCTGGACGTGTGTGCTCACGGGGGCGGGAGGCACCGCGCTCGGAATGGTCGCCGCCCATCTGACCTGCCGGACGCCCGGTGCGTGGCACACGGTCCTGACCCACGCCCTCGCCCCGGCGTTCGGTGCGCTCCTGCTCGTAGTGCCGATCACGCTGATGCTCCGACGCTGGCAGCTCACCGCGCAGAGCTAAGGCCGCCAGCTTCCGCGCCTTGCGATTCCCGCCCTTCTGCGGGAGCACTTCTGGTGGCCCATCGCACCGCTTCCCTTCCTTCGCGTCTCGCAAATCGCAGGGAATCAGAGCCCTTCCGGAATCCGGCTCGCATGGGCTGCCACCGCAATCCCGAAGATCCGTTGAACGCGTCCCACCAGGGCGATCTTTGCGGAGAAGGTGGCAGTGTCCTGAATGGACCCAAGGGCCAAACATGAGCCTTAAGCCGTCGCGAGGATTCGCCTGAGAATCCGATTGCCCAATGGACGAGGTGTGCGTATCCGCCCGTGGGATCGAAGCGTATAGATCCGTGGGCGGCTCGCTTGTCGTCCACAAATAGTGCCCTGTCTCTCTTGGGTGTGAGGCTACGCGGTCGAAGCGAATTTCTACTGTCCGGTCAGACAATGCGGCTTACAAAGCGTACTCGCACGCCTCGATGTGTCAGGTAGGGCCAGTCTGCCCTGCGCACGTCGCGATCTGTTGATCGAAGAGCGCGGCAAGTCCGCTGATGGCCTACACGCAACGATGACTGGCTCGGCGGGAGATTCGAAATCGGAGAATAGCGGTGATTCGCAGACAGATCTTGACCTCTGGCTTGCTTGTCGTTGGGCTGCTGCTCTCGTCACCGGCAGCGTGGGCAATTCCAAGTTTTGCCCGCCAAACAAAACTTCCCTGCAACGCATGCCATACCCAGTTTCCGGAGCTCAACGCCTTCGGTCGAGAGTTCAAGCTGAACGGCTATGTGCTGAGGAACATCGACGGAATCGAGCAGAAGAACTCAGCGGGACGAAAGGACCTGGACCTCCCGATCATCCCCCTTCTCTCGGTGATGTTTCAAACCTCGCTTACGCAGACGGAGAAATCGCAAACCGGCTTGGCGGGCACGCTCGGGCGGGTGCAGAACACGACGGTACAGTTCCCGCAGCAGGTCAGCCTCTTCTATGGCGGGGAGTTCACAAACCATATCGGGGGATTTACGCAGTTCACCTACACCCCTGCAGCAGGAACGTTCGGAATCGACAATACGGACATCCGGTTCGCGGATCACACCGTGTGGATGGAAAAGCGCCTCGTCTACGGGGTTTCAGTCAACAACAACCCTACCGTGCAAGACCTGTGGAACAGCACGCCCGCCTGGCGGTTTCCGTACATTTCATCTGCCGTCGCGCCGACCCCGGCGGCGTCGCCCCTTATCGCCGGAGCCTTGGCGCAGCAGGTGGTGGGGGTCACGGGCTATGCGATGTGGGATGATCTCGTCTACGCGGAGGCTGGCGTGTATCGCTCAGCGCCGCAAGGGATCGGCAACGGCCCGCTCAACGGGAACAACACAAGCAACGTGATTTCGGACATGGCTCCGTATTGGCGATTCGGACTTCAGAAGCAAATCGAGAACCAGTACTTCATGATCGGAACGTTTGGGCTCGTAGCGAGTCTTTTCCCGGGCCAGAATGCCCCAGGAGGTCCTCAGCCGCTTTCTGGGCCCTCGAACCGCTTCACGGATGTGGGGATCGACGCGAACTACCACTTGATGCTCGGCGAAAACAGCATCACGGCCCACGCCTCTTGGATCCACGAGACACAACACTACAGCCAAACCTTCCTCGAGCTTGGTGGTGCTGAAAATTCCTATGACGCCCTCAACAGCTTTCAGCTCGCGACGACGTTCCATTGGGGTTCTCGCTGGAGCTTTACGGCGGCGCCCTTCGTGACCTTCGGATCCCAGGATCCTGTGCTCTACGCACCGGCGCCGATCACCGGCAGTCGCACCGGGCGGCCCAACAGCGACGGTGTGACCCTGGAAGTGGACCTAAATGCGTGGCGGAACGCACGGCTTGGTTTGCAATACGTGGCCTACTTCGAGTTCAACGGAGCTCACTCGAACTATGACGGCTTCGGACGCAACGCATCGGCAAACAACACGATCTACCTGTTCGGATGGCTCGCCTACTAGGGGCTAAGGAAGACGCAGCTTCCTTGGCCTAAGTCGTGAAACAGATGAGACGTCGTGGGTGCCTCGCTCACGGGTCGAGCGCGCCACGGGAGGGGCGCGGCGGTCGAGCCGCTGCGCCATGCGCCGCCGCGGAAAGGACCCGAGAATCGGTGGAGGGGACCATCCCTAGCCACCGGCTCACTCTCATTGCCCGGTCGAGCGCCCGGGGACCCGCATCTCGCACAGGTCAGCCGCGACCCACCGCGAGAAGAGACGAGACGCTCCACGGTCCCCGGATTGATCATGCTTCGCCGGCAGGGCATGATGCCCCGGGCAAAGCTCGAAGGGAGGTGGTCCGCATCGGCCGCTGCCGCGGTGGGGTCGCCCTCAAGACCTTCAGAAACGGCGTCTTCGGCGCAAGGGGAGGGATCGCCGAAGGCGGACGGGGGAGGGGAGCGCCTCGCGAGAGCGGACTGCGAACCGTGGATCCCACCGGGCAGCGCCGGCGAGCGTCCCGGCAGCGCGATGCGGGTGGACACAGTCGCGGCTAGGTGCGCAATCCCATTCCTGGGCTGCTTCGGAGCGATGCTGACCGGCGAGACTCGACTACGGGAGTAAGCGAAAGGAGAGTACGGTCCCGCCCATGAGCGTCTTAGGAGAGATCTCGCGAGAGGAGATTCGGCGGCGCCTCCACGACCCGTCGCTCACGATTGTGGATGTGCTTCCCGCCTCGTCCTACGCGGAGGCGCACATCCCAGGGGCGATCGGTCTCCCTATGGAGGAGGTTGCGATTCGCGCGCCCCTCCTTCTGCCCGACCGGGACGCGGAGATCGCAGTCTATTGTGGCGGGCCCACCTGTCCTCGTGCCGAGCTTGCCGCGGGCACACTCCGCGAACTTGGCTACTCGAAGGTTCGCCACTACCACGGCGGGATTGAAGAATGGAGAGATGCGGGGGAGCCGCTCGTGAGCTCCAGAGGCGAACGTGTGATGCCGGATCTGCCGCGACGAGCCGTCGCGGTTCAGTCGGAACGAAGCCCCATCTGGCAACGCTGGACGTCAGCTCTCCTGGATCTCGTTGAACGCTGGTCAACGGCCAAGCTTTTCGGCGTCTGGCTCGCGATGGTCGTTCTGAGCGGTTGCATTTACTGGTTTGGGGGCCTTCTCGGATTTGGCTGGCTCACCGAAGCCGGGAGGCCCGTCGGTCGAGGCCTCAAGGGCCTCATGACCGCCATCTATTTCAGTTTTGTGACCACATCGTCTGTGGGCTACGGCGACGTGCTGCCAGTGGGCCCGGCGCGCATCCTTGCCATCTTCGAAGCCGTCGCGGGGCTTTTGATCTTTGGGGCCGTGGTGGCAAAGTTCGTGTCGCGTCGCCAGGAAGAGCTCGTTCTCCAGATCCATCGCACCACATTTGAAGACCGCCTAAACCGCGTGCAGACGAACCTCCACCTGTGCTTGTCGGACTTTCTCGCGATTGCGTCGCTCTGCGACGGCGGCTCGATACCCGCCGACCGGATCGCGGCCCGGCTCGATAGCGCCGCCCTCGTCTTCGTGAGCGAAATGCAGACCATTCACGATCTCCTGTACATGCCTCAACGCACACCGGACGACCGGATCCTGGCAGCCATACTGGCCAATCTCGCATCCTCGTTGCGCACTCTGCACGATCTTCTCACCTGCCTGCCGCCGGACTTTTCGTCCTCTATGGTGCTCGGCGACGCTCTCAAGCGGATCTCGTCCCTCGCGGAGGAGATCTGCTCCGACTGTGTTCCCCGCGCCTATGCGCCAGTGCTTGCGAGCTGGATGGACCGCATTCGAGAAGCAGCGCGGCTGATCGCGTGAGCCCGAGATGCCCGCAAGGCGTGTCGGAAGCGGACTGTCCTGGTCGTTGCATTGCGCAGCACAGCGGGCGACAAGGTCAGGAATCGTCAAGATCGGTGCACACGCCCACCACCTCTCGGGTCGCCTTCGCCTCCAGTCAGGCCGGTCTTCCAGGGTGCGTCATGCGGCTCGCCGCTCCGGGGTGAAGCGGACGAGCAAACGCACGCAGGAGCGCACGAGAGCGGACGGTCGGAACTCGGGTCCCCCACTGGCGTACTCCATGTCGGGAAGTCGACGGAGGATCTCGCGAAATGCAACCCGCAGCTCCATGCGCGCGAGGTTCGCCCCGAGGCAGAAGTGGCTCCCGATTCCGAATGCCACGTGGTGCGGCTCGCGATCGATGTCGAAACGCTCAGGCTCCGGAAAAACGTCGGCGTCGCGGTTTGCGGACGGATAAACGAGCAGCACCTTCTGGCCCTCCCGCAGCGCCTTGCCCCGGAGCGTGGTGTCGCTCGTNNACCGGAGAGACGAGGCGGAGCATCTCCTCCACGGCCAGCGGGATCTTCTCAGGATGAGCGATGAGTTCGCGGCGCACGCGGGGATGCTCGATCAGAAGCTGCATCCCGCCAGAGATGGCATTTCGCGTGGTCTCGTTGCCTGCAACGAGCAGGACCACGAGGATCTTGATCAGCTCGTCGTTGGCGAGCTCGATTTGGTCGTCGGCGAAGAGGGCTGGATCTTCATCGAATTGCTTGAGCAGGCCAGCGTCCTTCGCGCCGACCAAAATACTCACGAGATCCTCGCGCGGCTCGCGGCGCCGCTCCTCGATGATGTCCGTGAGGTAGCGCGAGTATTCCATGTACGCCTGGCCGGCCTTCATCATGATTTCCGGCCGGTGAAAGTTGCCATCTCCGGCAATCATCGTGTCGGACCAATGATGGAACCGTTCGCGATCCTCGCGATGAATCCCCATCATTTCCGCGATGAGGAGGAGCGGCAGCGGCACTGCGATCTCGGTGACGAAGTCGCACTCGCCCCGCGGGCCGATCGCGCTCAGGATTTCATCGCAAAGCGCCTCGAATTTCTCCTCCCAGACTCGCACCATGCGCGGCGAAAAGCCCTTGTTGATGAGCCTGCGGAGTTCCGTGTGGCGAGGCTCGGCTTCATCGATCAGACCGAGCTTCACGGGACTGTTGGCACGTACGCCGAGAGCGGAAGTGAACCGGTCCTGGTCCTTGGACACTTCCGTGACATCGTCGTATTTCGTCACGATCCAGCAGCCGCTGGCCCCGGACCAGTACACAGGATCGTGCTCGCGCAGCCAGCGCAACCGTTCGGACATTGAGGCGTCCCAATTCGCCGAATCCAGGAAGTCGACGTCTCGCATGAGAAACTCCTTACACGTCGGGCAGCAGTGCCGCCACAAGGTCGTTTAAGAATCGGATCTGTCGACGCACGGCAACGTCCGTGAGAAGATCGGTGCCGATGACGGCCTGATAGAAGGGCGCAAGCGTGAAGTAGCCGATGACGATGTGATAGAGGGCGATCACAAGCAGGGGGATCTGCTCCTTGCCCCAACGCCGCGCGCCGGGGAGCGCGCGGATGGCGGTCTCGGCCTCGCGGAAAGCGAGTTGGAACCAGCGGTCCAGCATGGGTGCAAGGTGCGGCCCCCCGGCGAGCACCTCGTGCTGCACGAGCCGCGGGACGCTTGGGTGCTGCGCCAGGAACTGGACCACCTGCTCGAGCAGGAGCTCGCGCTCCGCGCGCTCGCGAGCGCCCTCGGCGGTGAGCATTTCGAGAATCGGACGAATTCCACGCTCTAAGACAGCGGTGTAGAGGGCTTCTTTTGAAGCGAAGTGGTTGTAGAGGCTCGGGATGCGCAGTCCCGCAGCCCCCGCAACATCCCGCAAGCTCGTTCCGGCATAGCCCTTTTCAGCAAAGACAAGTTCGGCGGCGTCGAGGATGCGTTCCGCCGTGCGCTGCCCCTTGCGGAGGGCGCGGACGGGAAGATGAGCTTGCGGTGCGCTCAAGCGATCTCCAAAAAAGAACGATCGTTAGTTTCGTTTCTTTTCGGAGCGGCGTCAAGCAAAAGCTGAGGCCCAGGCGAATGCTCGCGGCGTTCCGCCGCAAGTGGTTGAAATTGCAGGTTCGCGGGCTCTTCGGGCTGGAGCGAGCGGCTCCCCGTCGCCCGGCGCGCGGGCACGGAGGGAGATGCGGATCGGAGCCCACCGTGGGGGCCGTCATCGGGAAAGCCTCGCCCGCCTTGAGGGACGACGGCACGTGTCACGGGGTAGGGCCCAGGGGCGTGCTCAGCGTCCAGAGTGGAGGCAAGGGGGGGCACTCCAAGCCTCCGGGCGCTCGTCAGGAATTCCCAGGGTCAAGGCGAGTTCCCACGCCGAGCGGACTTCTGAAGGCACGAACGCCAATCGCTCGCCGGGGGTACCTGGAGCGCCAGCCCCATCGTGCTCCTGTCACGCTCCGGCAGAGAAAATCTCGATCGCTCCAATCTCGACGTGATCGACGCGATGAGAGCGGCGAGACTTTGGTGACGTTCAGGGTGCTGGGGAGATGTTGCGCAGACTCGTGGCAGGGGCTCTCGGGATTGCATAGAGTGGTCGCGCGAAATGCACGGGGATCGTGCGATAGCACTCCTGATTGCGATCGCCTTTATCGGCGCATTGTTCACCCCGTGTCATCCACTCATCTCATTTTCGTTCCATAGCGTTCCGGACGTCGCTGCGGAGAACGGCCAGCGAGAGAGCGGCTTCGGCTCCCTCTCCACAGGCGGCGTGAGCGACAAGAGCGCCCGATCAACGCCGGCATTGAAGGCTCGCTGTCCGTGCGGCTGCGATGAAGGACCGGCTGTGGCCGGCAGCTTGCCCGGCCTCGGCGCCGCTCTTATCACGTGCGCGCCCTCCATCTCCCCGCCGCGATCTGACCGGGAGTTCAGTCTCCACGGCTCCGGCCTCCCTCTCGAACCTTCGAGAAGCATCGACACCGTCCCACGATCGGTCTGATCCCCCCAACCGCTTAGTCCGCGCATTTCGCTCCTGGTCGGTGCCTGCCGCATTCGTGGGCGCACACTCACAAGCCCGCGTGCGGATGGAGGTTTTGCAATGCATCCGACGTCGCTTCCCTCGACGGCGATCGGCGATCGCCGAAGCCTTGCCCGCGAATCGTGCACCCGAACTCCTAGGGGGGTGCGCGCCGCAGTCCAGATGATCCTGGTCCTGGCGGTGTCGTCATTTTTCGATTCCGGCGATGTCCTCGCGCACGGCTTCGCGGGTCAGCGGTTCTTTCCAGCCACTCTTGTGACCGACGATCCCTTCGTGGCGGACGAACTGTCGCTGCCCACCATCACCCTGATTCCCAACCCGGCCTCGGAGGGTTCTCCCTCGACGGTCGAGTACGACTTCTCCGTCGACATCTCGAAACGCATCACGCCGAACTTCGGGATCGAGATCGCCGAGACCTGGCAGAACATCAAGACCACGGGGGCGGGAAACTCGTCCGTCACCGGCTTTGCCAACCTGGACGTCGGTGCCAAGTACCTCTTGCTGGTGAACGCGCCCCACGAACTCCTCCTTTCCGTGGGCGTCGGCGCCGAGATCGGCGCCTCGGGCAGCAGCAGCCTGGGCGTGGACCGCTTTAGCACGATTTCGCCCGGCCTCTTCTTTGGCAAAGGGCTGGGCGACCTTCCCCAAGGCTTGTGGTTTCTTCGGCCGTTCGCCGTGACCGGCGTCCTCAGTATGGACTTCCCGACGCAGGCCAAGACCACGAGCGACTCGGGAGACGTGGAGCAGAACCCGCACGTGCTGGGTACCGGCCTCGCCATCGAGTACAGCATTCCGTACCTGCAAGCGAGCGTGCTGGACGTCGGTCTTAGGGCGCCCTTCAACCGACTGATCCCCTTGGTGGAGTTCAATTTTCAAACCCCCCTTGACCGCGGCCAGCAGGGTCTTTCGACCGGGATCATCTGCCCTGGCATCATCTGGTCGACCACCTACTTCCAGGTGGGGTTCGAGGCTTTGATTCCTGCGAACCCGCGAACCGGGCATAACGTGGGCGCAATTGCGCAGCTTCACTTCTACCTCGATGACATCTTCCCCCGCAGCTTTGGGAAGCCCCTCTTCGGAGGTCGCTAGATGCCGAACCTTCGTGTTCTCTCGGGCGCCACTCTGCTCCTTGGCTTGAGTTGGACGAGCGCCCCGCCAGCGGGGGCACATGCCTTTCTGGATCACGCCGTGCCGCGAGTCGGCAGCACGGTAAGCGCGGCACCCAGCGAGTTGGTCCTTGCCTTCACCCAGGAGCTGGAGCCCGCCTTCAGCACGGTCGAGGTTCTGAACGAGCAGGGCGCGAAGGTGGACAAGGGCGATGTGCAGGTGGATCCGCATGATGGAACGCTTCTTCGTGTATCCCTGAATCCACTTGCACCCGGGACTTACAAGGTGATCTGGCGAGTCGTGTCGGTCGATACCCACCCGACGGAAGGCGACTTTACCTTCCACGTCGCACCTTAGAGACTTGGCGTGGCCTCCGACGTGAACGCCTCGCTCATCGTGATGCGTTGGATCCATTTCACGTCCGCGGTCGCCCTCGCTGGGGTCTTCTCGTTTCGATTGCTCGTCGGCGATCCTGCCTTCAAGCAGGGAGGCCGCGCCGGCCACCGCATCGACCTCGGAGTTCTCGCGGGAAAGCTCATGCCGATCGCCATCGCCGCGCTCCTCCTGACCCTTGTGTCGGGGACACTCTGGCTTCTCCTGCAAGCGTCTGTGATGAGCGGCCAGGCGCTGAGCCGTCGGGTCGTGACGATTGTAGTCACGCAAACTCAGGTCGGGCACGATTGGCTCTTGCGGACGGCGCTCCTCACGCTCTTGGCGGTTGCCTTGGCCTTGAGGCGCAAGCAGCTCGGGAGCCACTCCCGCGCTCCGCTGTTGATCGCCTTCGCGTTGGCGGCCGCGGAACTTTTGACTCTCGTTTGGGCAGGCCACGCGGGTGCGGCAAGGGGAGGACGGGGAGCGCTGGAGCAGGCGGCCGATGCGATACATCTGCTCGCGGCGGGGATCTGGCTCGGTGGTCTCGTGCCCCTCGCGCTGCTGCTGGCGACCGCACGGCGCGCAGGCGACGAGGGGTGGCTCTTCGTTGCCCGAGCTGCCACAATCCGTTTCTCCACACTTGCCGTTCTGAGCGTCGCAAGCCTCCTCGGGACGGGCATTGTGAACAGCTGGCTCTTGGTGGGAGACCTGGCCGGCCTCTTCGGCACGGACTATGGCCGCTGCCTTCTTGTCAAACTCGCTCTCTTTGTTGCGACCGTTGGTGTTGCGAGCGCAAGTCGCCTCCGCTTGGTCCCTCGACTTGCCTCCGCTCCCGTAGCGCCCGGTTTCGAGGCCGCTTGGAAGACGATTCGCGAACTGCAGCGAAACATCGCGGTAGAGGTGGGGCTTGGCCTCCTGATCCTCGGGGTCGTGGGAGCCTTGGGCACTCTTCCCCCCGCTGCGCACCGGCATGTCCACACCGTCCAACGGGAGAGTGGGCCAAGGGCGCCCGTCGGTCCGAATCCGGCTTTCGTTTGGAGCGAAAGGCGCGGCTGACGTGCAGGGATCGCTCTCAACCCCCTCTTGTCCGTGTAGGCGCCGGGGGAAACCGCCTCACGGGGATCACGGGAACTTCTTTTGGTACGACACCGCTTGGTGGCTCGCGACGGCGAGGAGCGACGGTCTCTCGGGTTCGTGTTTGCGGGCTGACCTCGTGCGGGGCGCGGTGGGAAGCGTGGGGAGCCGCATCGGGAAGCCGACGCCGTCTCGGGGGTCAGTCCGCGAGCCCTCAGGGGAATGCCCTATCAAGGAGCGAACGCATCACGCCGATCCCCGCCGGTAAGGGGTGGTACGGACCGGATCCGGGGTCCCGACCCCGTGGCGAGGGNNCCGCAGACCCCGTGGCGAGGGACTATGCAGGCGCTGATGGGAATCTCGCTCTTGCTCTTTGTCGCGACGACAGCAATCGTCGGGGTGCGAATGCTCCTCCTCGCGCGCCGCACGGGTGAGCGCCCGGAGTTTCTGATGGGTGCCGGGATGGCCCTCGTCGGGGCTATCGGATATCCAGGCGGGATCATTTCTCGATTTGGGCTCGGGTCGGTCGGAGAAATGAACTTCCCAATCTGGTTTGTTTCGACGGCGTGCACCACGCTCGGTATCGCTCTCATCTATGCCTTCACTTGGCAAGTGTTTCGGCCAAAAGCGACATGGGCGAAGGTTCTCGTGGTCGTGGGAGCGGTGTTCATGGTTGCTGGCCTGGGGGCTATGGCTCAAGCCCTCAAGGCCGCCCCACCGGGCGCAGATTCGGCCCTCGTGACCCGAGGGCCGACGTTTATTGCGATGGTTGGCTATGCGGGCTCCTTCCTCTGGACCGCACTTGAGGGCTTTCACCATCATCGCATGGCGCGGCGCAGGCTCGCTCTCGGCCTTACGGATCCGATCGTTGCCAACCGTTTCTTTCTCTGGGGCTTCTTCGGTCTCATGGCGAGCGCCCTCACCGCAATTAGTGCGGTTGCCATCCTGCTCGGCGGCCGGCCGTCGGGAACACCGGTTACGATGCTCCCCATGGGTGTACTTGGCGTCGCCGCGGTCATCGCGATGTATTTGGCCTTCTTCTCTCCAGCCTGGTATGTGGACTGGCTTCGGAACCAGGCACCGAAGGCCAGCCCGGGGCGGGGTTAGGGGCCGAGTTCGACCACCTCTCCTGCTAGCGAAGCCGGAATTCTAGACACCAGATGGGACCGCATGAGGACTTCCGCGATCCTGCGATTCAGTCCGAGATCCGCGGAGCGTAGTGTTCCTACGGAAGAGCTCGGATGGGTCGAGATCCTCGAGCCGCGGAATCCGGCGCTATGCAAACGGCGAGAGGCACCGCCGCAAGGAAGAAGGTCCGAGCGGAGCTTTTGGGTGATCGGCAAAAAACCTCGAGAACCCGTCAATTCCAACCAAGGAGCCCTTCTCGCGCGCAAGTTTAGACACTTGCGGCTTTCAGCGAGCGCCCTTTCCTCGATGGGGAATGCTTGGCTTGGGGCAGGGTGAACCAAAACGTGCTGCCGGCTTCGGGACCGCTTTCTACGCCCATCTCTCCCCCATTCACGCTCACCATCGTCCGTGCGATGGAGAGACCAAGGCCAGTGTTGTTGATGCTGCTCCCGGGCCCGCGCCAGAATTTTTCGAAGATCCGATCCCGATACGCAACGGGAATCCCGGGTCCGGTGTCTTCTACCTCGAAGCGCAGGGATTCTGCGTTGGATCGGGCGCGCAGGGTGATGCTCCCGCCCGCCGGGGTGTGCCGAAGTGCGTTCTCCATCAAGTTTGAAAAAACCAGCCAGATGCTCTCTTGATCCGCCCAGACGCTGAGATCTTCTCGCACAGGCTCGATGCGGATCGCCACGGACCGCGCGGCTGCATTGCTCCGGTAGGTCCGAAGCGCGCGCGAAAGCAGATCTCCCGCGAAGATCTCCTCCTGGTCCAGCTCGATCGTGGCCGACTGGAGTCGCGCCAGATCGAGCATCTCGTTTATGCTGGAGTGAAGTCTCTCGCACTCCTCGCGCGCCGCTTCGAGCAGGTCCTGCTGCTTTTCCGAAAGCGAACCGGCGACCCCTTCGAGGCACAGATGGATCGCCATCCGCACGGACGTGAGGGGCGTTCGAAACTGATGTGCAGTGGTAAGGACGAGGTCGTTTCGGAGCTCGTCGAAGCGGCTCAGCCGCGTTACGTCTTGAAGCAGCACTGTAGCGGCGACAATGCTGCCGTCCTGATCCTGTACCGGCTCAGCGCGCGGGAGGAAGAGTCGATCGTCATGGGGGGGCGAGAGGCGTACCGCTTCGTCGAAGCTCGTCGGCGAGACCGCTCCCTTCCCTTGGAGGACGTGCCAGCGCAGGGTATCGACCGCCGCTCGCAGGTGGGGATCGAGTCCGCGGAGCGTCGGCATGCAGCTGCCATCGCTCGGAAGGAGCTTTTCGGCCGCCGGATTGAGGCTCAGAATGTCGCCGTCGAGATCGAAGACGAAGACGGGATCGGGAAGGCTGTTGAGCACCGCCTTGGCCGCAAGCTGCGTGTGGAGCATCTCGCCCAAGGAGCTGCGTCGGTATTGCTCCATCCGGTCTGCCATGTCGTTGAACGCTCTGGCGAGTGCACGCACCTCCTCTCCACCACGCACATGGGCTCGGACGGCGAGGTCCCCCCGTCCGAACTGCTCGATGGCCCTGGAAAGGGTAACAAGGGGTTGCATGGCGCGACTCGTCAGCAGCCAAGCGCATCCAAACCCGATCGCAGTTGCTGCGAGCGCCAAGACCAGGAGCCATCCCGTGAGCGCCCCGAAGCGGCCGAGGAGATTCTTGCCCGCTTGGATCGTCGCCTCTTGTTCTTGCTGAAGAAGAAGCGTGGACCCACGGCTTAGGGCGGAGAGTCTGGGTTCGAGATCGCGGAGCGCGCAGGCTTGTCGCTCGGAGAGTTTCTCCCTCATCATGCAGGCCCGAAGGCCGGATTGAAAGTCCGCCCACTCCTGGCGAAGGGTCGCCGCGAGCTCTGCGGCGCGGGGCTCCCGGATCGTCCCCTCCTGGAGAGCAAGATCGGATTGGAACGCTTTTTCGTCCGAACTCCCCTGCGCAAGCGTCCGATCCTCGAGACCGGCAGCCACGCGATGGACTTCTCTCGCCAGCTGGTCCAGCTCCGCTTCCATGCGCTGGGCGATGAGCGCGCTCCGGTAATTCTCCGACAAGAGGGAAAGCGAGGTTCGGCCAAGAGAAGAAACGAACTGGACGGCTGCGACGGCGATGGTGATGAGTGCCAGAGCAAGGGGCAGGCAGGCCGTGATCGTGCGAACCCGCGAGCTCATGACGCGGATTCCCGCTCGGGAAGTCCGCAGATATGGAGGTCGAAGTCGTCGCCCTCTCGGACCATCCGCTGCACGAAGTCACCCCGCCGAAGGTGCTGCCAGAAGGAGGCGTGCGTGCGCCCGATGAGGATATGGGCCACGGCGTGGGAGCGCGCAAAGTCAAGCAGTGTTGCGACGATGTCGTCTCCCTGGAGCCGAACCACCTCGGCTCCAAGCTCGGTGGCTTTCTGGATGTTTGCGTGAAGGACGCGCTGGGTGGCGGAATCGATGCGGTCCGGCGCCTCCTCGGGTGCTTCGACATACACCACGTACCAGTCCGTATTGAGGCGGCCCG
>DOUU01000504.1:30298-30428 GCA_003520425.1 Deltaproteobacteria bacterium
CTCGAGGGCGCGCGTCACCTTCTCGGGTGCGTAGATCTTTCCGGTGCGCAGCCGCTCGAGGAGGTCTTCAACGGCAAGATCGAGATTCACAACCTGATCCGCTTGCTCAAGGAACGTGTCGGGAACGGTC